>DCXX01000101.1 GCA_002329125.1 Fidelibacterota bacterium UBA2125 | reverse complement strand
CCAGTGGTCATAATTATTTACCTCATAAGATTGTAGGGTGCCACCGCCCTTTGATGATACAAGCGCTGTATAGAGATTGGTTTCTATGGTAAGCACAACCTCTTGTATGGTATCCTTAAGGGTTATTGAGGACGTTGGAGGATCGTCTTCGTCTGTGCTGAAGCTTGTTTGCTGTTCATCTGATCCAAGTGGTTTAAAATTATTGTCCCGCTCCGACTTGGGGCCATCAACGGGTACTTTGTTGGTTTGATCATTTGTGGGTGGCGACTCATTCGCAAGCCCAATCATCTTAAAATATTCGGGCATCATGATTAGGATAAGAGCAATTAAAAGAAAAGCTAGAACAGTATTCTTGTTCATGGGGCCGCTATGCCGGATCGTAACCGCCCTTTGACCAAGGGTGGCAACTTAACAAACGCTTTAACGAAAGAAGAGAGGCTTTGAGGGGGTTGTTTTTGTTAAAAGCATCTATGGTGTATTGGGAACAACTGGGTGTGTAACGACAAGAAGGGGGAAACATCGGCGAAACAGCCACCCGATATAGCCTTACAACAAAAATGACAAGGGACGAAAGCGCCCTTCTAAAGACACCAGTGGGTGGGGGGGTGCCACAAAAAGACTTTTGTGTTGATTGTGGTTTGTACAATTAAGAATTAAGCGGAAAGGTGCTTGCGCCCTTTTTGTCTTCGCCGCTTGATTGTGTTTCGTCCTCCAGGAGAGGACATTCTAGCACGAAAACCATGCTTGTTTTTTCTTTTTCGGTTACTTGGTTGATATGTGCGCTTCATTGTTTTGCTTCACTTCCGCGGCGAAGTTAGTAAATGTTTTGTGTTCTACCAACGAAATAGTCTACCCCAAATATTAGCATTATAACACAGAAAATAGAACTAGGAATGTGTTGTTTCACGTCAATAAATTGTATGACAAAACAATTGTGTATAACTTGTGGATAATTTAGGTAAAATGGACAGTTTAAAGCCTTTGTGGCAACGCATCTCGGATAATGTTCGCTCGTCTGTAACCGAACAGACGTATGCAACATGGTTTGAACCTATTAGTCCCCTCTCACTTACTGATTTTGTAATTACCATTGAAGTTCCCAGTAAGTTCTACTATGAATGGATTAATAGTCACTATAAAAACATTATTTTGGCATCTATAAAAAAAGAAACAGGAAAAGATGTTCAGCTAAGCTTTAATATTGCAGGAAAAAACAAAGGAGAGGTTTCGTTACAAAAGACCCCAATTAATGGTGTTTCGCCAAACGGAAAATCAAAAGACTACGACAGAGGAAGTAAGCTCAACAGCAGGTATGTGTTCAAAACGTTTGTTGGGGGGCCAAACAATCAATTTGCTAGGGCGGCAGCTCTTTCAGTTGCAAAGTCTCCCGGTCAAACATC
Organism: Fidelibacterota bacterium UBA2125; assembly: GCA_002329125.1. Taxonomy (GTDB): domain Bacteria; phylum Fidelibacterota; class Marinisomatia; order Marinisomatales; family S15-B10; genus UBA2125. The sequence continues at coordinate 17,974 of DCXX01000101.1, read as the reverse complement.
ATTCAACCCCCTATTGATATATGGTGGTGTAGGGCTTGGAAAAACACACCTTATGCAGGCAATTGGAAACAACGTGCTGTCTGAGCAAATAAATGCTAAAGTCAAATATACAACGAGTGAAAAATTTACAACCGACTTTGTTTCATCTATAAAGAACAACAAAACCTCAGAATTTTCTAGTCGTTATCGAGAATGTGACGTCTTGCTTGTGGACGACGCACAGTTTTTACAAAAAAAAGAACAAACACAAGAGCAGTTTTTTCACACATTTAACGAGCTATACCAAAGGGGGAAGCAGATTGTTCTGACAACAGACAGACACCCAAGCGAATTATATGGACTTAAGGACCGGCTTGTCTCTCGCTTTCAATCAGGGCTGACTGTAGACATTCAAAAACCAAACCTAGAAACAAGAATAGCTATTTTACAGAGTAAAGCAGAACAAGATAGTTTGAACGTCCCCAACGAAATAACAGAACTTATTGCCAAAAACATTAAAGACAATATCAGGGTTATGGAGGGGGCACTTGTTAAGTTGCTTGCGTATTCCTCTCTCTTTAATTCAGACATTAGCCTAGACCTGGCAAGAAAGGTGTTAAAAGAAACGTTGGGTGGCGATGAAATAAAAGCTCTTAATATAGAAGATATTATACGCGGTGTTAGCGGTGCAACAAATGTCTCCGAAAACAAACTTATAAGCAGGGGGAGAACGATGGAGGTGGCCCAAGCACGGCAGATCGCCATGTATCTGTGCCGGGAGTATGTAGGGACATCCTTAGGTGACATTGGACTACATTTTGGTGGGAGAGACCATTCTACGGTTATTCATGCATGTCGAAACGTTGAAAAAAAAATGGCGAATGACAGCACGTTTAATATTAAAGTACAAAGCGTAAAATCTTCGATAGGCGCCTAATTACAAAATCTTCTTCTTGTTTGCAAACCCCCGAACATTTATTAGATTATATACACGCACTGTACACCATGTTTTTAACCAAAAGACAAAAAGAGGTTTTTGATTTTGTTGGTAAATATCTTTCCCAAAACGGATATGCACCAACATTTGACGAAATTGCCAAAGAATTTGGTTTTAATTCCAAAGGAACTGTATATAAACATGTAAAGGCCTTGCGTGAAAAGGGCCTTATTCAGCACCAGTGGAACAGAACCCGTTCAATTGAAATTATGGAAGGAGACAACAGCGTTTCTTCTGTTCCTGTGTTGGGGGTTGTTGCTGCGGGCAAACCTGTTGAGGCTGTAGTATTGCCAGAATCTATCAACATTCCCCCAACCTTCATGGGTCGCGGTAAACATTTCATTTTAAAGGTATCTGGGGACTCAATGATAGAGGAGCACATCGCTGATGGTGATTTTATTGTTTTGCTGGAGAGGGACAACGCCCAAAACGGTGAGACCGTTGTTGCCCTAATTGATGGCACAGAAGCAACAGTAAAAAAGTATTACAACAAGGGCGGAAAAGTAGAGCTCCAGCCCGCAAACAATGAAGTCGAAACATTGGTTCTTGACCCCGAACGTATCCAAATTCAGGGAGTGGTTGTTGGAGTGATGAGAAAATATTAGGAGAAGATTTGGTTGGGGTTGAAGACAAGATTGGGCCGTTCGTGTTGGCCGATCATGTGGGCATAAAGAAATCGTGATGCGACTTTCACCGGAAACATCCCTCTTAATCGTAATAGACGTTCAGGAGAAGCTTTTTGCCACCATGTATGAACAAAAGAAGGTAAAAGACAACATTGTCAGGATGGTTGAGGGAGCAAAAATTCTAAATGTTCCGATTATCTGGACAGAGCAATATCCCAAAGGACTAGGGCCCACAATACCAGAGCTGAGGGCTACTTTAGGGGACCACACGTGCCACGAGAAGATTACATTCAGCTGTGCTGGTGACGATCAAATTCTAAAAGCAGTGGAAAAGGCAAGCCCCAAGGACATACTCCTTTGCGGCATTGAGGCACACGTTTGTGTTTATCAAACGGCTGCCGATTTTATTGAGAGGGGCAAGAGGGTTCACCTGGTTTCGGACGCCGTAATGTCTAGACACAAATCGAATCACGAAATTGCACTTCGAAAGATGGAACAAATTGGTGTTAATATAACTTCGGTAGAGATGGTCCTGTTTGAGTTCCAAAGGGTAGCAAGAGGAGAGACGTTCAAGCCAATCGCAGCTCTTATCAAATAGATTGCCGCAAACCAAAACCTTCTTTCTGGGCGAGCTGTAATGTGTAAATTTTATGCCGTGCTTAATAAAGGACAAAACAAAAGAGGTGTAGAAATGGATAAAAAACCACCAGCATTATATATTTTATTAATCTTACAGGTACTTTCTTTTTCTCTGCTTTCCGCTCAAGACAGTACATCAGCGGAAGTCGACAGCAATTTAATTGTTGAAGCACCAAAAGACTCAATAGAGGTGGCAACCATTGAAAGCGCCACAGAGTCGTCTAGAAAGTATGGCGGGCTATTTGCGATATACCAAGACACAATAAGCGGCAAAGCTCACATGGCCATTCAATACAGCCAGCTTGACAAAGAGTTTATATATTTTACACACACAACTGAGGGGTTAGTAGATGCCGGCCATGTGCGCGGTGGATACGAAGGAAGTAGAATTATTACGTTTGAAAGGTATTTTAATCGATTAGAGATAGTAGTTCAAAATACAAGCTATTACTTTGACCCTGAGAACCCTTTAAGCAGAGCATCGGAAGCCAATATTAGCCCAGCCATCTTGGCTTCACAGGAGATAGTTGTAGATGACACAACAACTAAAGAACTGCTTATCGAGATTGACGATGTTTTTTTGACAGAGGCACTGCACCAGGTTAAACCGTCGCCCAACCCGAACGCCAAGCCCGGCAGCCGATTTAGTCTTGGTAGCCTAAATCAAAACAAGTCAAAATATATAGAGATTCGAAACTATCCACTTAATACAGACCTAGAGATTGAGTATGTTTATGATAATCCATCTCCTGTAAACCGCGGTAGCGGCGGCACCACCGATGCACGATCTGTACGAGTGCGGCTGCAGCACAGCTTTATTGAGCTACCGAATAATAACTATAGGCCCAGAAGGGACGATTATCGTGTAGGTTATTTTTTAACACAAATTACAGACATGACCTCCACTAGCAACACACCATACTTGGATGTAATCCACCGTTGGCATTTAGAGAAAAAAGATGTTGGTGCAGCCATTAGTGAGCCCAAAGAACCCATAACGTTTTGGATAGAGAATACCACACCTTTAGAATTCCGGGGCGCTGTTAAAGAGGGGGTTATAAGGTGGAACAAAGCTTTTGAGGCGGCCGGATTTAAGAACGCCATCCACGTGAAAACTCAACCAGACGATGCTGATTGGGATGCCGGAGACCTTCGATATAACGTTATAAGGTGGACATCATCTCCCAGCCCCGCATTTGGTGGCTTAGGTCCCAGTTTCGTCAACCCGAGGACAGGCCAGATCCTTGGAGCCGACATCATGTTGGAGTGGATATATTTTACTTGGCGCGTGAAGTACGAAAAACTATATAATGCTAACACAGAACCCCCCTTAGTTAATAATCAGGTTTGTTTATATGGAGACCTTCTCCACCAGCAAAATCTGTTTGGCCTAACGGCCTTAAAAGGCCTTGAAGGCACCGCCATTGCTGAGGGGCAGCTGATTGAAGAGGCCCTTATAAGCCTGGTGATGCATGAAGTAGGGCACACCCTGGGATTAGCTCACAACTTTCAGTCCAGCCAACTTCACTCTCCCGAGACAATCCACGATCGCACCATTACAGAAAGCGTGGGAGTCATTTCTTCAGTTATGGACTATGATCCAGTTAATCTGAACCCTGACCGCGAGAACCAAGGACAATTCTACACAACAACAGCCGGGCCATACGATCTGTGGGCTATCGAATTTGGTTATTCTTCGGCACTAGAAGACACCAAAAAAGAGGAAGCAAGATTAGGAGGGATTCTTTCAAGATCTGCTGAGCCGGCACTTAGATTTGGAAATGACGCTGATGATATGAGGAGTCCGGGCAGGGGCATTGACCCCCGAATTATGGTGGGAGACCTGACAAACGATGCTATTAGTTACTCCGCCCAGCGTATGGGCCTTATTTTGAGCTTGATGGTAAATTTAAGGAATCAATATGAGGAAGAAGGAGAGACATACCACGCATTCAAGGACGCTTTCAATATTTTAGTTCGGGAATATAGAAACGCCGCAAAAGTGGTGTCTCGATATATTGGAGGAGTTTATATTGATCGGTCTTTTGTGGGGCAGAAGGGTGGCGGCACACCTCTGACACCTGTTAGCTACGAAGACCAAAAGCGTGCTATGTCAGTGTTAAAAGAGCACGTTTTCGCCCCTGAAACCCTACTCGCACCCAACGGGATTTACGACTACTTAAGATTTCAAAGAAGAGGGTGGAACTATAGAGGTGGAACAGAAGACCCGAAACTGCACGAACAAATGCTTAGTGTACACAAAACAGTCCTTGACCACTTACTTCATTCGGTTGTTTTGGCTAGGATCAACGACTCAGCACTTTATGAAAATGAGTACTCACTTACAGAGTTCATGACGGACATGACTGAAGCCGTCTTTGCTGCTGATGTACGAGGTGACATTAACTCTTTCCGCCGCAACCTTCAAGTGGAGTATGTCATGCGGTTGATTGGGATTATCAACGGAGGAAACGGATCATCTTATAATCATTTGGTGAAAGCGACCGCCTATCAAAATTTGCTGGACATTAGGAAGATGGTTGCTAGAAAAAGCGGAGACGAAACCACCGTTGCCCACCGTGAGTACGTGGTATATCTTATAGATAGTGCTCTGGACGAGGGGTAGCGATGAAAGAAAATTTCGAATATATTCGAAATTCAGGCGGTGTCGAAGAGTATAAATTAAAGACTAACGATTTAACAGTACTATTAATGGAAGACCACTCCGCTCCCACAGCAACATTTATGGTCACCTACCACGTGGGGTCTAGAAATGAAGCAGTAGGACACACCGGGGCGACACACCTGCTGGAACATTTAATGTTTAAAGGGTCTGCAAAGTATAACAAAGACAATGGAAATTCCATATGGAAGGTACTTCAGGATGTTGGCGCTCAAATAAACGCTACCACATGGTTTGACAGGACGAATTACTTTGAACTACTTCCAAAGGAACACCTAGACAAAGCGGTGAGCATTGAAGCAGATAGAATGCGTGGAGCATTTCTTAGAGACGAGGACCGTCAGCCGGAGATGACAGTTGTTCACAACGAGTATGAACGAGGAGAAAACGACCCATTCGAAGTACTAGATAAAAACATTTGGGCAACAGCCTATCAGGCCCACCCCTATCACCACCCTACAATTGGGTGGAGAGCGGACATTGAGAACATTTCAACCGACAGGCTTAAAGAGTTTTATAATTCATTTTATTGGCCAAACAATGCCACAGCAACAGTAATAGGAGATTTTTCTGTTAATGAAACATTAAGCCTTATTTGGAAACATTTTGGTAAGATTCCGCGATCACCCCATAAGATTCCTATCATGTATACTGAAGAACCACCACAGGAAGGACTTAGAAGGGTGGAGGTTAAACGCTTTGGTGAAGCACCTATTATAGGGGTGGCCCACAAATCTCCCGAAGGCAAAAACCAAGATACATATCCTCTCCATATTCTTGGCAGTATACTCGGATCAGGGAAAACCTCTCGTTTTTACCGCAACATCATTGATAAGGGGCTAGCCATGGATGTGAGTGTATGGGATCACCCCTTCCACGACAACGGACTTTTCATCACCTATGCCTTTTTGACCCCCGAAACCCAGCCGGAAGAAGTTGAGAAGCTGATCTTGGATGAGTACGATAGCATACAGAAGGACGGTGTTTCCGAAAAAGAGGTGGCGAGAGCCCAATCCAAAATTAGAGCCATGACAGCCTTTAGCAGAGACGGTTCTTATTCTATTGCAAGCCACTTGAACGAAGCTATCGCTGCCGGTGACTGGACACTCTACACAACCTATCTTGAAAGAGTAATGGAAATAACACCTGAGGATGTACATCGTGTGGCCCAGAGATATTTAAGGGAAAGTCAGTGTACAGTTGGCCAATTTATTCCAGTTACAGGTAGCGATGAGGATAAAGCATGAATAGTGCCAAGACAGCCCTTGCTGACCGGATATGCACCACAGAACCGTCGGAAGGGATTTGCCTTTTGGAGATGAACACACCAATAGCTGATGTAGTTACCATTGCTGGCAGTCTTCTGGGTGGCTCCGCCTTCAATCCACCGTCAAACCGGGCAACCGCGCAAACGATGGTTGCCATGCTGGATCAGGGCACAAAAAATCAAGACAAGTTTGTTATCAGCGAGAAGCTTGAAGAAATGGGCGCATTATTAACTTTTTCGGAAACCCAATATCAAATACGCTTCTCAGCCCGCTGCCTAAAAGATGATGTGTCTGTGGTAATTGAACTCCTTGCCGATCAGTTGCGCAATCCACTTTTTCCGGAAGAAGATCTGGAAACCATAAAAACAAATATGATTGGTGACTTACTGAGAACCAAAGAAGAAACTCAATTTATGGTTACAAACAGGTTTTTAAGGGAAGTATATCTAGAGACTCACCCCAACTACATGCTTCCGATTGACGAACAGGTTAATCTCATACAAAAGCTCAAAAGAGAGGATTTACAGGTGTTCCACGAGGCTATGTTGGGACGCGGAAGTATTAAAGTGGTTGCCGTGGGAGACACAGACACAACCGTTTTATGTAAGGCGCTCCGCGATGGTTTTGGAGATTGGAAAAAGTCATCTCTTTCAATCGCTGATGTTAAATATACAGCAACAAAGAAAATGAATGGAACACAACAGACATTGGAAGCCATGCAGGAGAAAACCAGCGTGGATATTATGCTTGGCCAACCCATTGGTATCGATAGAGATCATGAGGATTATCTCCCACTCATGTTGGGGCACTTTGTACTTGGCGGAAACTTTTCGGCCCGGCTTATGTCCACCGTCCGGGATCAGAAAGGGTTAACATATGGCATCCGCTCTGCGGTGGGCGGTGCGGATAAAACTGATGGTTATTGGTATGTATGGGGTACATTTTCCCCGCAATTGGTAAAGAAGGGAAGAGCCGCAGCTATGGAGCAGATCGAAGATTGGATTGCAGACGGGGTCAAAAAAAATGAGTTGAAGGCAAAGAAAACGACTATCATCGGGGCATATCAAGTTAGCTTCAGCACTACAGGTGGAATAGCCACACAAATATTAATAAACAGTGAGCGGGGGCGGAGAGTGGATTATCTTGATCGGTTTCCTGAAGAGATTGCTGCCATATCACTTGATCAGGTAAACAGCACAATTCCCAAATACTGCCAAATGGAGAACATACTCTCTGTGGCAGCGGGCTCTATTAACGAAAATTGGGAGCCGTTGAGCTGATGGATGTTATCCTCATAGCAGCAGTTACCGCCAACGGTATGATTGCCCGCAACTCAGATGAGGTGGTAGGATGGTCAGAAGACTTGAGCCTATTTCTTGAACAGACTATGGGACATGCGGTCATCATGGGCTCAAACACGGCAAACACTCTTTCGGCTGACCTCAAAGGAAGAGAGATGATCGTTGTACACAGGGAGATGAAACCAGAAAACGTGCTTAATCAAATTGATGGTGTGAAGTGTTTTGTTATAGGTGGCGCCAGGACCTATTCACGCTTTGCACCACACCTAACACACCTCTTTCTCACCTTCCATCCAATAGTAATGAAGAGCGGATCGCTTCCCCTCTTTTCTCATTTGAAACAAGAGATTGAGCTGGATTTTTTAAAGATGGTAAAGGTGAATAGCGAACGTGGGATTTACCAGTATCAGTACAAGGTAAAACAGTGATTTTTGTCACAACATTATACCTCAAAGTTTTATATCTTATCGGTTGAGCTTTATTTGGCCAATATCTAGTTCGAAATGTACGACATCCCACCCAAAGCATTGCCCCCCGATGGCGCTATAATTCTCCTACACGGCTGGGGTGCTAACGGTAAAGACCTCCTCCCACTGGCCGAAGCACTCCGCCTTCCACGCCTGCGCTATATAGCTCTGGAAGGCAAGATAGATGCCCCCATGACGGGCGGCCATGGAAAGGGGTGGTTCATGTTTCCGCCAACAGAATCAGCAACAGAGGAAATCAACTCTAGCCGCCGGCAGATTGTAGCGGCAATTGATAAACTTACAGATGAAGGAGTACCTGCAGAGAAGATCGTTCTTATGGGATTTTCCCAAGGTGGTTCTATGGCACTCAATATATTGATAAACAGTCAGAAAAAAGTGGGAGCCGTCGTGGTGATGAGTGGATTTTTTTTGGACCAGGAATCACTCAAACAGAAAGATAACCTTATTACTGAAACCCCGATCTTTGCCGGCCACGGGACCTACGACAATTTAGTACCCCTCCACCTTGCCAAAGAGTCAATTCTCTCCTTGAATGACGCAGGCTTTACAGTTGAATGGCACGAATATCCCTGTGAGCATCGAATTACGGTAGAAGAACTGCAGGACATACGAGTGTTTCTTGAAAAAGTGCTGTAAAAAACTCACCGATTTTTGTGTTCGACCCTAGCAACAAAACCCAGCCGCCCGGCTAACATATAAATTGCACCAAACCAGACTAAGGCAATAAGTATATCTACAAATACGTAGATGGGCCAAGATCCAAAGGCTCGCTCTAAATCTAGAGTGGGTTCAATTAGGTCCATAATATTCTGGTCGAAGATGACATCCCACACATAAATGAGCGCTGTATAGGTAAACATAATTCCTATGACGAAGGTGATAGCCTGGTGGGAGATTTTACGGTGCTCACGGTAGAAAAAGTAGACAGTGAGAACAAGAGGAGAGATATGTTTCAGCCAATAGGAAATCCAAAATACTGGGTATGTATCAACTGGGGGAAGGGTTACACTGTCCGGGATCAACAGCGTGAGGATGTCGCCGGCCCAAGAAAAAAAAACAAAAAGGTCGAAAAGCCGCTGGCGGAAAGTGAAAAGGAGAATTATTCCCAATGTTGCTGTGATGTTACAAAGCCACAGAACTTGGTGTGGGTTAATACGTATATTGTGAATAGTTGCCAGGGTTTGAGAAACTATCAGGGTAACACCGATGATCCATTTGGCACTTCGGTTTTTGGTGAACAACAGGATCAGGAGGATGGTGGTAACAGTTAGAGTAATAAAAAGCTGGAGATGTAAGTCAGAAGCGTACAGCGACCTAACCCTGCTTACGTTTTGCTTTCACTAGCGCTGACTTGGCCTTCGCCCGGAGAACTTTATCAGAAATATTATTAATTGGTTCCATGTCGCCTGTTTCCAGTGCTTTTTGAACCAAAACTTCTACTTCATTTTCTTCAGCTGGAGCAGCAGGGGCGTCTGTTCCTGTGGGAGCCGCCTGTCCACCGGAAAGAAACAGTTCTACGGCCGCAGCAGCTTCAGCAGTTACCGGGGGTGTTTCTCCTTTTCGCTTTGCCTTTACCAGGGCTGACTTGGCTTTGCCTCGTGTCTTCTTTTCGGTCAACTTGTTGAGAATGTCATCGCCGCCGCTCAAGGCTTTAGCCACCATGGCATCAACGAAGGCACTATCCATTATAATCTCTGTTGCCTTAGCCTCACCATTGGTGGTTATTTCGGCTTCTGGTTCAAAGGGAATAAAGTTCGCCAGGCTGTGTAACACTGATTTTCCTCGCCAAGAGAACATTAAAGCAGAAATAGAATTCAATAGCCCCGAACTTTTCAACTTGTATGACAACTCAACACAGTTAGAGTAAGGGGTAAGCTCAAAGGTGACTATTTCCCTGCAAAAGGGGAAGAAGCGCATCTCAAGCTGGAGAGAATCGTTTTGTTCTATGGAGATATAACGACACTTGGTATAAGGTGCTCCAAAGAACGGTTGAATATAGAAATATCGCCCCACTTCCGGCTTATACCTGCTTGCAGCGTGTTTTAACACCCATCGGCTGGCATCTTTGTGGGTTACTTGAGCCCTTTTTATCCATGGGAACCACAAGTGATAATTAGAAATATTGGTGAGTGTTTTCCAAACTGCATTTACAGGAACCAACACATCCTTTTTAACCTCTGCGGAAGTTTTTAGAGGAGAAAAATTAAATGTGTAATCAAGGTAGAGCTGCTGCTCACCGCTCGCCTGTCGAACAAAATAGACAACAGCAAGGATTACAAGAAGCGTTACAATTCCAATGGCCATAGGTCTTTTGTTTGTTTCCTCATAAATGGTGATACAAATCTAACAACTGGAAGACTTTTCAAGAAATCTTTTGTCAATTACGGAGGATTAATAGACCACGACCTTTTGATTAATTAAATTTTTTTATTTGTCTGTTTCTTAGCCCACGAAGCATCTGCCTCATCTCTTCCAATCCGGAGGCCGTTACCAATTTATGACGGATTTTTGCAGCCCCCGGAAATCCTTTAATGTACCACCCAAAGTGCTTCCGCATAAGATTGGTCCCGGCCTGTTCGCCACGATCTTTGATTAGAAGTTCAAAGTGCCGATGACACATTTCAATTCGGTCAGTCAATGAGGGAGTATCAGGGGTTGATTCGCCCCGCAGGAGTGCCGCTGTTTGATAGAAAAACCACGGATTTCCAAGTGCTGCTCGACCGACCATAACAGCATCACAGCCAGTCTCTTCGAACATGCGAAGGACATCTTCTGGTTTCTGAATGTCTCCATTTCCAATTACCGGTATGCCGCCATCCGTATGATTGTTTAGGTTGCTTACAAGCGTCCGTATCAGTGACCAGTCCGCTCTACCAGAGTAACCCTGGCAAGATGTCCGGGGGTGGAGCGTGATAGCTTTTATGCCTAACTTGGACAATCTCGTCCCCACGTCTGGCACTACAATAGAATTTTTATCCCAGCCGGCACGCATCTTAACGGTAACAGGAGTATCTCCGGCCGCCCCCACCACAGCGGAAGTGATGTCATCCATGAGGGAGAGGTCCTTTAAAGCCGCGGCTCCGGCACCTTTTTTAGTAATCTTTGGGACTGGACAGCCGAAGTTTATATCGAGAAGATCTGGTTTGAAGGTGGTAACAACATATTCAGCAGCTTTGGACATTACTTCGGGATCGCTTCCGAATATCTGAATGCCGATGGGCCGCTCTTTACTACTGAAGCGAATTAGGCTAAGTGTTTTAGAGTTTTCTCTGATAATACCATCAGCAGATACGAACTCAGAATAGACCATCCCGGCCCCGTGCTCCCGGCAGAGGATGCGGAAGGCGTAGTCAGTTATACCAGACATAGGTGCCAGAAGAACCGGCGTAGAAATTTTGATACCACCTATCTGGAAGGCTTTATTCAATGTCCTCAAAATAAAGATTGAGCCAGAAAACACCGCTTAACATAAAAAATATTTGGGAAGAAAAGAGGGCGTGAGTATATAATGTTTCTCGTAGCTACTTTTTAAATGATGTAAGAATCGCTTTCATGAATTTCCACGGCAGCCCGAAGCCCAGAAACAAGCGCACCCTGCATCCAGCCATGATAATCTGATGCATGTTCGCCAGCGAAATGGACTCGACCCTCAGCCGCACCAATGTGTGCGCCTAGCGCTGCCTCCTGTTCAGATGATGGCCAAGAAACTGCGCCGCCTGACCACTCCTCTAGAGCCCACGAATGTGAGGTGCCATCCTCATAGTGTTCCTGTACTCCAGGAAAAACAGTTTCCCATCGACTGAGTACATGCTCAATACGGTCTCCCTCGCTGAGCAGGTCTATTTCGTCCGCACGATTAAATTTCAAATATGACAAAAGCACACCTCTAGGTCCTTGTCGGCCCCAGGTTGGATGCCATATTTCCTCTGGCCAATCAGTATTGCCCCAGCCGTTAAGTACTTCGCTCTCCCAGAAGCGGTTTACAAACTGCATAAATACTCTTGTGATGTTGAAATAATAATACCCTCCGCTGCTGGCTTCTAGTTTTTCAGGAGAAAGCTGCGGGTTGAATTGAATACGGTTTAATACCGTTAATGGAACAGTGCAAAGAACTCTGTCAGCGTTCAATTCAGTTCCATCGGAGATGCGTACAACGACTCCATTGGAATTTTGCTCAATTGATTCAACGGGCGCCCCAAGATGGATTTGTTCGGCAAGGTAATCGGCAAATGCATGAGGTAATATGTCAGTACCACCCCGAATTTTTAGAAAGTCCTGGCGGTTCACGTGGTATCCTTCCCAGGGTGGATCATTGATATAATCACTTGCGGAAACCAGAGTTCGCTCATCACCTGACAAGTTAACATAATAACTCGAATCGGGATAAAAGGGATCAAGCTTTAACCCGAAATGATCCGCATAGCCAAGTGTCATATCGTGGTCTGGAGGAATTCGGGCAGCCCCGGCATCGGCATAATGTCCATCGGAGAACGGCGCACGCAGAGTAAAAACCCGCCCTCCCACACGTTCTCTCGCCTCCAAAATTGTCACATCATGCCCGGCACGCACTAATTCATACCCGGCAACTAAACCAGCCATTCCCGCCCCAACTATGACGACATTCTTAGTTAGCTGATTTCCCAACAACATGCCTGGCGATTCATATGTCCCCTCACCACCTTGATCTTCATCTTCGCAAGAGACCAATACCATGCCTGCTGTTAATAGCATGCTCTGACGGATAAATTCTCGGCGGGTTATATTAGACATTTGTAATAAATATAAACCCAATCAAAGACAGATAAAGTGTTTATTTGTCTTTACGGGTCTTGATGTTTATTATTTAACAACCCCTTATTTTATCTTCTTTTGTTTATAAAAGCTATAAACAATGTAAATGTTCATATAGTGCTATAAACTAATCTTCTTCCTCTTCTTCCTCTTCTTCTTCATAATTCTCGTAAAAGGCAGCCATCATCTCAGGATCATAGTAGTACTCGTAATCTTCTCCGTAAGTACCCATTGCCAAACCCGTATATGGAGGGGCGGGTGCTTCTGCCGGCGTGGGCTTAACAGTGGGCTGAGGAGCGGGAGGTTGTTGCTTTGGGACGATAGTTGTGGTGGAAACAGGTGCTAGTCGTTTGCTGTTATAACGTAGAATCATTCCGGGCGCGATAGTTAGAAACAGCATAACAAGAGCAAGCGTTGCTCCATCAGGTTTGATGTGGTACCCACCCCACATGTCCTGTTCAACAGCAAACAGAAGAAAAACGGGTATGGATAACATTAGACCAAATAGAATCAGAATTGATCCAAGCTGCCCACGAAGAGCCACACCGGCCACACTTATGTAAGCCAGCCATAGAATTAACCCCCCTACAATAGATAGTGCCGCCAAATAATATTGTTCATATCCAATGGCGATTCCAAAAGCGATGGCGGAGAGAAGAAGAATGAAATATCCAAAGACGGTTCTAGTATCTTGATCTATCACAATACCCCCTATAGAAACGATGTTTGGGAAAATTCCTTATCCGAGGTTCAAAAAATATCCCTATTCTCTCCGTTAAAAGCAAGACTAAATTACGCCCGGCAAAGAACAATTTCAAAAGAGGGCTAAACGTCCTATATTCCAGAATATTACCTTTATTACTAATGTCAATAGGTGAGCACATAATACGAATCGGAGTGGTAGGTGTAGGTCATTTAGGCCTCCGACACTTGGAGCACGCTTTAGAACTGAAAAGTGCCGACTGTACAGGTTTTTTCGACACAGACGACGAACAAACAGATATTGTGTCGCGAAAGACCGGAGCTACAGCCCACAAATCCCTCACCTCACTTCTTGATGCTACGGATATTATATCAATAGTTGTACCCACAGTTGATCATTTTTCTATAGCAAAGGAATGCATTGAAAACGGCAAGCATGTCTTTATTGAGAAACCTATGTGCAAAACTGTGAAAGAGGCTGACACACTGCTTGATCTGGCAGAAAAGAATGGTGTGCAGATACATGTAGGGCACATCGAACGGCTCAACCCCGCTCTGGTCGCACTAAACGGAATTGAGCTTACACCCAGGTATATCGAGACCCACCGCCTGGCACCATACACCGCCCGAGGAACTGATGTTCCTGTGGTACTGGATCTCATGATCCACGATTTGGATGTGATTATTTCCCTCGTGAAGTCACCAGTCAAAACCGTGAGTGCCTCTGGTGTTTCTATCATGACGGACTCGGTAGATATTGCAAATGCTCGCATAACTTTCGAGAGCGGCTGCATAGCCAATGTCACCAGTAGCCGTATCGCCAAGGAATATGTGCGAAAGCTGCGAATATTTCAACAGGACATGTACGTCACCATTGACTTTCTCCGCGGGCTGACAGAAGTGTACCGTCTCTTGGACGCAGAAGAAGAAGACCCGGACGCAGTCTTTTCAGCTCCGCTTGTCACTGGCAAGAAAACCCGCCAAATTGTATATGAAACTCCACCAGTGAGAAAAGTGGACGCATTGCAATTAGAGTTGGAGAATTTTGTGGCATCTGTGAATGGAGAAAGCACCCCTATCGTATCCGGCAAGGAGGGCAGGGAAGCGCTGGCGGTAGCTCTACAGATTCAGGCAAAGATTGAACAAACGCTCCACTGATCTGGACTAAAATTTCCTTTCCTAATTATGGATATTCGAGACTTTTTCTTCAGGAATCGAGGTTATATACCCATTCCTTTGGCTTTTATAATTCTCACTTTTGCTTCCATCGAAATAGAATTACTATCCATTGGTGTTATCCTGGTGGTAACGGGTGAATTACTCCGGTTGAATGGTGTGCGCTATGCCGGCGGCGAGACCCGCACCCGAAAAGTGGGTGCAAGCGCTCTCTGTACATCAGGACCATTTGCTTATGTTCGAAATCCGCTCTATTTAGGGAATGTCATTATCTATGCCGGCATGGTGTTGGTCGCAGGAGGAGAGTTTGTATGGACTCTTTTCCCGGTGACGCTGGGTTTCTTCTTTTTAGAATATGGACTGATTATCTCGCTTGAAGAAGAAACACTACGGCAGAAATTTGGTATAGAGTATGATGAATATTTGGCGGCAGTTCCCCGCCTACTTCCAAGAATGACTCCTTGGAAGGGTGGGGGAGAAACCGTACCGATGAATATGGAGAAAACAGTGCGAATAGAGAAGAGAACGTTTCAGACGATAAGCGGATTTTTATTTCTTCTGATTCTTCGGGTCACGTTATTATAAAGGATGAATACAAAGAAAAATACAATACTGATCGTTGCTGGTGAAGAGTCGGGAGATCTCCACGGTTCTGCACTAGTAAACGAGATGAACCACCTGACACCAGGACTAACTTTTTTTGGCGTGGGCGGCGACAGACTTCAGGATGCAGGAGTGGAAACCGTTGAGCACGTCAGCAATATGGCCGTAATGGGATTTTCGGAGGTGGTAAGTAAGTATCACTTTCTCCGTAAAGTTTTCCAGAACCTTCTGGAGAAAATTGACAAACGTGCTCCTGCTCGAGCCATACTGATTGACTACCCCGGATTTAATTTGCGATTAGCAAAAAAGTTGAAAGAGCGTGGGATTCCAGTTACTTATTTTATTTCACCACAAGTGTGGGCGTGGAAAGAGAAGCGAGTGGAGATTATACGAGCGTGTGTAGAGCAGCTTATCTGCATCTTTCCATTTGAAGAAGCGTGGTACGCCAAGCGTGGGGTGGATGCGACTTTTGTGGGGCACCCTTTTATGGATTTGCATGAACCGGAGATTTCCAGAGAAAAGTTTCTTCGTCTCCACGAGTTTGATCCCGATAGAACTACCATAGCCCTCATGCCCGGCAGTCGTCAGTTGGAGGTTGACCGACACTTGAACATCATGGTGAAGTCACTCTTCAATTTGCGGGAGCGGGGGTTGAATCTACAGGCGATTATCGGCAAGGCGCCGGGTGTTAATATTCGAGGAGTGAACTATCACGGTCTGTCCGTGGAAGAAGCGAATCCCCAGTTAGCCCTCCGCTTCGCCGATGGTGCTGTAGTAGCTTCCGGAACCATCAGCTTTGAGGCGGCACTCTATAACACACCATCTGTAGTGCTTTATAAACTTTCACCTTTTACGTGGTTTTTCGCCAAGCGGTTCGCCACAGTTAAACACGTTTCAATGACCAATCTCATCGCTGGGCGGGAACTGTTTCCTGAGCTTCTCCAAGATCAAGCCACTCCAGAGCTTGTAGCCGCTAATCTACACTCACTTCTTACGGATGAAGAGAAACAGGATGAGATTTTTGCCGGCATGGCAGGGGTACAGAACGCTATGGGAGCACCGGGGGCGGCAGGGAGAGCCGCTGGTCTGATTATACAGAAATTGGAATAGACACAGTGGCAGACAAAAAAGAGACAGGTATACAATTTGGGAAACCCTTAATTGGTATGCTTTTCCGTACCAATCGTTTAACCATGATTAATGAAAATGTGCTTCTTCAGGCTTTAGTAGATGGCCGCTCTGTGATTCTATGCTGTTGGCACGGACGCCTTCTGTTCCCGCTGCATTGCCTTCGGAAGCGTGGCTATCATGCACTGGCCGGACTCCACGATGACGCAGAAATTGTATCCCAGATTGGCGAGAAAATGGGGTGGCATTTCATACGCGGTTCCAGCTCCAGCGGTGGCAGAGAAGCGTACAGAGAAATGGTAGAGGTTCTGTCTGGCATAGGGCAGACAATAGTAGTAACACCTGATGGACCTCAAGGACCCGAACATGTGGCTAAGCCAGGAGCAGTAAAAGCGGCACAGAAAACAGGTGCTCTACTCATTCCCATCACCGGGCAAGCTTCATGGCGATGGGAGATAACCAACTGGGATACTTTTGTGGTACCCAAACCGTTTGGCCGAATTCACTTTACCTTCGGTGAACCTCTTGAAGCAGGCGCAGACATCCCGACTGAGAAACTAAACAATGAACTGGAAGCCCGAATGATATCACTTCAACACGAAAATGACGCCCAGCTTATCGGGTAAGTCCCGCTATCTACTGTTCCCTTTGGCACTCTTCTACTGGGGGGCTGTTTTATGGCGGAACCTATTCTACACCATCGGTTTCTTTGTAACACGCCACCTGCCGGTGCCGGTTATAAGTGTAGGTAATCTGACCGTGGGAGGTACAGGAAAGACCCCGGCCGTTATCTATCTTGCCCAAAAATTACAGGAGAACGGTTTTAAACCGGCTCGTTTTGAGTCGCGGCTATGGTCGAAGAACCACAGGGACAGTTGTTGTTTCTGATGGCGAAAAGTGTTTGGCTGGCTGGGAAAAGGGCGGCGACGAACCGTACCTCATGGCGAAGCGGCTCAGTGGAATTCCTGTTGTAGTAGATGAGTTGCGCTACCGCGGTGGTTGTTTCATCGTGGAGAAATTTCACCCCGATGTTATACTATTAGATGACGCTTTCCAGCACCGTGCTTTGGCTCGGGACCTGGATATTGTCCTGCTTAACAGCCAGGACAGCCCAGAAGCGTACAAAATGTTGCCCTATGGCAAACTCCGGGAGCCGCCGTTTCATCTCCGCCGGGCGGATGTACTGATCTGGACTAAGCGAAACCTCTCCCGTCCGCCTGTCTCAGTGCGGAGCAGGGTTGCGCAGCAGAGCGTTCCAACGCTCTCCAGTCGACTGCTGGTAGAACAGGAGCTGCGCAGTTCAGATGGAATGGTGATGAGCTTAGCGGGACTGAAGGGGAAGAGGGTTTTTGCTTTTTGCGGCGTGGGTGATCCCAAATCGTTTTTCAGCATAGTGGAGGAAACCAGCGCTGATATTGTTGGCCTAAAAGCGTTCGATGATCATCACCACTATAATAAAGAAGAGATGGAGCATATTTTATCTGATCCAAAGATTACAGAAGTAGATTATTTCATCACGACGGAGAAAGACCTCTTCAAGGCAGCACCTTATTTTGAGAGCGACAAACTTTACGCTTTAGGAGTGGAGTTTCG
>DCXX01000131.1 GCA_002329125.1 Fidelibacterota bacterium UBA2125 | reverse complement strand
TATATCCGCCATCCCGGTGCCGTTGTGATGATCCCTATTCTCCCTGATGGAAAAATTCTTCTCATCCGCCAGTTCCGCTATCCTATTGGTGGTGTGGAGATAGAATTGCCGGCGGGAAAGATCGATCCCGGAGAAGAAGTGGAAGAAACGCTTCAGCGGGAGTTAAAAGAAGAGACAGGTTATAAGGCCGGGAAAACTACTTTCATTACTGAGATACATCCCTGTATCGGTTATAGCAATGAGCGAATGTGGCTCTACCTGGCTGAAGATCTTCAGTATGGTGAGGCAACGGGTGATGAAGATGAATTCATTGAACTGATGCCTACCGGTCTCGATGATGCAATGGGCATGGTGCAGTCAGGGGAAATCACCGATGTAAAGGCAGTCATCGGCCTTTTCTGGGCCGAAAAAGTGCTAAAGGGACAATGGAAGCCATCACAGGCAAAAGAAGCCTGACCAACTCAATCCGCCAGGTCGCTTTGGAGCTCGGTTTCCATAAGGTGGGGATTGCGCGGGCCGAATCGCCTCCCGAAGACGGTGCCCATCTAGAAAATTGGCTTGGTTTCGGCTACCACGCCACCATGGATTGGGTGATGAGTCGTAAGGATGAAAGGGCCAATATCAAGACCTACTTTCCCGAAGCCAAATCGGTGGTGTGCGTTGCCATGAACTACTACTACGGTGAATCGGAAGGCGATATGAAAATCTCCAACTATGCCTGGGGAGAAGATTATCATAAGGTACTCAAGAATCGATTGAGGCAGCTTCTTCAGACCGTTCAGGAACTTAAACCAGATGTTCAGGGCATCGCATGTGTTGACACCTCGCCTGTTATGGAAAAGTCGTGGGCTCAGCGGGCAGGTCTAGGTTGGGTCGGTAAGCACACCAATCTCATCAGTAAAGACTATGGTTCATGGCTCTTCTTGGGCGAGCTGATTCTCGATTGCGAATTGGAGTATGATTTGCCTTTTTCAGAAGACCTCTGTGGCACCTGTACCGCCTGTATCGATGCCTGCCCTACGGACGCCATCGTGGAAGACTATCTTCTCGATTCAAATCGGTGCATTTCATATCTGACAATCGAGCATCGCGGCGATCTTCCAGAAGAGATGACGAATCAACTCCACGGCTGGATCTACGGTTGTGATATCTGTCAAGAAGTTTGTCCCTGGAACATCAAGTTTGCCCGGAAAAGCAGAGAAGATTCCTTTGCGCCTCAGCGAGAAATTGTAAAGAGAACAAAAGTAGAATGGCTGGCCTTAACTGAGGATGACTATCGCCGAACATTTAGGAACAGTGCCGTGAAACGGACTAAATTTGAGGGGCTGAAAAGAAATATTTCAGCTTGTAATCTGGAATAATATTCTGCTCAAAATATAATCTTAATTGTTCTTATGAACGGTTAGGTCACTGATCAAAAGGAGGAGGTTATGCCTAAAGTTGGAGTTGTGCTGTCAGGTTGCGGTGTTTATGATGGGACTGAGATTCACGAGTCGGTCATTACGCTGCTTTCCTTGAATCGTGCCGGCGCGGAAGTCCAGTGTATGGCTCCTGACATGGATCAGCTGCATGTAATCAATCATCTGACCGGAGAAGAGGTTACTGGCGAAACAAGAAATGTTCTTGTGGAAGCAGCCCGCATAGCTCGCGGCGACATCGTGGATATTGCAACAGTCAAAGGCGGCAATCTTGACGCTCTCATATTTCCCGGCGGTTTTGGTGCCGCCAAGAATCTCTGTGACTTTGCCGTCAAAGGGACAGACTGCAGTGTCAATCCCGAAGTGTTGCGTCTGACTAAAGAGATGGTATCCGCTAAGAAGCCTGTTGGAGTAGTCTGTATAGCGCCCGCACTCATGGCCAAAGTGATGGAAGACGCGGATGTGAATGTCAATCTCACCATAGGCACGGATGAAGAGACTGCCTCAGCTTTGGAAGGAATGGGGGCGACTCACATTTCCTGTCCTGTACAGGAGTTTGTTGTTGACCGGGAGAATAAGATTGTCTCTACGCCGGCCTACATGCTGGCAAGCCAGATTTCTGAAGCGGCTGAAGGAATTGAAAAACTTGTCCAGGAAGTTTTGTCGCTTGTGGATTAGCTAGCGAAAGTGTTGCAGGGCTTGAAAAAAGTAGCGTCTAAAAGTGAACTCAATCCGGGATGTGGTAAGGTGATGTTTGTTGATGACAGACCAATTGCCCTTTTCAACCTGTGTGGAGAGTTTGTTGCCATTGATAACAAATGTCCCCATCGCGGTGGTTCACTGGGTGATGGAGAAATTGTAGATGATGTCGTTGCCTGTCCGTGGCACGGATGGGAATTCAACTGCAGAACCGGTAAGGCTGTGGAAAATGATGCTTTCTCTGTCCGAACTTATGATATAGAAAATCGGTCCGATGGCATATTTATAAAGGTTAGCTGAGATGGGAATGTTTAAAGAGCGTCTCAAAGGTTTTACTGGAACCGCGCCTATTTTTCCTCTTCCCAATGTCGTTTTTTATCCAAAAACGTTCTTTCCATTGCACATTTTTGAGTCACGGTATAGGCAAATGGTGGCTGATGCCGAGAACGGTGAAAAGATGATCTGTATGGCACTTTTGAAGCCTGGATACGAAGAAGACTACGAAGGGGCTCCCCCTATCCACACGATTGGAACACTCGGTTACATGGAGTTCAAGAACGACCGCTCTGATGAAACGTCTGACATTTTACTGGTGGGGGTCACAAAAGTGAAAATTAGCGAGGTAGAATCAAATCATGATTACCGCATTGCTGATCTTGATCCCATCTCCGAATCGAGAGGCGAAGAAGACACGGAACTTTTGAAGGAAAAAGTTTTTCGCGGATTCGAACGGATGTCAGCTCGGAGCGGCTTTCTTCAAATTCCCAATCAGTTCAGGGACGTCATTGATTTTGAGATGGCTGTCAATTTTTTAGCGTCCCATTTGCCCATTGACGGTGAGGAGAAGCAGAAAATGCTTGAACTGGATGATGTATCCCTCAGGGCGAAAATCCTCGTACAGTTTATGGAGAGTGGGATCGGAATGGAAGAGATGGGCGTATTTGGATCTATTGCGCCCGGTGATCCGAGGCTGAACTGAACGTCCTAGCCTGAGACCCCTTCTCCCGATAGACCCAGATCCTCAGCTTTTTCTTTTAGCGCATCAATAATAAACTGGATGTGTTCGTCTAGTGTAACATCCAGCTCTTCCGGCCCTTCGTACACTTCTTCCCGATTCACGGAAGCAGCGAAACTTTTTTGTTTTAGCTTTTTCTTTACCGATTTCACTTTCACATCGTGAATTGATTTTGACGGTCGGACGTAAGTGACGGCAAACATAAAACCGCAAATCTCATCGACAGCGTAAAGTGCTTTCGCCATGAGACTCTCTCTGGGAACACCGGTATAGTTGGCGTGTCCCATGATGGCAGTGGTCAACTCTTCGGGATAACCGTTCTCCTTGAGAATTTTATTTCCTACAAAGGGGTGTTCCTCCATGGTAGGATACTTTTCATAATCGAAATCGTGGAGGAGGCCTGTCATTGCCCAAAGCTCCTCATCTTCGCCGTATTTCTGTGCCATTTTGCGCATTACCTGTTCCACTGCCAGTCCGTGGCGTCTCAGGGAATCTGATTCGGTATACTCACAAAGCAAGTTCCAGGCATCTTCTCGTGTTGGCATTGGCAAGTCTCCTCTGTTTAGTTTCTCAGGATAGAGAGTTTACGGAGGGCATTGTGCCAGGCGGAAATCTTTTTGTCCCTTACTTTAGCCGTCATGACCGGGCGGAACTTTTCATCTCTTTCCGTGACGGAACCCAAGGGAGTGCCGAAGGCGCTGTGTGCCACAAGACGAGCCACGCCGAGAGCAGTCATATCTTTGCCTGAGGTAGTTGCAATTTCGGTTCTAAGGATATCGGCAATGAACTGTAGCAGAGATGTCCGGGAGGATCCCCCTGAAGCAACTATGTCCGCCAATTCGATCTTTGCCTCTTTTTGGATGACTTCACAGATATCATTTACGAGAAAACCGATGGACTCCATGCCTGCCCGGACTAGTTCATCTGGATCGGATTTTCGATCCAGCCCGAAAAACTGTGTCTCAAATTCCCCGGTCCAGTACGGTGCTGAGATGCCGTTTAAGCCTGACACCATAATGCCATCCGTTTCAGTACTACAACGGTTGTCCCAGTTCATTTCATCATGAGTGATACCAAAATATCCTTCCAGCCACTTGAAGAGAGACCCCACACTATTAATTGTCCCTTCTAACAAAAAATGGATAGAATCATCAGATGAAAAGAGGACATTGCTGAGAAGGGAGGGGACCACCAAAGGTGTTTCGCCGCTGTTAACCAGCACCGATCCGGACGTCCCGAAATTCAGGGCCACGTCACCTTTTTCCCACCGCCCCTGACCAATGAGAGATGCCTGCTGGTCGCCCATAACGCAAAGGAGAGGTATTTCGTTTCCGTCAATTTTAATAGTACCATAATTATGACATGTAGGAACGATGTGGGGGAGACAGTTTTCCATTACTTCAAATAGATCAAGCAAATGGTCATCCCAAGTCAATGTGGAGAGATTCATAAGCAGAGACCTCCCGGCAATAGATTGGTCTATGTTACTGCTTCCAGTGAGGCGGTGCGCAACAAAAGCACTCAAAGAGCCAAAAAAAAGAGCTCCTTTTTTAACTCCATTATTAATTAAATCGTTTGATTTTACAGTGTGAAGAAATTTCGGTCCTCCAAAATGACCGGTGAGGGGAATGCCTGTTAGTTGCTGAATATCTGTCGATTCATGAGCCATTTCTTTCACCAGCTCCGTTGCTCTGGAGTCTTGCCAGCTCATGGCGGGCGCTTTTGGTTCGCCATCATCTTTTCCCCAGAACAAGAAGGTTGATCGCTGAAAGGCCATCCCAGCAGCGGCAATGGTCAACGATCTGGAAGCAGCCTCAGCCGCCAGTTGTTCCATGATTTTGTGACATGTAAAAGCAATTTCACCGGCATCGCACTCAACCCAACCACGGTGGGGTCGCTTTACTGTGTGCCGAATTTTTTGAGTGTGAAGCTGTTCCAGCGATTCATTAAAAAGGAATCCTTTGGTAGCGGACGTTCCTTGATCCACCACGATAACGCAGGGGCGGCTCATAAACTGCAGAGGCACAACCCGTATTGGCGGGATATGGAGAAAAGAGAAAAGTTAAAAGATGGTAATCCCGTAGGTTTCCTCGAACTCTTCTGTGGGTATCATCCTGATGGCATCCCAAGTGAGCTTATTACAAACCCGAGCACAAATCTGGCAACCAATGCATTCATCGAAACGAACCTGAACCGGCGGAATGGGGATATTGTATTTCTCGTAGAGGACGGACCCTATGCAGTCCACAGGGCAAAAAGGGACGCAGACTTGGCAACCAGTGCAGTTGTCTTCATCTACAGTTGCTATAAGCTTGGGTTTCTTTTTCTTGTGCCCCGGATCTTCCGCAAGTTCAGGTACAGGTTTGTAGTGGTCGTACAGTTTTGCCATGTTTGATGAGAATCAGTCTGAGTCTCACTCAGAAATTATGCCACTGTCTCAGCACATTCAAAGAGAAACTGTATTTTCAAGCACTTTATAAAAACAATAATATCAGTTCAAAAAAGTTTTTACATGTCGTTTGACTCAAACTAAATTTTCTGGCGAGAACCGTTATAGTTCGAGGCAATTAGAATATTAGGAGGCAAAGATGACCTACATTATCACTGAGCCATGTGTTGGTGTGTGTGATACAGCATGTGTTGAAGTTTGTCCAGTGGATTGCATTCACGGACCGGAAGATCCAAAGGGTGCCGGCGCTGAAGCGAAGGCTGATGGTTTTGATCCTGATGGGAAACAGCTTTTTATTGATCCCGAGGAGTGCATTGATTGTGGCGCATGCGAACCTGAGTGTCCCGTTGAAGCCATATTTGAGGAGAGTGAGGTTCCTGAAGAATGGTCGAAATATACTGCCCTCAATTATAAGTTTTTTGGGCAGGAACCCTAAGAAAGAATCTAATCGACTTATTAACGGTTGTTCATTATTTGGACAACCGTTTTTTATGTTCGGTAAATATTATTGTAATTTATTAGTATGAACAAAGATCAAGTAATGGAGCAGCTGAAAGGGATTAAATATCC
>DCXX01000117.1:5990-7715 GCA_002329125.1 Fidelibacterota bacterium UBA2125 | reverse complement strand
TGGGATGATCCGGAAAGTCACATTGGGATCGCTAAAAAACTGAACGAAGAGATACCTAATTCCCACATACTTGACCAATACAGTAACCCCGATAATCCTGATGCTCATTATCACGGAACAGCGGAAGAAATCCTGACTCAATTTGGGGAAGATCTGAAGATGATTGTCATGGGTGTCGGCACAGGGGGAACCATTACAGGAGTGGCGAAAAGGGTGAAAGAAGAACGTCCCGACATCATCATTGTAGGTGCTGATCCCGAAGGTTCCATCCTCGGCGGAGGTGATGAGGTGAAGTCATATATGGTAGAAGGGATCGGCTACGATTTTTTCCCCGATGTGCTTGACAATGTCCTTGTGGATAAGTACATCAAAACTAATGACAAGGACTCATTTCTCACCGCTCGCCGACTCATCAGCGAAGAAGGACTGCTCATCGGTGGCTCCTCAGGATCGGCTGTCTGGGCAGCGTTGCAAATTGCGGGACGTTTGAATAAAGGAGAACAGTGTCTGGTAATTCTACCTGATTCCATCAGAAATTATCTCACCAAGTTTGTAGATGATGACTGGATGAAGGATCAGGGATTTCTGGATTGATGATGAGCCAAAAGCATCATACACACCCTTGAAAATGTTCAAGATTTAGACAATGGAGACAAAGATGAAATTTGATACACGTGTAGTCCGTGCCCAGATCGAACCGGATCCCACAACAGGATCGGTCGTTCCCCCGATTTATCAAACAGCCACTTATGTTTTACCGGAAGTAGGCAGAGACAAGGGGTACGACTATACCCGCTCAGCAAATCCCACACGGCAGATGCTGGAAAAATATCTTGCCGCCATCGAAGGTGGGAAGTACGGTGTCTGTTTCTCCAGCGGTATGTCAACAGTAGACAGCTGCCTGAAGCTGCTTCATTCAGGAGATCATATCATCTGTTCCGATGACGTGTATGGTGGTGTCTCTCGACATTTTAACCAGATCCTTACAAGGTATAATCTCCATTTTTCATATGTTGACACCACTGATCCTGAAAATGTAAAAGCGGCTCTCAAACCCGAGACCAAAATGCTCTGGATTGAATCCCCTACCAACCCTCTCATGAAGGTGACCGATCTTGAGGTCATGGCTGAGATTGCTAAAGAGAACGATTTGTATTACGGGATGGATTCCACCTTTGCCACACCTGTTTTTCTTCGACCACTAGAATTCGGTGCCGACATGGTGGTACACAGCACAACCAAGTATCTTAGCGGGCACAATCAGCTTATCGGTGGTGCCGTTATCACAAACCGGAAGGACATTTTTGAAGAAATGAAATTTGTTCAGAAAACTATCGGTGCAGTGCCGAGTCCCTTTGATTGCTGGCTCACCATGCTGGGTGCCAAAACGCTTCACCTCAGAATGCCGCGGCATTCTGAGAATGCACAGATCGTAGCCGAGTTTCTAGAATCGCATCCCAAAGTTGCGAAGGTGGCTTATCCGGGTCTGCCATCCCACCCCCAGCACGAAATTGCCAAGCGTCAGATGGACGGTTTCAGCGGTATGATGTGTTTCGAACTGGAGGGAGGCATCCCAGCCGGCAAGATCTTAATGAACAGCGTAGAGCTGTGTGCATTGGCTGAGAGTCTTGGTGCCGTGGAAACCATGATCACTCATCCCGCATCCATGACACATGCGGATGTGCCGGAAGAGGAGAGGCACGCTCGCGGCCTGACCGATGGCCT
>DCXX01000117.1:0-5581 GCA_002329125.1 Fidelibacterota bacterium UBA2125 | reverse complement strand
ATGGCAGATAAAGGGCATAAGATAGAGACAAAACTTATTCATGCCGGTGAGCCAGAAACGCGGCCGGCCGGCGCCGTTGTACTTCCTGTTTATCAGTCCGCAACCTTCGAGTATGGCGGTCAGACTAATTACAAAGATCTGAAATATATCAGGCTGAATAACACACCCAACCATGACGCGCTCCACGAGAAACTTTTTGCACTGGAGAACGCTGAAGCTGCCCTCGTTACTTCCAGTGGTATGTCCGCCATTTCGACCACTCTATTGACATTTCTCGGCTCGGGAGATCATCTTCTTGCCCAGAAAACGCTCTACGGCGGTACCTACAGCTTTGTAACCCATGACATTAAAAAGTGGGGTATCGGTTTCACTCTCATCGATCCAGACAGTCATGACACCTGGGAACAGGCGCTGAAGCCTGAAACAAAAGTTATCTATGTTGAAACCATGTCAAATCCCCTTCTTGAAGTGGGTGATCTTGAAGCAGTTGTGGATTTTTCCAAGAACCACAACCTCATTTCTGTTATCGATAACACGTTTGCATCTCCGTTCAATTTCCGGCCACCTGAAATCGGTATCGATATCTCCATTCACAGCTGTACCAAGTATCTCAATGGCCATTCGGATATTGTCGCCGGTGCTATAATTGGTCGCAAAGATCTGATTGAGGAAATTATACCTGTGATGAATCACTTTGGCGGTTGCCTCGATCCCCACGCCTGTTTTCTTTTGCATCGAGGCGTGAAAACGCTGGCTGTGAGAATGAAACAACACAATGAAAATGCTCAAAGTCTGGCAGAGTTTTTAGAGCAACATCCGGCCGTTGAGAAAGTTAATTATCCGGGCCTAGAATCACATCCTCGCCACGATAGAGCCAAATCCCTCTTTAACGGCTTCAGCGGCATGTTCAGCTTTGAACCAGCCGGCGGGCTGGAGTCGGCAGAGCGGTTTATGACCCGTGTCAAATTTCCTGTTTCTGCACCAAGCCTCGGTGGGATTGAAACGCTTATGACACGACCTTCCACAACATCCCATTCCGGAATGACACCGGAGGAGCGTGAATCGGCCGGTATCAGCGACAGCCTTATTCGGGTCTCGGTGGGAATTGAGGCGGTGGAAGATCTTATAGACGATTTCGATCAAGCTTTATTAAACTAACCTGTGAAGATTCCCGGCCCTCTCAGGGATGCCCGTTTTGTTGAAAGACCAAACAGATTTCTGACAGTGGTGGACATAGACGGCAAACATGTAAAGAGCCATCTTCCTGATCCTGGGCGGCTGAAGGAGCTGTTAGTTCCCGGTGCTCGGCTGAAAGTTCGGCCCAGGGATAGTCAGTCATCACACAGGCGCACTTCATGGACCACTCTTTTGGTAAAAAAGGGACGGAACTGGATCTCTATTGATTCAACGCTTCCCAACAGGTTTGTCCAGAGTCTTTTAGTAAAAAGAGAACTTTCCATTTTTGATTTGTACACGCTGGTTAGAAGAGAGGTAAAAGTAGGCAATCACAGGTTTGATTTTCTGCTGAAAAAAAATGGAAAACCCTATTATCTGGAAGTCAAATCGGTGACGTTTGTGGAAGAGAGTGTTTGTATGTTTCCAGATGCTGTTACCGAACGGGGGGCCAAGCATGCATTGGCGCTGGCAAATATGGTAAAAAGTGGCGTTAAGGCAGGGATTCTTTTTGTTTGTCAACGGTCTGATGCGAAACTGTTCCGGCTCATGTGGGACAGAGACCGGAGATTTTCTGAAGCGTTGGTTACGGCTGAAAAGACCGGGGTTGATATTAATGTTATCACAGCCAAGGTGACACCGCCATCCATCACCTATAACAACCAGATACCGTATGATCTGACACCGTTTTGAAGCGCTCTATATTACTTGTTGTTCTTTTTCTTAGGTGTGCGGCAGTCTCCCCGCCGCCAGGAGGGCCGAAAGACAAAACACCTCCGTCCCTCATTGATGTATCACCACCATCAGGAACCACAGGTACTGAAGGCGGGTTAATGCTGACATTGACATTTTCTGAGCGACTTCACGAACAGACAGATGTCCGAAGCATCCGTCTTTCGCCCTCTACAGATGAAGACCTTCAGGTTGATCTGAAAAAAGATATCCTCACCGTTACATTACCGGAAGCGCTGAGGCAGGAGCAGACCTATATCCTGACCATTACGAGAGACATTATGGACGAACGGAAGAACAGGCTCGATAAAACTTACCAACTTGCATTTACCACAGGGAACAAAATTGCCAGCGGGCGAATTTCAGGTATTGTGTATGAACTCGGGGAAACCTCAGCACTGGTTTATCTCTTCCGGCAAAGTGAAGTTGCTGACGACACCCTTTTACTACGTACCCCGGACTACTACACGGAAACCGATGATTCAGGCAGATACACTTTTGATTTTCTTGACCCGGGTAAGTTCAGCGTGATGGCTCACCGGGGAGGTGCAGCCCCGGCGCCACTGACTCCCTCCCGGTCGCCTTACGGCCTCTACTGGGAGAACTCAGTTACTATAGACAGTGAGAATGATGCCGTTGATAATATAAACATCCGCCTTGGTAAAGAAGTGCCTCCATTTCGCGTTCTTTCAACGGTCATGGAAGATGCCAAATTGGGAACGGTTACTTTTGTGAATTCTTTCAAATTATCCAAATCTCCTGGTGCTGTCATTGAATTTTCTGATCCGGACAGTGATGCACTCATCAAAGCTAATCACATTTTCCAATATCCTAATGAGAGTAGCCAACTTCATTTTTTTGTTGATGGGCTGGCGACCGGGCAGGTTTATTCCCTCTCTGTATCTAGTCTAACGGACTCCGTTGGTCAAACGCTTGAAGCAGTAGACCGGCAAATCACAATTCCTGAAAAGGACAGCATCCCGCCTGCGATTCATTCGCCGCTCCCGAATAAACCGGTTGCTCTTGTTCCCGGCAATGAGCCTTTGACATTCCAGTTCACGCGGCCAGTAACCGTTTCGGACACCGATTCGGTCATTACTTTAACTGACAGTGAAGAGACCCCGATTGCAATTTCCCTTTCTCAGCCTGATTCTACGAGGTTGGAAGTAATACCCGAAACAGGCTGGCCAGAAAGTGAGATATTTGATCTTAAACTTTACGGTTCGGAAATACTATCGGAGGATAACGTTGTTATGGTTGATTCACTGTTTAACTACAGTCTATCAGTCGGAAGAGAAAGGGGGAGTGGCGGACTCTCCGGGACTGTTACCGGACCCTATGTTGAAAAGACGACCGTGACCGCAAGTCCGTTAGAAAAAGCCCCGATTTCAGTGACTGTTTCGGTAAATTCCGAAGGCGATTTTCAGATGGAAGAAATACCCGGTGGTATGTGGCTTCTTAGTGCTTTTCAGGATAAAGACGGTAATGGCCGATATACTTTTGGAAAAGCATTGCCCATGGTGCCAGCCGAACCTTTTACAGTGTTAAGTGATACTATTGAAGTGAGAGCCAACTGGGACGTAGAGGGAATCATTATCACCTATCCAGGGAAGCAAAAACCGTGAGATCACAGAAGATGTTTGGAGTGATCATGGCTGGAGGTCATGGAACCCGATTCTGGCCTGTGAGTAGGAAGAACCGTCCGAAACAGCTTCTGAACATTATCGGGGATCAGACCATGCTTCAAATGACGGTGGACCGGCTCAGAAAGATCAGATTTATAGAGGACATTTACATTGTTGTTGGATCAGATCTTGCGAAAACAATTGCGAAGGAAGTGGAGGGTGTACCAAAGAAAAATATTATTGTTGAACCGTCCGGAAAAAATACGGCTCCTTCCATTGGTCTTGTGGCCTCTCATCTTCTTGCAAGAGATCCCGACGCCGTCATGGGTGTTTTCCCAGCAGATCACCTTATCGTGGGACACCGCCTTTTCTCAGGAGCACTCTCATCGGCACTGAAGCTGGTAAACTCAGATCATCTCCTAGTGACACTGGGTATTGTTCCTTCATCTCCTCATACAGGTTACGGCTACATTCAGTTTGATAAAAAACGATCTTTGGAAGACGGAAAGGCATTTGGCGTCAAAACTTTTGCTGAGAAGCCCACAACCTCAGCCGCCAAACGATTTCTTGAGAGTGGTGATTTCCTCTGGAACAGCGGTATGTTTGTCTGGAAAGCTTCAGTATACCTTGAAGCCATGAGGGATCATATGGCCGTTCATCACGAAATCATGGAAGAGATTGGACAGACTGTGGGGACAGGCAAGTATCAATCAACTCTGGAAGCGAAGTGGGACTCGCTTTCGCCCGAATCGGTTGATTACGGCATTCTTGAAAAAGCGTCAAACATTTACGTTGTGAAATCCGAGTTCACATGGAGCGATGTGGGATCGTGGAATTCCTATTTTGAACTATTGCCGAAAAAGGGTGACGGCAATGTTGTGAAAGGTGACGGCCTGGTCATCGACGGTGGAGGGAACCTCATCTATTCTTTGGGTAAACTGACAACAGTTATGGGACTTAGTGATATTGCTGTTATCAACACTGATGACGCCACACTCATCGTACCGAGAGACAGGGTGGAGGAAATCAAGACTATTGTATCAATGGTGAAACAGAAAGGGAGGGACGATCTGCTTTGAAACTGGAAGAACTGTACAATCACTTTGAGGAACTTGCTGATCAACTCAATGTGACCATTCTTGAGGGAAAAGGTGATTTTGAAGGAGGATACTGCACGGTTAACGGTGATCAGTTTGTGGTGCTGAACAAAACACGACCTCTTGCTCAACGTCTCAGGATACTGGCGGTTTCATTCGGTGCGCTCGATCTAAAAGATCGCTACATGGTGCCGGTCCTGAGAGAATTTGTCGATTCTCATTTATCAGCGACGGAGCGTGCTTGAGGCGAAAAGCCTTGATTTGGCTGACGTTCGTTTTTATACTCCCGTCCCTTGGCGTCCAAGCGGACGGTTGTGTAGAGCTCGGTTTACCTTTTCAAAGTTTTTAGAAAGGAATTTTTATGAGCAATATTCAGACTGAAGATATCCGCAACATTGCGATTGTGGGTCACGGTACGTCCGGCAAGACGATTCTTGCCGAAACGATGCTTTATAACGCTGGTGAGACAAACCGCATCGGAAAAATAGAAGACGGCACGACCATATCTGATTATCATCACCAGGAGATCAACAGGCAAATTTCTATCAGCAACACACCACTGCACTGTAACTGGCTTGATAAACGGGTAAATATTCAGGATACACCCGGTTTCCTTGATTTTCTAGGCGAAGCAAAAAGTTCGCTTCGGATTTCTGATCTTTCTGTTATTGCTGTGCCGGCTACAAGCGGTGTAGAGACAGGGACTGATATTGTGAGCGGTTATGCTGATGAATACGGAATTCCTAAAATGTTTGTGGTGACGATGCTGGACAAAGAGCACACCAAGTTTGATGCGATTGTGAGCGATCTTCAGAGTCATTTTTCACGGCGAGTCTTCCCGCTCACCCTGCCGGTAAATGCCGGGCCGGGATTCAATCAGGTGGCCGATGTTCTCAGAAAGACACTGATGACCTATAGCAGTGATGCCAGTGGCAAGAGTGAAGAGGGTGATCT
>DCXX01000006.1 GCA_002329125.1 Fidelibacterota bacterium UBA2125 | reverse complement strand
CAAAGCCTCCTCAAGAAGCCGCACTCCCTCCAGGAGGTATTGACCGTGAAGCTTTCGATATTTTCCCTGTCGTAAACTAGTAAGACGCTTCAATTCTGTGTTGGATATCATGATGGTAAATCTAACTTCAACACTTGCCACAAAAAGAACAAAATAATTCATTGAAAGCGCTGATGTCTCCTCCTAAATTCCTTAATCAGTTTCATGCAAGAATATGTCTAAAGGCGTCACATCCAAAAAAGAAGATTATTCCCGGTGGTACACGGACGTAATTACCAAAGCCGAGATGGCAGATTATGGTCCTGTGAAAGGGACAATGGTCATTCGTCCGTATGGCTATTCCGTCTGGACCGGCGTAAAAGAAGCTTTTGATGGTCGATTTAAAGAGACGGGTCACGTCAATGCGTACTTCCCGCTATTTATCCCAAAGTCGTTTCTGAGCAAAGAGGCCGAGCACGTAGAAGGTTTTGCCAAGGAGTGCGCCGTAGTTACACATCATCGTTTAATGGCTAATCCAAATGGAGAAGGACTCGTCGTTGACCCGGGTTCCAAACTGGAGGAGGAAGTCATAGTTCGGCCCACATCAGAAACAGTCATTTGGTCAATGTACAAAAAATGGATTCAGTCTTATCGTGATCTTCCCATTCTCATCAATCAGTGGGCAAACGTAGTAAGGTGGGAAATGCGAACACGTCTGTTCCTCCGGACGACAGAATTTTTATGGCAAGAAGGTCATACTGCCCACGCCACTCCCAAAGAAGCTGAAGAAGAAGCCCGCAGAATACTCGATATTTATCAAGAGGTATTGGAAAATGTGATGGCAATTCCTGTGCTAACAGGACTTAAAAGTGAAGCTGAGAAATTTGCGGGTGCTGAACACACTTACTGTATTGAAGCGATGATGAGTGATAAACGGGCACTTCAAGCAGGTACCAGTCATAATCTCGGACAGAATTTTGCTAAAGCATTTGATGTCACTTTTCAGACTGAGGATAATAAGCTGGAGCACGTTTACGCCACAAGTTGGGGAGTAAGTACGCGGCTTATAGGCGCACTTATCATGGTGCATGGCGATGAAAAAGGACTTCGCCTCCCGCCGGCCATTGCACCCCATCAAGTTGTTGTGATACCCATTGGTAAGAGCGACGAAGACATCTCAGCCGTTCATGATTATTTGAGCTCAACCTTGACATCATTGAATGATGACGGTATACGAGTTCACGTTGACGATCGTTTGACCGTTTCACCCGGATTCAAGTTCAATGAGTGGGAGATGAAAGGTACTCCTGTGCGCCTTGAAGTAGGGGCTCGTGATATGGAAAAGGGGAGCGCAGTTGTTGTCAGGCGAGATACAGGAGAAAAGAGTTTTGTTGAGCGTGACAATCTTGTACAGGAGATCCCCAAGCTATTAGACGAAATCCAAAATGAACTGTTTCAGCAAGCACTTACTTTTCGCCAAGAAAATACAAATACTGTTGAAAATTACGAGGAATTCAAGGAGCTGATTTCAACTGAAGGCGGGTTTGTTCGCTGCGGTTGGGATGGAGAACCGGAGACCGAAGCTGCCATCCGGGATGAGACCAAAGCTTCAATCCGTTTAATTCCCTTTGATGAGAATCCTGAAGGCATGACTTGCATCTACTCCGGAAAGCCTGCAAAACACGAAGTGATTTTCGCCAAGGCATATTAATATAAGGTTGTCACTTTTCTTTGACTTCACAAATTATCTGAAAGCATGGCTCTTGAAATAACCGATACCGTTATTCTAAAGAGTTTCCCCTTCGGAGATACGAGCAAAATAGCTCGTTGCTATACTCGTGATTATGGGAAAATATCCGTAATTGGCAAAGGAGTAAGAAAGGGTAAAACCCTCCGAAGCGGTTATCTGGAACCGCTTAATCATCTCTCATTGGCATTTTATCAAAACCCCAGGCGTGAGCTCCAGATTTTTTCAAAAGCTGAATTCATTAACATCTGGACAGCTATGAAACAGAACGTCAAGAAAATCTCTTATGGATTTGCTATCGTGGAACTTGTTGATAAAGGGGTTACCGATGAAGAACCTCACGAGGCACTATTTGAACTTTTGTTGGAGACCTTAAATGCTGTTAACGATACCAAAGGAAATATCAATGTGATTTTCTGGTATTTTGAAATGAAATTTCTTTCACTACTTGGCTTCCGACCAAACTTATCTACCTGCCCCAATTGCGATGAAACTCTAAATGGTGGTGTGTTCTCTAATGAAAAGGGTGAGCTTGTCTGCACAGATTGTCTGAAAATCGGGGGGAATACCGTTTCTTCACCATCTCATCAACTTCTGAAAAAACTAAAGCGAGGGTCGCTTAAAGATGTCTTGAATCTACAATTAAAAGGTGGAGAAAGAAGTGAAGTAGGTGGTTTTTTGGACCGTTACCTCAGGTATCATATCGATGCCGTACAGAGCGTTCGATCTCTTAAAATAATGGGAAAGGTTCTGGCATGATTGACCCCGAACGAAAAATAAGTAGAGAAGGCTTCCGTTATGAAGCAGATGGTCCGTCGGCATGCTACATTATTCACGGTTTTACCGGCAGCCCCTACGAGATGCAAGAGTTAGGAAAGTACATGGCATCCCAAGGAATCACAGCTGTGGCTGATATTCTTCCAGGTCACGGAACATCTCCTGATGATTGCAATTCAAAGGTCTATCAAGATTGGATTGATTCTGTACGAGATGGTTATGATCGTCTTTCTGCTGAAAAAGAAGAAGTTTTCGTTTTAGGATTCAGCATGGGCGGAGCATTAACGCTGAATCTTGCAATTGAAAGAGACATTCCCGGGATTGTACTGTATGCTCCAATTATCAAGCATAAAAAGTGGACAGTTTATTTGACACCATTCGTGGCACCTTTTAAGGAGTATGAAGAAAAAAAACAATTTTATAAAAATGAAAAGAATAAGCCAAAAATATTTTACGGCTATTCAGTTTACCCAATGAAAGCTGTGGCTGAAGTAGTAAAACTTACTTGGCGGGTGAGAATGAAGTTGGGTCAGGTCACAAGCCCGACTCTCATAATGCACTCAAAGGCAGACATAACTGCACCTTATGAAAACGGTCAGTATGTTTATGACTGGATTAATTCAGAAGACAAACAGCTGATTTCTTATGAGCATTCCGCACATGCACTCATGGCTGATTGTGATAAAATAAATGTATGGGAAGAGACAGCGAATTTTATTAAAAGTCATTCTGGAGCGAAGTTGAGTGAGGTTTAGTTACCAAAACCACCGGTGGGATCAAAGTTCTCTGCGTCCATCTCTCTTCACAGATGCAATTAAACTTATTATTTCAATTAACTTTTTGATTTTCATTTTACAGTATTTTTCTGGCATAGAAGATAAGCTCTTTCCGATTTTCGGGATAGTTCCAAGTAAAACTTTCGGTGAACTGATGCTGTGGCAGCCGTTTACGTACCTTTTTTTCCACGGTGGTATTTGGCACGTCTTAATCAATATGTTTGTACTCTGGATGTTTGGCTCGGAGTTAGAGAAGTATTGGGGAAAAAGAGAATTTCTGAGGTTCTTTTTTGTTACCGGTGTCGGATCAGGTTTAGTTACTGTCTTGTTTAGTTTGAGCTCATCCACTCCGGTTGTTGGGGCCAGCGGAGCCATCTACGGCGTACTTCTTGCTTACGGTTTAATGTTTCCCAACCGGCTTGTGTATCTCTACTTTTTGATCCCTATCAAAGTAAAGTATCTTGTGATACTAATTGGTACCATAGCATTCTTTTCCAGTCTGAATCCGGGATATTCTAACATTAGCCATTTAACTCACTTGTCGGGGATGATCATTGGGTTTGTATATTTTCGTTCTAATTTAAACTGGAACACAATTAACCACTTTGTGATACATCGGAAAAATGAAATAAAGCGTCATTATAAAGATAAGAAAAATGAAAAACGTGAAGCTTTAAAACTCAAAGTGGATGCTGTTCTTGACAAGATCAATGAAAAGGGATACGATAGTCTCTCTAAGTCAGAAAGGGAATTTCTTTTTACAGCCAGCAAGAAGCTTTCTCAGGAAGAAGACAAGAACTGATCAGGC
>DCXX01000144.1:12013-25605 GCA_002329125.1 Fidelibacterota bacterium UBA2125 | reverse complement strand
GGCGTGGACTGAAGGGTCTGCCGGTCTGGAGGTATCCAATCCTGTTCTCTTTGGTTTTGAGTTTGCCAGCGACTGGACCAACTATTTTCTCATTTTCACTTTTGTGGTGGCGGTAGTTGTTGTGGCAAGAAGAGTGATGAACTCAAAGATAGGCCGGGCCTTTATGGCCATCCGGGACTCTGAGCGGGCTGCCGAGGCAGCAGGGGTGAACCTTACACGGTATAAACTTTTAGCTTTTTTTATGTCCGCCGTCCTGGCGGGGCTCGCGGGGGTCCTGTTTGCACACACCATGCGTTTTATCAGTACGGATCATTTCGATATTCTGCTCTCTATCTATTTTATCATTATGATACTTGTGGGCGGGGCCGGTTCAATATATGGCGCCGTTCTCGGATCCGTTTTCATTGTATTGCTCGATTTTCTGCTGATTCCTGCGTTTAAAGACTGGATGGCACTCTTTGTTGCCATCGAGGTGGCGGACATCCAGTCCCTAATATTCGGGCTTATAATGTTCCTCTTTATTATATTCCAACCGATGGGGTTATATGGTGTGTGGCTTAAGATGAGAATTTATTGGAAACTGTTTCCCTTCAATCCGAAGAAAAGATTTACATAACTAAAGGAGGATCTGTCATGAAGATCAGGAATTTTCTTTTACTAACATTTTTGGTTGCCCTGTTCCTTGGCTGTGCTGGCCGTGAACCGACACCGGGCGTTACCGACAGTGAAATACTTATCGGCAATATCCAGGACCTTAGCGGTCCCATGAAGGAATTGGGAATGGCACTGCCCCACGGCTCAAATCTCTATTTCAATTATATCAACGGAAAGGGTGGCATCCACGGCAGAAAGATTAAAATGGTCATTGAGGATCATCAATACAATCCTCAGAAAGCAGTGGCGGCGGCCAAAAAACTGGTGGAGCAGGATCAGGTCTTTTGCCTCTACCAGGTCATCGGAACGTCTCCCTGTGAAGCGCTCCGTCCCACACTGGAAGAAAACGAGATTCCCCTCATAGCACCGGCCACGCAGTCCGGGACCATGTCCGACCGGTCGAGAAGAGGATGGAAATACATATTTCATACCGATACAGGTTATGATAAACAGGCCAATATCCTCGTTGATTTTGCTTATGAACAGAACGGTAATGCGAAAGTAGGTGTCATTTATCAGGATGACGACTACGGCGCCAACGTGCTGAAAGGGATTGCTGAAGCTGAGAAACGCCACGGCGTCATGGTTCAAAAAGAAGCCTATCAGAGAGGAGCCACCGATTTTGCAGGCCAGGTGATGAACCTTTTGAAAGGGGGCGCAACCCATGTGATCATTGGCGGTGTTGTCCGTGAACCGATCATTGTTATGAAGACAGCAGCAGCCATGAGCTACGCACCTCAGTTCCTCGGTATCAGCCCCACCATGGATCACCGTGTGGTCCTTGGCGCCGGCAAGGAAGGTGAAGGGTTTATTGCTGCAAACTTTGCCCAGCTGTATAACTCTGACGTGGAAGGGGCCAGGCTTTACCGGGAGCTTTTTGAAAACTCTGGCACCGATCCGAAAGTGATGGGGATGTACAATTTTTACGGCTTCATGACAGCTATGGTCCTTGTAGAAGGGCTGGAGCGTGCTGGTAAGCGACTGACCAGAGCGGGACTGATTCGTGCTATGGAAGGGATCAAGGATTGGGACGGAAAGGGTGTTTTTCCCGGCATTTCCTACGGTCCCAGCGATCGTGCGGGGACAGAATCTGTTGTCCTCGTTGCAACCAGGGGCGGAATACAGCAGATCATTTCGGACTGGATCGAATAACGTTTTATTACGGAGACATGGAGCAGTGGGGAAGACATCTTCCACTGCTCCAGACCTCCTCTGACCCGCCTAACTCTTTTTAGTCATGTACTGTCACAACCCTCTTTCCCCTCATGCCTGATCTTCAGATCGAAGATCTTCGCGTCCGTTTTTCCGGCGTCGTAGCTCTCAACGGGGTCTCTATGGAGATTCGTGAAGGAGAGATCTTTTCACTGGTCGGGCCCAACGGTTCAGGGAAAACAACGCTGTTCAACTGCGTCAGCGGTTTTGTCAAACCTCACCACGGCACAATCTGTTACGGAGGTCTTGATCTTCTTTCACAGCCGCCTCACAGGATTATTGATGCGGGAATCTCCCGTACCTTTCAAAATCTTCAGAACGTCCCCTATATGACGATTCTGGACAATGTTCTCTTGGGCAATCACTCCCGGATAGACAATGGGGAAACTGTGAGAAGATGGTTGTCCCGGGATCAACGGGAAAATGAAGAACAAGCAGCACTGAAGGTGCTGGATTTTCTCGGCCTGGCCAATTATGAACAGAAATATCTTTCCGGACAACCTTACGGTATTCAGAAACTTGTGGAGATTGCCCGGTCACTTGTGGCCCGGCCGAAACTTGTTCTTATTGATGAACCGGCAGCAGGGATGAATGATCAGGAAACTGTGGAAATAGCCAAGATTATCACCGAGATCCGTGACGATCTGGGTATCACCGTCCTGGTGGTAGAGCACGACATGAGCCTGGTTATGAGCATCTCTGACCGGGTCTGCGTTCTCGATTCCGGGAATATTGTAACAGTGGGGATCCCGGATGAGGTAAAAGAGCATCCTGACGTAATCTCTGCATTCCTGGGGGAGGGGGCCGTTGCTTAAACTTATCGGTGTAGAGGCGTTCTACGGGAAGATCAAGGCGCTGCATGGCGTTTCACTTGAGGTCCCTCATGGGAAATTGGTCTGCATTTTGGGTGCCAACGGTGCTGGAAAAACAACCATTCTCAAAACAGTCAGCGGAATCCTCGAGCCTGAGACCGGGACGATCCATTTTGACCAGCAGCGTATTGATGGGATGGATCCTGAAGATATTGTTGGTCTGGGGATCGGACATGTGCCGGAGAACAGGCATATTTTTCCCGAGCTTACTGTATATGAAAACCTCATAATGGGCGGTTTTCTCATTAATGATAAGGCAATACAGGAAGAGAGGCTGGAAAGTGTCTACCGCCGGTTCCCTGTTCTGCAGGATCGGAGCCGTCAGCTGGCAGGTACGCTCAGTGGAGGGGAACAGCAGATGCTGGCAATCTCAAGAGCCCTCATGTTACAGCCAAAACTGTTGCTGCTGGATGAACCGTCCCTGGGTCTCTCTCCTCTGCTGGTTCAGGAAATCTTTGATACCATCAAGGAGCTTCACCGGTCAGGGGTCACCATCCTGTTGGTGGAGCAGAATATCAATCAGGCACTCCGTATTGCGGACTATGGGTATGTGTTAACTTCAGGTAAAATTTTCCTCAGTGGAACCTATGAGGAACTGAGACGGGAAGAGAGAGTGAGAGAGATGTACCTGGGAGAAGGGAAATATGTCCGGCGGGCCAGATTGTGGGGGACGTAGAAGCTTTATGATACCGGACTTCGACAGATATAATACCATTTCAAAACTGTTCTGGTATTATGTCAAAGAGCATGGTGATGATATTACCCTTTGGCGAAAACAGCGCGGTGCGTGGGAATCACTCACCTGGCGGGCGTATGGCGAATGGTCCCGGGATATGGGGAATGCACTCCTTGCGTGCGGTATGAAGAGGGGTGATAAAGTGTCAATTCTCAGCCAGACCAGGCTGGAGTGGGTGGTCTGCGATATGGCCATTATGGGGATAGGGTGCGTCACCGCCCCCATCTACCATTCCAACACCGAAGAACAGGTTCTATACATTGCGGAACACAGTGACAGTCGGCTCGCTTTTGTGGAGGATCAGGAACAGCTGGACAAGATGCTGGCCATCTGGGAGAAACTGCCCCAAATAGAGAGAATAGTGGTATTTGATAAATATGTACCCAATGATCTTCCCAATGTTACATCCCTCCGGGATTTCATGGAGATGGGAGTTCACTACCGACAGGAACACCCCAACACCTTTGAGGATCGGATCGAGGCCGGAAATCCTGAAGATATTATAAGTTTTATCTACACCTCTGGCACCACAGGCGACCCCAAAGCGGGGATCATCAACAGTCGCAATGTTATTGCGGTCATCCGGCATCTCCCGGACTTGATTGGTGTTGAGAAGGAAGATTTATCAATCGCCTATCTCCCTTTGGCGCACATTGCGGAGCGACTACTGGGTCACTTCAATAAACTGGCTTTCGGGAATCAGACCGTATTTGCTGAAAGTATGGATGATTTGCCACACAACCTCCGGCAGACGGGCCCTACCATTATGTTTGGTACGCCCCGGGTGTTTGAAAAATTCTATGCACGGATAGCTACCGGGATTGGTGATGCAACATGGTTGCAGCGGACAGTCTACCAGTGGGCGCTGAACGTAGGGAAGAAAATAGCTCTTCAGAAAACTGAGAATCTCCCGGTGAACTTCTGGCTTCGAATAAAGGGCGCCGTGGCCCGCTTTTTTATCTATAACAAGGTGATGGATATTTTTGGCGGGCGTATCCGTTTCATGATTTCCGGTGCGGCTCCCATATCACCGGATATTATTCACTATTTCAACTGGATGGGTATCGATGTGTACGAAGGGTACGGCATGACAGAAACAGCGGGAGTGATTTCGGCGAACAGACCGGGGAAAGTGAAAATCGGGTCTGTGGGCCAGGCGCTGCCGGATACCCAGATCAAGATTGCTGAGGATGGGGAAATCTGCGTAAAGGCACCTCAAAATATATCCGGTTATTATAAGAATAAAGAGGCTACCGACGAACTGCTGCACCCCGGGAAGAATGGCGAACTTTGGCTCCACACGGGTGATGTGGGGTATCTTGATGAAGAAGGTTTTCTCTTTATCACTGACAGAAAGAAGGACATTCTCATCACCGCCGGCGGAAAGAATGTGGCACCGCAAAATATTGAGAACCTCCTGAAAACGAGCCCTTATGTGAGCCAGGCCATGGTCTATGGCGACAGAAAACCGTACCTTACAGCACTTATCACCCTTGACGAGGATGAGATTACAAAATTCGCCCGGGACAAGAAGCTGCTTTACCAGGATCAGGGAGATCTGTCAAAGAAGCCGGAAGTGATAGACCTGATCAATGGGGAAGTGAGCATTAAGAATGAAGATTTGGCATCCTATGAAACAGTAAAGAAATTCCGCATTCTCGAGGAAGATTTTGATCAGGATAAGGATGAGATCACTCCGACGTTCAAAATTCGCAGAAAGGTGATTGTTGAGCATTATGAGGACCTGCTGAATGGTATGTATGCGTAACACCTCGGTCAGCTTTAGATAGCAGAGGGCGACTGCTCCCCTCGGGAGTATACCTTATAAAATTATCAGTTCAGGATCAGTTTCGGGTAATAAAGGGTGTGCTGCTGAACTAGCCCGCGCCGGTTAATGCTTGAAACAGCGTTGTCCGGTAAAAACCATGGCCATGCCGTGTTCGTTACAAGCATCGATCACTTCCTGATCACGAATAGAGCCGCCGGGCTGGAGCACGGTGGTAATCCCTGTGTCGCCAATGGCATCAATACTGTCCCGGAAGGGGAAGAACGCATCAGAAGCCAACACACCGCCCCGCACATTTTCACCGCCCTTGTGTAGCGCCATGTGCACTGCATCCACCCGGCTCACCTGACCAGCTCCGAGACCCACCGTGGTATTATCCTTTGCGATGAGAATGCCGTTGGATTTGGCGTGGCGTAACACCTTCCAGGTGAATAAGGCGGTATCGATTTCTTGGTCCGTTGGTTTCTTGTCCGTTACCACATTAAGATCATCCCGGGTCAACATTTTTGTATCCACGTCCTGAACCAACAGACCGCCATCAACATTTCTTATTTCCAACTTGGGTTCGCGTTTGACAATATTGCCGATTTCTAATACACGGAGGTTCTTTTTCTTTTTGAAGGTTTCCAGCGCTTCAGCCTGGAAATCCGGTGCCAGAACAATTTCAACGAACACGGAAGTGATAGCTTCCGCCACTTCTTTTGTGCAAGTGCGGTTGAGAGCAATAATACCGCCAAATGCGGAAAGAGAATCGGCATTGAAAGCGCGGTTGTAAACATCCAGTAAATCATCACCGGTGGCTACGCCGCAAGGATTGGCATGCTTCACCACCACACAGGCCGGTTCATCAAATTCGCGGACACAGGCCAGAGCACCGTCTGCATCCATGATATTATTGTAGGAGAGCTGTTTTCCCTGGTGGACCCTGGCGTTAAGGATGTTGTTTGAACTGACGCCGGGAATCCGGTAGGACGCGGCAGCCTGGTGGGGATTTTCACCATAACGCATTTCTGCCTGTTTTTCGAAGGTGAGACTCAATGTCTCAGAAAGTTTTTCATCTTTCAGATAGTTGTGAATGATGGCGTCATACTGTGCAGTGCGGCCAAAAGCCTTGGAAGAAAGACTCTGGCGGAACTCAAAAGTGAGTCCGCCATTTTCCTCCAGTTCATTTGATACTGCTGTATAATCAGACGGGTCCACCACAACGGTGACCCATCCCACATTTTTTGCGGCAGAACGGATCATGGTGGGGCCGCCGATATCCACATTTTCCAGTGCAAGGGCCAGGTCACACTCTTCCTGTGAGATTGTTTCAGAGAAGGGGTAGAGATTACACACCACCAGGTCGATCCATTTGATATTGTGCTTTTCTGCATCGTTACTGTGCAGGTCTCTCAAGCCCAAAATGCCCCCTTCAACGAGAGGATTGATAGTTTTAACCCGGCCGTCCATAATCTCAGGGAACTGTGTGTAATCACTCACATCCGTTACGGGGATGCCCTCATCACGAAGCGTTCCGGCCGTCCCGCCGGTGGAGAGGATCTCCACACCAAGTTCAATAAGTTTTTTAGAGAGATCAACAACACCTGTTTTATCATAGACAGAGATAAGCGCTCTTTTGATCTCAAGCTTTTTCTGGTTTAGTGAAGGTTTACTGATCATTTATTTTGATTTCCACCATTCATTTAAATAGACATTAATCATTTCCCGCCTGTATTTCAGAGGCATTAAGTCGTTGTCAACCGTCTTGCAGTTTTTTCGGGCTTTTTTGATGACTGTTTCAACTGTCAGCTTTTTTAGCGATTCTTCAATAAGAACAGGTGACATGGATACTCCGTTTAAACAGACCCGGGCAATACCAGCCGAATCAACGGTTGCAGCCACAGTCAAGGAAGTAAAATCCAGCGTCTTCCGTAAACGCAGTTTTTTGAACCACCAGCTTGCAGGTTTGGTTGGAACACGTATTTCTGACACTATTGCATCCTCATCCAGATGATCATGGAATTTGATTCCATCTCGAGCATATATATCCTGTAGTGGGATTTCTTTTTTCCCGTCCTGGCTGTGGATAATAACCACCGCATTCAAGGCGATCAAGGCGGGCGCTGTATCAGATACATTTCTGGAAAAACATTTGTCTTTTCCCCCTGTCACCAGGCAAATATTGCCAACTTCCCGCAGGCAGGATCCAACCGCATCCCGCCATTCTTTTGACTGATTGTATAATGTACACCGATTGTTGACCAGTAAGTTTCCCCCCATGGTGGCCGTTTTTCGGATCACCGGCGTTGCCACTGATGCGGCAGCTTCCGCCAACAGTGGGAAATGTGTTTGAATGTCACTGGATGTGGTTATTTCATCCAGGGTGACGAAAGCGCCCAGTTTCATGGAATTTTCATCAGCTTTAATGCTACAGGTATCGTCAAGTTCACTCAGGTCAATAATGGCTTCATTATTAAGCAACTTCTGTTTCCGGTAGATTTGTAAATCGGTTCCTCCCCCGAAATATTTGTAATTGCCCGGCCAATCGGACGCCAGGGAAAGAGCTTCTTTGATAGTGGTTGGCCGGAAATAGTGACCCATGTTCTAACCCTTTTCCTGAATCTTTGCCAGCACCTTGTCCGGCGTGATTGGAAGCTCCATCATACGGATCCCAACCGCATCGTAAATCGCATTTCCTATAGAAGGTAAAACAGGATGAATGGGGCCCTCGCCTGCTTCCTTG
Organism: Fidelibacterota bacterium UBA2125; assembly: GCA_002329125.1. Lineage (GTDB taxonomy): Bacteria > Fidelibacterota > Marinisomatia > Marinisomatales > S15-B10 > UBA2125. The sequence goes on along the minus strand of DCXX01000144.1, from coordinate 17,620 downwards.
GCACCGTAAGGTCCTTCACTGTCATTCGATTCAATAATTGTTACATCCATGTCCGGCGTATCTACGCTGTATGGAATACGGTAATCGAAGAAGTTGGCATTCACTATCTGGCCATTCACGTAGCGCATATCTTCTGATACTGCCTGGCCTAATCCCATATGAATACTGCCTTCAATTTGGCCCTCTACAGCCAGGGGATTCAACGCCTTTCCACAGTCATGTGCCGCCCAGATTTTTTCTACTTTTACGCTTCCTGTGGAGGGGTTCACTGTTACGTCGGAAATAAAGGCACCAAAACTGTATGCGGGGCTTAAGCCTGCGCCAGAACCCTTGAAATCTCCCCCCATCTTGGGTGAAAAATAATAGCCACTTTCCACAATAGCTCCCCGGCCGGCCAGGGCTGTTTCGACACCATCTTCCCAGGAGATATCTACAGCACCATCCTCTGTAAAGATTTTATTATCCCTGAACACAATATCATCTGCTGAAACATCTTTTTCTTTAGCGATAGCCTTAGCCATCTCATTCCTGAGCTTTTCCGCCGCCATTTTTGCCGCATTGCCAACCATGAAGGTGACACGGCTGGAATAACTACCAAGGTCCACCGGCGTAGTTTTGGTGTCGGCTACTTCCAGCTGAACATAATTCATGGGAACACCCAGTTCTTCGGAGGCAATCTGAGCCAGCATGGTATCACTGCCCTGGCCAATGTCGCTGGCGCCGCTGAACATGACGATTCTTCCGTCAAAATCAAGTTTGGCATGAACTACTGTTTGAGGATAGCGATTCCAGATGATGGGAAGGGCGCTGCCACTGATGTAAAAACCGCACCCGATGCCTAAACCACGGCCGTAAGGCTGTTTTCCGTAAAGCTTGTCCCAGTCAGACTTTTCCCGGACTGCCTGCAGGCAATCACGGACGCCGTTACTGGTAATGCGCAACTGGCCAACTGTTACCGTATTTTCCTCCAGGAAGTTTTTTTCTCTCAGATCGCACGGGTCAATGCCCGCATCGTGGGCCAGCATGTCCAGGATTACTTCCATGGCATACCTGGGATTTACAGCACCATGCCCGCGCATGGCACCACATTGCGATTTATTTGTGTACGCCCGCCGTGTCCTGAAACCTAGTTTGTCAATTTTATACGGCCCCTGCAACAGGACACCATTGTAGTAAGATGTTACCACACCGAAACTTCCGTAGGCGCCACCATCAATAATTGTGTCTGTATCAAGAGCTGTTATTATTCCATCCTGATCACAACCGACAGACATGTCTATTGTTGTGGGATGGCGACCGTGGTTGTTGATAAACACTTCTTCCCTGGAAAAGGTACATTTAACAGGACGTTTGGTTATCATTGACAGATAGGCCGTTATCATTTCATGAGCAAACGGGTCGCTTTTCCCGCCAAATCCGCCGCCTAAAGCGGGTTTCTTTACCTGAACTCTGTGCATAGGCAGTTCCAGAACTTTGGACAGATTTCTGTGCAGATAATGGGGTACCTGCGTAGCACTGATGACGGTCAGAGTTTCGTCTCCATTCCAGATAGCAATAGTGGAATGCGGTTCTGTGAAGGCGTGAGTTACACCAGCAAATTTGAAGGATTCCGTACGCTTGAATGGGGATTGTTCCAGCGCCTTTTCCGGTTCATTAAAACGTAATTCAGCTGTCTTGTGGATATTTTTTCCACCCTTTGTATGGCTGTGGATCTGCTCGGCGGGGTCACACACTTCCAGGGAATCGCCAGGATCGATAAATGCACGAACAGGGTCGTATTCGACAATTATTTTTTCAGCACCTTTTTGGGCGGCTTCCATCGTTTCCGCGGCCACAGCGGCAACAATCTCACCCACATAACGCACCTTCTCAACAGCCATAGCATTTTCATCAGAACTGATGGGCAGTATCCCAAATGAAATAGGCAAATCTGTACCAACAGTGACTGCTGCCACCCCCGGATATGTTTCCGCGGCTGATGTGTCAATATGCTTGATATGGGCGTGGGCGTGGGGGCTGCGCAATAAGCCTACATAGAGCATGTTCGGGAAACGATAATCGTCCGTGTACATGGCTTTTCCTGTCACCTTCTGGACTCCGTCAATATACGGTGTTGGTTTTCCGATGGGGCCGCTCATCCGTTCAGCTCCTCCGCTGCGTTCTTTACAGCTTCAATAATTTTTTTGTAGCCGGTGCAGCGGCATAGATTTCCTGAAAGACCTTCCTTGATGTCGTCTATGGATGGATCAGGATTTTCTTTTAAGTACGGAATAGCTGTCATTACAACACCCGGTGTACAGAAACCGCATTGCATTCCCCCGTTCTGAACCAACTGCTTTTGTACAGGATGCAGGTTGTCACCAGAGCTGACCCCTTCTATGGTAACAATTTCCTTCCCTACACAACGTACTGTTGGGGTCAAACAGCCCAAAACAGGTTTGCCATCCATCAGGACTGTACAGCTTCCGCAAGTCCCTTCATCACAGCACTGTTTGGTTCCGGTGAGATTGAGCCGATTGCGTAATGTTTCCAGAATAGTTTCATGGGAACCTACCAGGACAACTTGCGGGAATCCATTAACGTTTAACTGGACTTTTTCCAATTGAGAACTCTTTACTAAGCAGAAGGGACTTTACACATTTGCACCAATACTTTTTCCGCCATCTACATGGATTATCTGTCCTGTAATATATTGTGCTTCATCAGATGCAAGAAAAGTGACCGCATTAGCAATATCAGCGGGAGTTCCGGCTTTCCCCCCGGGGATAGCGCTTTGTAATTGGTCATATATTTCCGGTTTCATACTGCGGGTCATGGGAGTGTCGATAAGGCCCGGAGCCACTGCATTAACTGTAACATTGCTCCGCGCCAATTCCAGGGCCAGAACCCGTGTTAGACTCACCAAGCCCCCTTTGGAAGACGAATAGTTGGACTGCCCAAAATTCCCCAACCAGGAACGGGACGTAATATTGACTATCCTGCCGCTCTTCTGCTCACGCATGATTGAGGCGACTTCACGGCACATGAGCCATGGACCTTTTAGATTCACATCCATCACAGCATCAAAATCGTCTTCTTCCATTTTCCAGATGACACTATCCCGGATAATACCGGCATTATTGATTAAAACATCGATTTTCCCCGAGGCAGAAACAACATGGGAGATGAATGATTTCACATCTTCCGCATTGGAAACATCACCGGAAGAGGCAATTAATCGATCATTTTTATCCGGATTGGACGAATCGGCAATATCTTTATCCAGGATATGGACAATAGCACCTGCATGAAGGAAATGTTTGACAATTTCAGCGCCAATACCCCTGGCACCCCCGGTAACAACCACTACTTTATTTTCAAATTTCACAGATTTCGGTTGTTAGCTGTTAGTCCATTCTGGGTTGCGTTTCTCTAAGAACGATTTGATCCCTTCATTAGCATCGTGAGATTCCATCAATTCTTCTGTATAAAACCGGGCCAGGTCATCCAGATTGTCAGAAAGTTTCTGGTTAAATCCGGTCCGGGCAGCTTTTAAGGCAAACCGCAGGGAAGAGGCACTTTTTGGTAGGATATTTTTCTTCACCCATGCATGAGCGCCCTTTATCATGGATTGCTGATCATCAAATAGTTGTGTACCCAAACCGGATTGCATCACTTCTTCAGGCTTTACAGTTTTTCCGGTAAGAAGCAGCTCATCAGCTTTTGTCTGCCCGACTTTCAGCGGTAGGATCAGGGATGCCGGCGGTGCAAAAACACCTAAATTGATTTCCGGTTGCCCCAACCGTGCTGTCTTGTCCAGGAAAAGAAAGTTGCACGCAAGTGCCAGCTCAAAACCGCCTCCCAAACATTGCCCGGAAACAAGGGCCATAGTGGGGACCGACAGTTCCATTATTGTTTTGAACAGTCCGTGAAAATGATGCAACATTTCTGGTGCATTCTCCTTTGAATGTTCAGGCACCGATGCACCAAAACTGAAATGATCTCCTGCACCTGTAAACTGAATAAGCTTAACATCCGTCCCAGTTTCCTCAAGTTCAGACTGCAGTGCCATCATCATTTCCGCATCCAGGACATTTGCTTTGGGTGCATTGAGCGTGAACCGGACCACCTGTCCGCTAAAAAGTGATTCTGTGGTTATTTTCCCCATGGTTATTTAGGCAAAATTGCTTCCACCAACTCATCATCCCACGGATGCCCTTCAGCCAGCATCTTGCGCAGTTTGATGAAGTCCACTTCACGATTACCTTTCGGACCTTCATTAAAAGCGCGAAAACCGGCCCGTGCTTCTGTAACCATGTTTTGCGCAAGCCAGTCACGATTGGTCTGACTGTTTCTGTTCCAATGCTCCAGTTTCTTTTTACGGAGACTGTTCAAGGTCTTGCTGGTACATTCGGGCATCAGGTACATTATTTTTGTAGCCAGTGCATTCACGGCATTATCTAGCGGTGTCAGGTCAATTTCTCCATTCATTAACACCTCTTTGCCTTTCTTGAGCTCATCACCGGATTTATTCTGTCCATAAACAATATCCCCTGCTTCGTTTATCCACTGATCCGTAACAAGCAAAGGATTGCGAACAAATTCCCCGTCCACTTTCAAAACAGGAATAGCGTCAGAAATGAGCCCAATATTCTTTGCTTCATAGGCTGACCACATTTCGCACAAGATACCGCTTTGCATGGCTTTTTCAATGCCCACATAAAGATCAAGAAAATCAGTGCTGCCACCATCAGGGGCACTGCCGTGTTTGGGCCCAGCCTGGCCAAATACCGCCAGGTCGCTGGCAATGGTGAAGTCGCAGGCCATTCCGATTTCCTGCCCTCCGGCAACCCGCATCCCGTTCACGCGACAGATTACAGGCTTGTCACAGTGCAGGATAGATGTCATCATATCATTGAAGAGCCGCATATATTGTTTGTATTCCATGGGGCGGCCAGCATAATACTCAGCATATTGCTTTGTATTTCCCCCGGTACTGAATGATTTGTCGCCCACGGCTGAGAAAATAACGGCAACAACGCTACGGTCATTGGATGCTGCCCGGAAAGCCAGGATAATTTCTTTCACAGCGGCGGTTGTGTAGGAGTTGTACTGTTTAGGATTGTTCAGGAAGATCCACGCATTATTAAGACCATCAACCGCATTCCCGTCTTTATCCAGGCAGGGGCGTAATTCATAGATGATTTCCTTGAAATCAACATCAACTAAATTGTGGTTTACTAGATTATTGCTCATATCAAACTCCTAATAGTTAGTTATTCTAGAAATCTGGTACCATTACCGCGCGTCTGTTCGATTGATGTGTCAACATTTGCTGAAAAATTCCGTTGATCTGTGACATAGGGAAGGTTTCAGTAAACGATTTTATTACAAGTTTGTTTTCGGCGACTAATTCCAGAACATCAGCATACAGCTCAGGTCTGCAACCCCACGTGCCAATGATATTTGCATCAAACGCCATCAGATTGCTTAAACGGACTTCCAGTTTATCCATGGTGAAGCCAACGATGGATAATGTGCCGGCAATCCCCAGTAAGGCAAATGCCAGTTCCTGTCCCGGTTTTGTTCCGGACATCTCAAAAATTTTCCATTGATTGGATGAGGCAC
>DCXX01000144.1:0-11643 GCA_002329125.1 Fidelibacterota bacterium UBA2125 | reverse complement strand
CGGAAACATTTAATGTCTGGTCAATGCCTACCTGTCCAAGTTGGTCCAGCTTCTCCTGTGAAATATCCAACGCCAGTACTTTTCCGCCAAAAATCTTCGCCAACTGGGCTCCATAAATTCCCACCCCGCCTACACCAATAATTATAGAAAAATCTCCTTCCCGGATTTTGCTTTTCACCATCACCTGGTAGGGCGTGGAAACGGCATCGGCGATTACAGCCAGATCAGTTAGTGCATGGTTTTCTAGAACGGCATCAGATACTTCCGCCAGATACCGGGCAGGCGCAACCACATGACTTGCAAACCCGCCATGAAAATCATTTCCGGGCATCTTTTGCTTCTGGCAAATGTTTCCTCTTCCCGCTTTACAAAGGTCACATTCACCACAGGGCATCACGGCCGGAATGATGACCGTTTTACCTATAAGATTTTCTGGTCCATCTACCACGGTACCGCTGATTTCATGGCCCAGAACCAGAGGGAGTTCATGCCTAGTTGGAACACCGTAATGCCAGAAACTCAGATCCGTGTGGCAAACACCGCAGCCGGCCACCTCCACAATGGCTTCGTCGTCTCCCAACTTGGGGGCGGAGATATCTATCAACTCAAAAGGTTGATCTTTAGCAATCATCTGCCACGCCTGAATTGAATCCATATTACCCTTTTCTTGTCATTCCGGTTTGCGTTCCAGGAGGTTAATCAAAGTCGTGATAGTACGGTTGACGGGTGTCGGCACAGAGTGTTTCTTCCCATATTCTACTATCCTGCCGTTAAGGTAGTCAATTTCGGTGGGCAGATTTTTTTCGATATCGATCAGCATGGACGGTTTATGGCGACCACCGCCCTTCAGGTATTGAATGCAGTGCTGTGTAAATCCCTCTCCGAGATCAATCCCTTCTGCTTCCGCTACGGCGATGGATTCATTCACTATATTTTCTACCAAAGTCACTCCCCAGTCAGTTTCCATAATACCTTTCATCGTTCGCCGGGAAAGGGCAGAGACAGGGGAGAGGGCGGCATTCAAAATAGTTTTTTCCCAGCTGTGAGGCCGGATATCGTCTAAAACAATAGTTTGCAAACTTACGGCGTTGAGCAATTCAGCGAACTGATTTCCCGTGTCTACCCCTTTGGGTCCTAAAGCGGCAACGTAGTTGGGCGGATTGAAAAAGGTGACTTGAACAGAACCATCATTATTCAAGTTCCCGGCATAGTTAATAACCATGCGTAGCGTCCGATCAGCCCCAAAAATTTTGGCTATTTCAGCTTCATTATCAAGGCCATTTTGACTACTCATGACAAATGTTTTTTCAGTGAGAGTTTCTTCAAGTTCAGCCAACACAGATTTGAGATAGGGAGTTTTTACTGAAACTGCAACAAGGTCCAAATCATATTCCCGGAGTTTCGCCGCTGAAAGACAGGTATCCATGACCGGAACTTCTTTTTCAATAGTGTGCGTGAGGCAGATACCTTTCGTTTTAATGCTTTCTATTCTGGTTTGACTTATGTCGCAAGAGACAACGTATGCGCCGGACTCTAACAGATGAGCTGAAAGAATTGAACCAACAGGGCCCATTCCTACGACGCCAATACGAACAGCACCAGATTCGTTTTTTTCATTCATGAAATGAGCTCCCGAAAGTTCGTACAACCATAATAAACAGAATGGGGCTATTCCATTGCGATAACATACGCTTCCTCAGATATGGGTTTGTCATCATCATAAAGACTCTCGATCTGGGCTTTGAAAACTTTCCTCACAACATTGGGCGCCAACTTCAGGGAAGGGGTTAATGCCTCGTTTTCCATGGACAGTTCATGGTTAATAAGCATTGCTTTCTTCGGCCGAGCATACTTTGCCTCAATTGAAGCATTCCAATGTTTCAGACAGTTGCTTAAACAGTCGAAATATTGATTCAGATTCTTAGGGCATTTACATCCCTCCATCAGCTGTGACTGATCTGGCTCCTGAAGAAACATGGCCTTGTTAGGGAAGAGGAGAATAACAGGATAGTTTTTACCGTTCCCTGATACATAAGCGTGGGAAAGATAAGCACAATCTTTGGCAATGATGTTTTCAATTTCCGTGGGAATGACTTTCTCGGCATTAGAGAGTTTGAAGATGCGATCCTTGCGAGAGATAAGAAGAAGACCTGAATCTTCAACTTCTCCCACATCACCTGTGTGGAACCAGCCGTCTTTTGTAAGTACTTTCTTTGTGGCGTCTTCATTTTTGAAATACCCCGTCATGACATTTGGCCCCCGCACCAGGATTTCACCATCTTCCGCCAGTTGCAGGGAAACACCGGGAATAGGCTGGCCCACGACACCAGGTTCCCGGGCTATTGTCGGATCAGTGATAGTGCAGCATGGAGATGTCTCGGTCAGTCCCCACCCTTCTACCACCGGAATGCCGTGATCGTCAAAAAGGTCGGCAATATTTTTTGGTAGAGGAGCGGCAGCTGTAAAAACAAATCTCAAGTTGTCATGGAAAATCATTTCTTCGATTTTTGGATCTTGCATAATCCGCGTTGCCATTTCTTGATAGATTCGCGGCACACTGAAAAAAACAGTTGGGAGTACCTGACCCCAGTTTTCCAGAAGTAGGTCAATATCTTTTCCGTATCCATGTTCCAACGATAGCACTGCACTATTTACAATTGCTGCGAACTTTTCGAAAATACCGCCAAAACTGTGGTGCCACGGCAGATAAGATAAGAAACGATCCTCTTGAGTAAGGCTCCAGAGAAGCCGCATGGCCGCCTGCTGAGAGAGAATGTTACTGTGCGTCAATTGAACACATTTGGGTTTTCCCATGGTGCCGGATGTGTACATCATGAGACACACCGAATCTCCTGAAATATCCTTTCCGCTTATTTCGGATGTTTCTTCTGAAGAAAGCATCTCCGAAAAGTGGGTACATTCTTTCTCAAGCGTCGAGACTGCATCAAAAATGATTGTTTCCTGGAACTGTTCAAGCTTCACCAGTTTATCGTATTGTGACTGGTCTGCCACGGCAACGAACTTGGGTTCACAGAAGTGAACGAGTGCATTTGCTCGTTCAGGAGGATATCCGGCGAAAATAGGAACCGTTGTACCACCCATGGCCATCACTGCCAATTCTAATTCAAGCATTTCTTGGCGGTTGGGGGAGAGGATAGCCAATCGATCGCCACTTTCGAATCCTCGGGACATAAGATAGTTCTGGATCGATGTGATGTCTCGAAGAAATCGGTCCCATGTCAAGGGAACATATTTTCCATTTTGGACTTCCTGATACATAGAGCGACTGGCGAATCTTTCTGCATTATCGCTCAGCATCAACGCCAAATTTTGAGGATAGTCTGGAAGTGAAACTTTGCTCTTATATACGTGACTTGCAGTCATTTACATTCTCACTTAACCGGATAAATGAGCCGGGATATATATATTTATGCCGGTATCTAACAGTACCTGTGAAGGAAATGGTGTTGCTTATTGGCTTTCCCTATTTGGTGTCTGTTGCTGAGCAAGAGAGCGAATAAAAGAATCGAGTTGGGAGCGGATCTTTTCTTCATCAAAGAATCTGGCATCTACCATATCCGCTTCAATCACAATGGTGGGGATCCCTGCTGCCTCGTATCCGGGTAATCGGCGCTTAACGTAGCTGTTCCAAATGCCGCAACTGTTGTTCCAATGAGCAACAATTCCATCGGCTTGATATTCCTTCACCATATCGATGGTCCAATTCAAAATCCAGTCTTTTGACCGATTCATTGTATTCCATGCATATCTTTTTACCAGAGTGTCCATGGCATTTTTTGCATCAAAATTGAACCACCAGCTATGTGTATACGTACTGGCTACAAAAGCAATATTGTTTTCTTTGCAGTATTTTGCCAACCAGTTTTTTCTCGGCCAGATGGGAATTGCATCCCAGACAAGTCTGATTTTTTCATCAGGTACCGCTTGGATCCCATTTTCAACCCTTTCCTCCAGTTCCGACAATAGTGACCGGTAATATTCTGTACAGATCTTTGTTCCTCTTGCAATCACAATTGGTGCCATGGCAGTAAAGGCATCAATATTGGTCCAGGGAGTCGGTTTTCTTTTCGCCAGTTCAAGACATTTCTGCCATAATTGATTGGACTTGTCTGACTCTTCAACAATTTTGTTTAGTTTTTCTTCACTATAACTCAATTCAAAATGATCACATATTTGCTTTATGTGTTTTTCAATCTGTTCTTTAAAATGCTGTAATTCCTCCGAGGAATGCTCTTCCTTTTTTGTCAAGGATGGTGCTCGCAAGACATAATGAGGAACCTCCTTTTTTTGCTCTAGAAATATTTCCTGGACTACATCGCCCCACCGTTCCACAACTGAACACTGGCTGTTGCAGGCATAAAACATATCAGGTACAGGGAGCCCTTGAATGGGGGAAGTTGCATCTCCCAGAAGGATGCCAATATCACTGAGGGCATATTTGCATAAAGTTGGTGAGCTTAGCCCGCTTTCCTCAGATAGCTTGATAGAATTTTGACTGTACGGATTATCAGGATTTCTATCGGGAGATAGGGCACCCAACATTGCTGCATGGTTTTCTGGATATACGGGGATAATATCCATAGCCATAAGAACTTCCGTTGGCGCAAATGCTGAACACCAGGCTATTTTTTTCCCGCTGGCCTTTACTTCATCATAAAAAGCGAATATGTCAAATGTTGTTTTTATTTTTTCCATCGTTTTTATTTTTTCCATTATTACTCATCAACATTTTTTCAGAGTAAATGTTAGTATTGTGTTTAGCAGTGCGTGTCCAGATTGTTTTCAACGTATCATCGCAGGCAATAAAACAGGCATCGCATTCTGATCCCAAAGGTTGATCTTCTTTAGTCATTTGTTCTAAATGGACTTCCTTGCCCATGGATTCAAATAGTTCTTTTGATTCAGTCAATCGTGGCTCTCCGCAGCTAAATTGTTTTACCCAGCCCTCTTCTTTTAACTGCTCATCCCGGGGAGAAACTGCTATACCGCACAGTTCACTCATGCAGATGCTCCTATTTTCTCCAGGCGCTGAAAAGCAAGCGTTGCCGCACCGAGTGCAGTAGTAAATTGAACCATGTCGCCATCCGGTACATTGATTTTTTCTTCTACATTTTCTGTCAATACATCCACCATTGTTTTAAAACGCATGATCCCACCGGTGAGTGTGATCTGTGATTCCATCTTAACCCGTTTTAATAACTGGATTGCCCGTTTCACCAGTGAAAACATGGCGCCATGCATAATGTCGGAAGGTGCTGAACCTATAGACAGCTGGTTGATGACTTCAGATTCTGCAAATACGGCGCAGACACCGGATATTGAAACATCTGCTTTTGATGTCTGCACCAAAGGACCAATTTCTTCTGTTTTATAGCCCATATAACGGGCTGTTTTTTCCAGGAAGGCCCCTGTTCCGGCAGCACATTTATCGTTAAGGCGAAAAGATTTTACCTTTACCATTTCATCCAAACGGCTGGCTTTCATGGTTTGACCTCCTATATCCAGCACCGTTCGCGTATCGGGAAAGAAATAATTTGAACCTCGGGCGGTAGCAGTTAAATCCGTGACCGTGATATCGCTGTACGGAACCAGATGACGACCATAGCCTGTTGAAATAGAATATCCAATTTCATCTTGGGTTAATCCAGCCCCTTTCAGCACTTGATCGAGTGCTTTTTCTGAAGCCTTGTCCAACTTAAAACCGGTTTGTACCATTGCTTTTCCAACCACTTCTTTTTCTGGGGAAAGAACCACGACTTTTGTATAGGTAGATCCCACATCAACACCAACAACATAACTCATGATACCCCTCCTGCCGGAACACGGCTGGTTTTAATGTGATCCATGGCAAAAAGGGCTGCGCCCAAAGCACCCATATAATGAGATTCATCACTTACATTTACTTTCATACCAAAGTTTTCATTTAGAACTTCTATCATACCAATATTCTTGGCCACCCCTCCGGAAAAAGTAATATCCTTGTTGATACCCACCCGCCTGACCAGGGCAACAGAACGGGATGAAATCGACTTATGAACTCCCAGCAGAATATCTTCGATTTTTTTCCCTTTTCCCAGCCAAGATAAAACTTCCGTCTCAGCGAACACAGTACATGTAGTGCTGATTTTTACCGGTTTTGTCGATTTCAGCGCAGTTGGGCCCAATTCATTCAAGGGAATATCCAAGGCCGTGGAAGCCGCCCCTAAAAATCGGCCTGTGCCTGCGGCACATTTATCATTCATGCAAAAATCCACAATCTCTCCTGTCTCGCTGACGCTGATGGCTTTTGTATCCTGTCCTCCCATATCCAAAACGGTCCTTGTTTTGGGAAACATGTGTACGGCCCCTCGTCCATGACAGCTGATTTCAGTAACCTGGGTATCACCAAACGTTACTTTATAACGACCGTAACCAGTGCCGATAACATAGGCGATCTCTTCTTCCCGCCGTTTACTCTCGGTCAGCGCTTCAAGATATGCTTTTTCGGCTGCTTTTACAACATTTGCACCTGTATCGATCAAGGACCTGCCAAGAACTTCCAGATCCTCATTGATTATAACAGCTTTTGTTTGTGTGGAGCCTACATCCACTCCCGCCGCTAATGCCATACTATGCTTCTCCTATTGCAACTTTTGCTTTCCGTGACGCCAGTCCTTCAAAAAAGGCATCAATACGGTTTTTCATTTGTGCCTCTGCTACCACTCTTGAATCCATCATGTCTGACTCGATAAACAGGCTTGGCAGATCGCTGTTTTCCATTAATGCGCGCCTGTTGTCAGCCATACCGGCTGAAGTTGTTCTGCAACTCTTGATTGGATGATACACCACACCATCGATACTAAATTCATTTGTTTGCTCAAGAACCGTCAGTTCGGGGTGGAACATGGAATCCATTGCATCACGAACGCTGATGAGGACACCTTCAGCCAGAGAATCCATGGGATTGTCCAGATTGTATTGCACTCCCAGATTTGTGCCGCCTGCAGCAAACCAAAGGTAAGTGGACATGACAAACGAACCGCCCCATTCCGTAAACATTTCATTGAATCTGCGAAAAATAGGATAACAGGGGACCCCGATGAAACTCAGGCGGTATTTTTCATCCGTAAGTGTCCCTATACTATTGGCGGACATATATTCCATTTCTTCCACCAACCTGTCAAAAAATCTGGCTCCTTCCGGTGTTCCCCTGAATACGTTTGACATACCTAAATAAACTGTACCGTCAGTCAATGCGTTAAAAAGGGATGGCCTGCTTTGGTTCAATTCCAATACCCGTTTCCATCCGCGGCTCATAGTATTGGCATGCCCCATCACTTCTCGCAGGCGATCAATATCGAATTTTTTCCCGGTCATTTTTTCACAAATTTCGATAAGCTCCTGTATTTGAACTTTTACATATTTCTTTTCTCGCTCAAATTGTTCATCTCCCGGCCAGGTCCTTGTCCCCGCTTCACGCGTTGCTGGCACGTCTATTGAAACTATGGGAATTTCATGGACCCGCTCCCATATTTCAGCCCATTTGAAATATGTATTACAGGCATTGGTCAGTACGGCGATTCCCGGTTTGGGTATGCGGCCCATGGGGTGATCCCCATTTTGCATTTGCATTGCAAAATCCGCTTTAACGTATCCGCAAATATCCGGAGAATATCCATAATCCTCTGCTGTATTCAGAAAGTCGTCCGCTACATGGCGAACAGCAGTCTGTAGAGAATTAATTTCCGGGAACACCATAGGCAGATCAAATACCCGGAGTATCTCTGCAAGACTGCCCATGACAAAAACATATGCTGCCGTTTCGTCTTTTTTTGCTTTCTGTGTCAAATCCTGGAACCAATCCCTGAACAAGGCGGCTCCTTCCCGGGTACCTCGACCTACAATTTCCTTTGATTTCACTTTATTCATATTTTACCTCAATCAAATATTAAATTTTCAACAAACGTTTCCAGTTGAATCTCTAAATGATCAAAACTGGTCATGTTTTCTTCAAATTCACTGATAAAATAAGGTGTATTGTCCTTGTTAAACTCCTGTGTATAGGTTACCTGTTCTTCCAGGCCCGGTTCACACATTTTAGCAGCAGTAATAATCACGGCTTCCGCATCGGCATTTTGGACCCGTTCTTTCAGCATTTTTTCTTTCGGTTTTCGGAGATCGTGCTGTACGGGACTATAGGTTGACTTATTGATATAAGCTTCAGCCATGGCGTTTAACGGATCGTTCCCTGGTTCTATATCCTCCAATATGTACCGCATTCCAATTAAAAGATCATCATCGACCACATAGCAGGACCTACCTATTGTTCTCAACATGTCCAGTGGTGGTTGTTCACAGAATCCTCCTTCGAATACGACTCGGATTCGGTCTTGTTTCCGAGCGTTCCTTTTCTCAAGAAGGGGTAAAACCTCTTCAAGGATTTCATTATGCTCCTCCCTTGGAATTAAACCGCCGACCGCCATTAGAACATATGCTTCGTTTGTGGTAATGAGCCAGGGTCGTTCTTTTTTTATTTTATATAATTGCCGGAGCAGAGCACGATTCTTATTATAGACAGCGATGGAATTCCGTAAATCATCATCGATAATTTTCTTTCCTGCAACTTTTTCAATTACACCCTGAATTCTTTCAAATTCCTCTTTTAAATATTGTACGGAATGGCTGGAATTCGGATTTTGTGGTAAATAAAGGATCTGGCAGGGATAATCATAATTGCGCCCCCAAATAGGCGCTAGGTTCCTGGCTGCATCACAAATGGGATGGGTAACAAACATATCCAGTTCAACCCTACCGGAAAGAACCTGTTCAAGGTTAGTTTTCAGAATTGAACAAAGAAAAGATCCGAAGCGGCTGTCTGCATTTCGAGTCTCCACGGATGCACCAAACATTTTCATGGGTAGCATTCCTGCCGCATGAGCAATTTCTTCAGGAAAGTAAACCTGAAAATGCCCCAGTACCTTGCCACCCGCCTCCCGCCAGCGTTTAACGGTCATTACTTCAATATCTTCCATCGTTTCCTGGCAAAGCCACAGAATCTCATCCAGTGGTTTCCCACTCCATTCCTCCATTGTTTTTACAGTCATATATTGTATCCTTTGATTATCAATCCGGATGCTGAGTGTTTTCAGCGACCATTGGCATTTTCCCAAATACGATTCAACATGTGGCGAAACTGGGACACTTCAGCAGGCGTCAAAACATTTACAAGCTTCTGATCAATCTGAGTTGCAATCCCTTCAGTCTTTTCAGCCAGCGCTCTCCCTTTCTCCGTCATAAATAGTTGAATGACTCTTCTGTCCTGAGACGTCCGCCGCCTTTCCACCAGACCATCTTTCTCCATACGGTCGGCAATGCCGGTAACGGCCGGTTTATCGATGGAGACCCTTTTTCCAATTTCGCTCAGTGATAATCCATCATCCTCCATGAGGGTGTTGAGGACAGTGTATTGGGATGACGATACACTATATTTATTCAGTTCAAAATCGAGCATTTTTTTCATGCCGCGAGCGGTTCTATAGACTAGGAATCCAGTCCTTTTTTCAATTTCTGTAAAGACATGATTCTCTGCCATAATATGCTCCTAGACTGCTCTTGCCGTTATTTTAAATCACAGCAGCCCAAATATAGTTCAGATACGAACTATTTGCAAGCGAACTATATGGTTTTGGGAATAAAGAGAGAAGAAAATAAGAGAGTTTATTTACTATATTCGACTAAGACAGTCAATGATACGTTGGTTTGTCTCACTTTGACCAATAGTGATACGGAGGGATTTTTCATGGCCAAATATTTCCAAATCACAAACCTTTAACCCATCTTTATCTAAAGTCTCATATACATTATTTTTCTGCTCATTATCCGGAAAAGGCAAATATTGGAAATTGGCTTGAGACTCATTCACAACAAATCCAAGCTGCTTTAATTCATTAAATAAATAAGCTCTTTCCTTGGAATTATGACTTGCAGAATGGTTAATATATTCAACATCATCTAACGCAGCTTCAGCTGCTTTTTCACCCAATAAGTTAATAGAGCGCAGGATTTGATTTTTTGCGAGTATTTTAACGAGTTTCTCACTCGCAATTCCATACCCAATCCGGAGACCCGCCAAACCATAAATCTTAGAAAAGGTGCGGAGAATAATTAGGTTAGAGAAATCTTTTTGTAGTTGCCGGGAATCGGGATACGATTCATCGGTGACATATTCGCAGTATGCTTCATCTACAACTACTAATACATTATCTGGTACAGTTTCCAAAAGATTCCTTAATGAATCATGAGTGACAATGGTACCAGTTGGGTTATTCGGGTTGGCAAAGAATATCACCCTTGTTTTATTTGTACACAGAGAAATTAAATTTTCCAGATTGCAATCGGGGCCGGACATATGCGCAATTACGCATTTTCTGCCATTACGTTTTGCACTAAGACTGTAGGCGATAAATGTATTATCAAAGGTGAGTATCTCTTCATCCCGGTTCACCAAGAACCGTGAAATAAGATTAATAAGTTCATATGAGCCGGCGGAAACCATAATATTTTTTAGAGGAACTTGATTTTTTGCAGCAAGTTTTTCTTTTAATGTTTGTGGTACCCAGTCTGGATAACAGTGAACATTTTGACTTTGTTCATTGATTGCCGCCAAAGCCTTGGGTGAAGGGCCAAAGGGGTTTTCATTAGCCATTAATCTTACAGGTTCAATATTATTCTTAGTCATTTAGGTTTAGTGTTCTTTTAGGTATTAATAGTTCTTTTGAGCATAGCCTGAATTTCCAGAATTGAAACTCAAAAATATAAAGCATATTGATAAAGGTTAATAAAGAAAAAGCTTGATTATTGTACCTCCATGTCCTGATATTCTATTTAACATAGGTGGGCGATTTTATTGCTCGTATTGTGGGGTTTTTTCGCTATTTGTTCAGTGGGAAACCATCTCAATTTCTATTGAAAGGAGATCAAATGAATCAAAAGAAAATCACATTATCTGAACAGGACATTCCAAAACAATGGTACAATATTGCCGCCGACATGCCAAACCAACCGCCACCCATTCTGCATCCCGGAACGGGCCAGCCTATTGGCCCCGATGATTTGGCTCCACTTTTCCCCATGGGATTAATAATGCAAGAAGTCTGTCAGGACAGATTCGTTGATATCCCTGAACCGGTATTGGAAGCTTTACAGATCTGGAGACCTTCGCCCTTGATTCGGGCAACCGGTTTGGAAAAAGCGCTTAATACACCTGCAAAAATCTATTATAAATATGAAGGTGTAAGTCCACCGGGAAGTCATAAGCCAAACACTGCTGTTGCTCAAGCCTTTTATAATAAGGAAGAAGGGGTAAAACGGCTGTCGACGGAGACCGGAGCCGGCCAATGGGGCAGCTCGCTTGCTTATGCCGCCCAGATGTTCGGCCTTGAATGTAAGGTTTATATGGTACGCATCAGTTTTGAGCAGAAACCATATCGGAAAGCTTTTATGGAAACATTTGGCGCTGAAATTGTTGCTAGTCCCTCTACGGATACCAATGCCGGAAGGACAGTCCTTGAAAAGACTCCTGATACACCAGGAAGCCTTGGCATTGCTATCTCTGAAGCAGTGGAAGACGCAGCCACCAGGGAC
>DCXX01000108.1:11632-11864 GCA_002329125.1 Fidelibacterota bacterium UBA2125 | reverse complement strand
CATATCATGAGGCGAAAGCGTCTCTCCCCATGGCGGCATGAAGTGATGTCTGTTCAAAACAGCCCCGCCAGCGTGGATACCGTCATACAACGTGTCATTCGGCCGCTCACTCATAAGAACTGGGTCGGAATGGGAAATGGGTGTCTTGGGAAGATAACGCGCATTGAAGCCGTCACCGCTTCCGTTGAGGCCGTGACAGACGGAGCAGAATTCCCGGTATACACTTCCCTTG
>DCXX01000108.1:9212-11470 GCA_002329125.1 Fidelibacterota bacterium UBA2125 | reverse complement strand
CTTTAAGCGACTAGCAGCGTTGGTGAGATCGGGACCAATCTTGCCTCCTAGGTCGCCCAACCGATGACAACCAAGGCATGACAGCTGATCCTGTAAAAACGACTCCGCCTTTTGTTGTGAAAACACTGAGAGTTCATCAGGTGAAGTTGTTAAGCCACTTCTTCTCTTTTTAACAAAATGTTCTGTTAATGCTTCTNNAATTCCCGGTATACACTTCCCTTGGGATTATAGGGTTCGTGATCAATAAGAGAGAGATAAGAAAGGTTTTCGGACTGGGATACTGCACCTTTGAGATAGTTCCCCATGAGTCTCGCTGTCTCCGATGGCAACGGTACTTTCGGCATAATCGATTCAGGAACCAGCATCCTGGGATTGAGGATCATCATATCAACAAATGGTGCCTTTAAGCGACTAGCAGCGTTGGTAAGATCGGGACCAATCTTGCCGCCCAAGCCGCCCAATCGATGACAACCGAGGCATGACAGCTTCTCCTGCAAGAGTGACTCCGCTTTTTGTTGAGAAAATGCTGAAAGATTATCTGGAGTACCTGATGAGCCTCCACTTCCCTTTTTCACAAAATGTTCTGTTAATACTTCTACTTCATCATCGGTAAGCCTGTAATCGGGCATGCGACTGCCGGATCCCGGGAAATAACCGAACGGCCGCACAGCATGGGGCTCTGACAGATATCCGATCAGCCAACCCCGCTGGACCCGCTGTGATTCAATCGACAGATCGGGACCGTTACGTTCAAACCACGGCTCCAAGCCATCAAGTGTATGGCATGCCTGGCAGTTCTGAGACTGAACAATAGTGCGACCGGTTTCAGCAGTTACTTCTGCATATTGGCGGCGGATGGCGGAAAATTGCTTTTCCCTATTTTCAGCCTCACCTGAAGTAAGTGTCATAAAATAATCGACAACAGCATCAATCCGAACAGATGCATCGGGAGTGACAGGTTTGTAATCCCCGGTGGTTGCATTGACCTGATAGAAGTAACTGGGCATGGCCGTATCGTCGCCATCAAAAAGCCGGGGTGCTACCAAGTACTGTTTGAGCCAGTCCCTGTTTAGTCTCATGCCGGCATCGGTAAGATCGGTGGAACTGTTTTGACCTTTTCCATTGAGACCATGGCAGCGTGTGCACTCAAGCTCCCCCTCAATGAGCCGCTCGGCCTCCAGCTTAACATTGGAAACTGAACCTTTCGGTAGAACAGCCAGGTTTACACTTTTCTTCTGCTTCATAAGAAAAAGTGTTACAGCTAAAGCTTCCCTTTCATCAAAATGAAATCCCGGCATGCGCGCCGCTCCGACATTGTACCGGACACGTTTTGGACTCTGAAGAAATGTGTAGATATATGCCGGTCGGTACCTCAGTCCCGCATGACTCAGGTCCGGGGCCATCTCTCTTATATCTGGATTTTGCCTCACACCAAGATGGCAATTCCCACAGGCCAAGGATGTCAAGAGGCTGTCGGCAATGCTCGTCTGCGCTGAGATAGCGGTCATACAGCAAAGCAACTGGAAAAAGAATATTTTCTTTATCCAACTCATTCGATTCCTGTCACGGTTAAAGAACATAAAAATTAGAGCGGACTATGGCCGAGATCAAGACTCAGGCCTGTGGGAAATATTGAATTGTATGGATGACGACTTGGTGTCTTTTGATACATATGTAATTCATCCGACCACTTCTTTGTAAATCCTATAGTTATTCTGTCCCATCACTTTTTCAAGTTTGCGTTCGGAAAGACCTCTTTTTTTAAGACCATCCCAAATCACTTCCATGCGCCGGGGGCCGTTAAGTTCATCCATGAAAAGCGGCCAGTGGCTTGCATCGAAATTGTCGCCTTCTTCCCGTTTTAGTTCTGCGATATATTCATCAGACATTTCTATTACACGGTGATCACGATCACTGCCAATGCTTACATGGTCAATGCCGGCGACTTTAATAGCATGTTCAATATGGTTTAGATAATGTTCAAAAGCTCCTTTCCTAATATTCGTCACAAACGGTCTAATCTGGCATATGCCAATTACACCACCCTTCTTTGCAACAAGCCTCATATTTTTATCCGTGGTGTTTCTGGCATTTTTATACACCGCCTCACAGGCTGTATGAGAGACGATGACCGGTACTTTAGAAGCGTCAACCGCGTCGGCCATAGTTTGCATGTTGGCGTGAGAGAGGTCAATCAACATACCAGCTTCATTCATTTTTTCAACAAGCTCAAGTCCGAAATTGGTCAAGCCGGCGCC
>DCXX01000108.1:8005-8970 GCA_002329125.1 Fidelibacterota bacterium UBA2125 | reverse complement strand
ATTCCATCTTTCGCCGCTTCAAAAGCTTCATGTTCAAAAGTTTTAGGATCACAGAGTGTGACAGTTATGGCATTTAGACCGCTATCCAAGATTTCCTTGACCAATTTTCGCGGATAGACATCACGGATTTCTCCCATGGCATCAAAAACCAAAGATTTTTGGGTAGGGGTGTCTTGATATTTTGTAGACCCCAAAAGGCCAGTTCCCAAAGCCGAGTAGCCTATAGCAGCGGATGCTATCTTGATAAAATCTCTGCGGTACATTTTCATATTATAACCTCCTCTAGAAGCTTGTTGGAATATGCTCTGAGTTCAATTTACTGTTTGATAAAATTACAGACACTGAGTTCAATCTGTTATTTTTTACTGTCACAATCCACAATTGATAAAATTATAACGAAACTTCATTATATAGATTCTTCGGTGAACCACCATTAATTGAACACCTTTGCCGTTGTTATCACGGCAATTAAATTCTGTCCCTTCTATGAAACTCCACTGGCAAATTTTTATCGCTATGGCGCTGGGAGCCGTTTTTGCTCTGGTCTTGGGCGAAAAAGCGCTCATTGCCGCACCGTTGGGAACGATCTTTATGCGGCTTCTCAAGATGATCATCGTGCCGCTCATTCTAACCTCAATCACCTCTGGAGTGGCGGGACTGGGCGATCCCAAAACATTAGGGAGGGTAGGAGTAAAAACGTTCGGTTACTATTTATTGAGTTCCATGCTCGCCATTCTTATCGGCCTCGTCCTCACCAACATCATTCAGCCCGGTGTCGGTGCCAAAGTCCCCGATACGGTGGAAGAGTTCGACCCATCCCAACTCCAACAACCAGATGCGTTGGGAAACATTTTTATTAGAATGATCCCCACAAACCCTGTGAAAGCCGCGGCTGAGGGAGACATTCTGGGTGTGATTTTCTTTTCAATAATATTCGGTTTTGCTATTACTCAACTCAAGGGCAA
>DCXX01000108.1:0-7613 GCA_002329125.1 Fidelibacterota bacterium UBA2125 | reverse complement strand
ATCATCAGGTTGGCACCCATCGGCGTCTTTGGCTTGATTTCAAATGCCGTTGCCACAGCTGGTTTTGAACTTTTCAAGGCTGTAGGAATGTATATGATTACCATCGCTTCAGGCCTGACGATTCACTTCGCAATCGTCCTTCCTCTATTGCTTTTTCTCTTCACAGGTGAAAGTCCTATGAAGCACGGTCGTGCAATGATGTCTGCCATGGCTACAGCATTTTCCACCAGTTCATCAGGAGCAACACTTCCTGTAACAATGGACTGCATAGAGAATAATGTTGGTGTCTCAAATAAAGTCACCAGTTTTGTCCTCCCCTTAGGAGCCACTATAAATATGGATGGAACTGCCCTCTACGAATGTGCCGGCGTTCTCTTCATCACGCAGGCAATTCCGGGCATTGATCTTCCCTTTTCTGCTCAATTGGTAGTAGTTATTACCGCCTTTTTAGCTTCAGTGGGCGCTGCGGCCGTTCCCTCAGCCGGACTGGTTATGATCTTCATCGTTCTCAATGCGGTGGGGCTCGGAGACCATCCAACTGCCGCACTCCTTGTGGGAACTATGCTCGCTGTTGACAGACCCCTGGATATGTTTCGCACCGTAGTGAATGTAACCAGTGATAGTATTGGTACTGTTGTAGTTGCCAAATCTGAAGGGGAAACAGACCTTTACAAAGCTATATAAAATCTTCTCGCCCTTTCCAAGTCCTCGAACATAGTAGCCCCAATAAAAACTGATTGACTTTCTTATCAGTTTTCTCCACTTTCCAACTCCATTTATTTCGTGGGGTTAAATAAGAATAAGGAGTTTAGTATGAATCTGTCCGTTCGTTCTATTGTTACCATTACTATCACTTTTTTGATGTGCTCCGGAGCCACTGTGCTGATAGGAGAGAATTATGATGAATCCCTCTATAAAGCACTGAAATACAGGAATATCGGTCCTTTCCGGGGAGGTCGATCGGCGGCTGTTGCTGGTATTCCTGGAAATGATAGGGTCGCCTATTTCGGCGGAACTGGCGGTGGCGTTTGGGAAACAAAAAGTGGTGGCTCTAACTGGAAGAATATTTCTGACGATTTTTTCGGCGGTTCCATTGGGGCTGTGGCTGTCAGTGAGTGGGATCCCAATGTTATTTATGTGGGCGGCGGTGAGGTAACCGTTAGAGGGAATGTTTCACACGGCGATGGTGTCTGGAAATCCACCGATGCAGGGAAAACCTGGAAACATATGGGTCTAAAAGACAGCCGGAGAATTCCCCGAATCAGAATTCACCCCCGCAATCCGGACCTGGTTTATGTTTCGGCCCTGGGGCATCTTTTCGGACCCAACAAAGAAAGAGGTGTTTTCAGAAGTAAAAATGGTGGGAAAACCTGGGAAAAAGTTTTGTACGTCAGCGATGAGGTTGGCGCTTGTGATCTTGTTCTTGATCCCAACAATCCACGAATCATCTATGCCTCCATGTGGCGGATAAAGCGGACTCCTTACAGCTTGTCAAGTGGCGGTGAAGGATCAGGGCTTTGGAAATCTACTGATGGAGGAGATACCTGGACTGAGGTCACCAGAAATGAAGGTCTGCCAGAAGGTAATGTGGGAATTATCGGTGTGGCAATTTCTCCTTTAAACTCGGAACGAATCTGGGCCCTCATCGAAAATAGAGAGGGGGGACTTTTTCGTTCTGATGATGGCGGTGAAACTTGGACAAAAACAACTTCCGACAATAACCTAAGGCAGCGGGCCTGGTACTACACTCGAATATATGCCGATACTCAAAGCGAGGATGTTCTTTATGTGCTGAATGTTCAGTTCTGGCGTTCTAAAGATGGAGGTAAAACATTCAATTCAATTCGTACCCCCCACGGTGACCATCATGATCTGTGGGTTGATCCCCTGGATGCCCAGCATCTCATTATTGCCGATGACGGCGGCGGTCAAATCTCCTTTGATGCTGGTGCCACCTGGAGCACATACCACAACCAACCCACGGCCCAGTTTTATCGTGTCGATGTAGATAATCAATTCCCCTACAGGGTTTATGCCGGTCAGCAGGACAACAGTACCGTTTCTATCGCCTCCAGAACCATGGGAGGTGGAATTACAGAACGGGACTATTACTCCGTTGGTGGTGGTGAAAGCGCCCACGTGGCACCCCACCCGGAAAATGCCAATATTGTTTATGCCGGTTCTTACAGCGGTTATCTGACCCGATATAACCATGTCACTGGAGAGCGGCGCAATATTACTGTTTTCCCCGATAATCCTATGGGCCATGGTGTAAAGGATATGAAATACCGCTTTCAATGGAACTTTCCCATTGAATTTGATCCTCACGATCCAAACACGCTTTATGTTGGCTCACAGCACCTCCACAAAACCACAAACGAGGGACAATCTTGGAAGGTGATAAGTCCCGATCTAACCACCAATACAGTCTCAATGCAGGATCAGTCCGGTGGCCCCATTACCAAGGATGACACAGGTGTGGAATATTACTGCACCATCTTTGTTATTACTCCTTCAACTCATGAAAAAGGGGTCATCTGGATTGGTACGGATGATGGCAAAGTACACATTACTCGGGACGGAGGGAAAACCTGGAAAGATGTTACACCAGGCAATATGCCGGAATGGAGTATGGTAAACAGTATTGACCAGTCACCTCATGATCCTTCTACAGCTTATATGGCTGCAACCCGGTATAAGCTGGATGACTTCAAACCGTACCTATACAAAACAACCAATTACGGGAAATCGTGGAAGCTCATCACCACCGGGATTTCAAAAGACGCTTATACCCGCGTTGTACGGGAAGACCCGACCAGGAAAGGGCTTCTCTATACAGGAACTGAAACAGGAATGTATATTTCCTTTGATGATGGGAAAAACTGGAAGCCGTTTCAACTGAACCTCCCCGTTGTTCCTGTTACAGACTTGCTGGTGAAGGAAAAGGACCTAGTAGTGGCAACTCAGGGTAGAGCTTTCTGGATTTTGGACGACCTCACTCCCTTATATCAGCTTTCCGGTAAAGTTTCCGGCGCCAAGGCACACCTTTTTGGTCCCAGGGATACCTACCGCCTGCCTGGCGGCGGCGGCTGGGGCGGTCCAAGTCCTAACTCCGGTTCTAATCCTCCCAATGGTGTTATGACTTTTTACAACCTGTCCGAAGAACTGGATGAAGATGGTGAGTTCACGCTCGAATATCTGGAATCAGATGGTGATGTAATCAAAACTTTCACTAACAAGAAAGATAAAAAGAATTCTGAACCTACAGCCGAAACTAAAAAAGGGATGAACCGTTTCGTTTGGAATATGCGTTATCCAGACGCAAAAAAGGTCCCCGGTGCTGTTATGTGGGGCGGAACCCATATCGGCCCTAAAGCTGTGCCGGGAGAATACCAAGTAAGGATGACTGTAAACGGAAAATCTCAGACCCAATCTTTCAACATCTTGAAAGATCCGAGGATTTCCACAACACAGGCCGATTTCCAAGCTCAGTTTGATCTTTTAATGAACATCCGGGACAGGACATCTGAGATCAATCAAAAAGTCATCACCATTCGGAGTATTAAATCTCAGGTGAAAACTCTGGCTGATCTAATGGAAAAATCTGGTTTTGAGAATGAAAATATTGCTACGGCAGGAAAAGAACTCTCAAAAAAGTTGTCAACAATTGAGGAAGAACTGATCCAGGTAAAATCTAAATCGAGACAGGATCCTTTGAACTATCCTATTAAACTTGATAACAAGATTGCTGCCTTGGTTGGCGTTGTTTCAAGTATTGACGCCAAACCAACCGCACAGTCTCATCAGGTCTTGGGTGACCTTGTGGCCCAGGCCGAGAGTCATTACTCCCAACTGGACCAAGTGTTTAATAATGACCTGTTGCAATTCAATGAAATGGTAAGTAAAGCGGGAATCCCGGCGGTGATGATCGGTTCCGAGGACCCCGAATTAATCTGGCCTAAAGAGAGATAGATAACCCGGCATTACTATTTATTAGTTGAAGGATCCCGCGACTTACAGTTTGCGGGATCCTTTAGTAAGTAGGAAGAGTGGGCTCTATCTGGAGGGTCCACGCGTGAATTCCGCCCACCATACTTTTTACATTCAAGAATCCTTGGTTGAGCAAATATACAGCAACAGCGGCCGAACGTACTCCCTTATGGCAGTAGACAACCATAGGTTTTTCCTTATCAAAATTTGAAAGTTTGGAGGGCACTTCCTCCATTGTTACAAAATGTGATCCATCAATGGTAACCAAATCACTTTCCCATTTCTCACGAATGTCCAACAAAGTAAACGGATCCCCCCTTTCCAGCATAGCATGAACTTTTGTTACAGTGATTTCAGGAACATTCACGGCACTGAGTCTCCATAGCAAAAATATGGTAAATTGATCTCAATGAGAAACCTGAAATATCTTGGTCCAGCGGCCATTGCGTGCGCGGCGGTACTATGGAGTTTTGACGGTCTGTTACGTCAGTATCTATCGGAAATCCCCTCTCTTATGGTGGTCCTGCTTGAACATTTTTTCGGGGCTGTGTTACTTACTCCCCTTCTCCTTAAAAGCTGGAAAGAAGTGAAAACACTCCCCAACCGTGCTTGGGTTTCCGTTCTCTGGGTTTCACTTTTTGGAGGCCTTCTTGGCACTTTTTTCTATACAAAAGCACTGAGTTACGTGAATTACATCGATCTTTCCGTGGTCGTATTACTGCAAAAATTCCAGCCCTTCTTTGCTATCGGGCTCGCTGCTGTTTTGCTTAGAGAACCGTTGACAAAAAACTATCTTATCTGTGCCGTAGCTGCTATCGTAGGAGGTTATCTTGTAACTTTTCAGAACGGCTTGCCTGTACTGGCGATGGATGACAAAACAGTTATCGCAGGACTCATGGCACTCTGTGCCGCTTTTGCCTGGGGAAGTTCCACAGTGCTGGGAAAGCACGCTTTGAAGCATCTTTCCTTTTTTTCACTGACCGGACTCAGACTCTGGATAACCACCTTTATAACGGTTGTTGTTATACTTTTTATGGGCAACTCTCCAATCAACTTCAGTTTGAGCAAAACTGAATGGCTTACTATTTTGACCATCGTGCTGTCCACAGGAACAGTTGCCCTGTTTATTTATTATTACGGATTAAAGCACGTTCTCGCAACACATGCCACCATTTATGAACTGTTCTGGCCACTGTCAGCAATGCTAATTGATCTGTTCATCCGGGAAAGGACACTCATGCCGGGGCAGTTTATGGGAGCACTGTTGCTTGTAGGTGCTTCAATCTTTCTCTCCCGCCAACAGAAAAACAGTTCTTCATGACCGATCAGGGGTTTGGTCTCAGGGATCATAAGCATAATCTCATTTATAACGCTATACATGAAGGGTTTTGGGGATTCGGAATTGCTTTTCATTCTACTTATGCCGTGGTTCCACTTTTTCTCAAACTGCTAGACGCACCTCCGATTATTATAGGCTCAGCTGCTGGTGTATTTACCGCCTGTGCTGCAATACCTCAGCTCACCATGGCCTTCATTGGTCAACGGATTCAAAACATAAAAAAAGGGATTGTTTTGGCTCACTCCATTATGATTCCACCCATATTATTGGCAGGCTTTATTTTCGGTATTCTTGCCCCTACTGGCCCCAACGTCTGGGCTATTTACTTTGGATGTTTCGTGTTATTCTCGCTTGGGGTTGGAGTAGTGTTCCCTATCTGGGCCGATTTCCTTGAGTTTGTTCATCTGTCAGAACGGAGGGGTGAATTCTTCGGCATCTCTTTTGCTATAACTAATGGTGCAGGATTCCTTGGCGGGTTTGCTGTAAAAAAACTGTTAGAATCGGTACCCTTCCCCTCCAATTTTGGATACGGTTTCCTGATATATTCTGTCTGTATCATGGCGGCAGTGGTCCTCTTTGTGGGCTACCGGCTCAAACCAAAAAAAAACAAGAAACCCAACCGGGATTTCAGACTGTTCCGTAATCAATTGCAATTTGTGCTCAAAACAGACGGCAACTACAGACGCTATCTCTTCAGCCGCATCTTACTGGCAGCAAACTATCCGGCCATATCACTCTACGCTGTGTATGCCCATGAGAAGCTTCAATTCGATGTGAGTGAAGCTGGAATTTTTACAGCCATAACTGTTTTGCTTTCAGGGTTGTCCAGTTTCATCATGGGAAAGATCGGTGACAAATTGGGACATAAACATGCGATGGTGTTTGTATTCATCGGTTTCCTCGCAGCTCTGGTTACAGCACTGAATGCAAAAACGATGATGCATACTTATCTCATATTCGTCTTCCTTGGTATAGGGCAAGGGGGTTTTCTCACAACTGCCATGAGTCTCATTTTCGAATTCGCCGGTGATGAAGGCGACAAGAAAATTTACTTTGCACTGACAGACAGTCTCACAGCACCGTTCGTCGTCATATTTATCATTCTGTCCGGGATTTTCATTCCCAGTCACGGAATTGCAACAGTCCTTGTAGGTCTTGGCTTCTTCATTCTCTTAGGCATTTTGTCACTAGCATTTTTTACTAAAGAACCAAAAACCGCAAGAACTGAATTTGCTCCACCAGAAATGGTCATGTAGCATTCATAATTTTGTTTGTTCTTAGTCTTCGTCGTCTTCTAAATTCCCGTAGTTCCAAGTCATCATATGATAAAACGTTATAGAAATTTTTTCTTTGTAATTCTTTGCCTATTTGCATTTGGTTGCAAAGACGAACCTCAGCGCCATTTCAATCTGGGAAACTGGTATTACCAGAAAGGGTTGATAGATGACGCTATCCTGGAATACCGTGAAGCGATCCGCCTCTATCCTATTGAAGTACGCATGATGAAACGCGATGAGTTGGATATGGCTGCCAAAACACACTACAATCTCGCCATAGCCTATTCCAAAAAAGGGTGGTACGACTACGCTCTGAAGGAAGCTGAAACAACGTTTGATATGTGGCCTACAAAAGAAAACTATGAAATGGTGGAACTTCTCAAAAAGCGCCGGGGCCTGGAAAGACTCAATATAGAAACGGAAACTTAAGCCGCTTCCTTCCCAGCAACTTCCAATCCAATAATTTCAACAACTTTTCCGGAAAGCCATGGCGCGCCGAGGCTGATCCAGATTCCGATAGTCGCTAAGGTAATAAACAGAGTCCCCTCTCCATCGGCAGCCAGGGGCGGTGCAATACGATAGATTCCGTAGAGTCCGGCAGCACCGATTATTACCACCACTGCCCCTGCAATCGTGGAGCGGGAAAAGGGTGGAATATTCATATAGCCTGCAGCGGTGGCACCGGCCACCAACCCGAACAGAGCACCCATAACTATTCCGGAATAAGTAACCGAAAAGAAAAGACCAAACCAGAGCGTCAACACCAGTAAAATTCCCGTGGCGGGAAGCGCCGAAAAAGAAAGCTGATTCCGTTCCATTCTTCCATTAAAAAATATGAACAACATGAGTAATATGGCACCGATTGTCCAACCCCCTGCAACATCACCAGGCCAGTGTACACCCAGATAAAGGCGAGATAGGCCAATGAAAAAAACTGTAAGACCGGCAATTGCGTAGTGTTTTCTATAAGTCCATGCCAGGTATCCCCATATCACCACGGCATGCTG
>DCXX01000103.1 GCA_002329125.1 Fidelibacterota bacterium UBA2125 | reverse complement strand
CCCACGCTTTCGTCCCTGAGTGTCAGGACAGTTCCAGCACGCTGCCTTCGCTTTTGGTGTTCTGGCTGAGATTAACGGATATTACTCCTACACCAGCCATTCCACGTGCCTCTCCCTGCCTCTAGCTCAGCCATCTCTTTGGCAGTTTATGGGTTGAGCCCATAGATTTGACCAAAGATGCGCTGAGCAACCTGCGGACGCTTTACGCCTAATAACACCGGACAACGCTTGGGACCTTCGTATTACCGCTGCTGCTGGCACGAAGTTAGCAGTCCCTTATTCATTAGGTACAATCAGAAATTTTTCCCTAATAAAAGCAGTTTACGACCCGAAGGCCTTCATCCTGCACGCGGCGTCGCTCCGTCAGGCTTTCGCCCATTGCGGAAGATTCTTGACTGCAGCCTCCCGTAGGAGTCCGGGCAGTGTTTCAGTCCCGGTGAGGCGGGTCGTACGTTAATACCCGCTATCTGTCGTAGCCTTGGTGAGCTTTTACCTCACCAACAAGCTAATCGGACATAGGCCCATCCTGAAGTACGAGCCGAAGCCCGCTTTAACAACTGTACCCCTTAGGGTCCGCTGCATTATCCGGTATTAGCATCGCTTTCGCGAAGTTATCCCAGTCTCCAGGGCAGGTTACCTATGCATTACTCACCCGTCCGCCAGTTTAATAGTTCCCCGAAGGAAACGTTCTCCTTGACTTGCATGTGTTAGGCACGCCGCCAGCGTTAGTCCTGAGCCAGGATCAAACTCTCCGTTGTTAGGGTTGTTTGTTTTTTATTGTAACACTCTTGTCGAGGTTAATTCCTGCCATTGCTCATCACCATACGCATACCAATTGTCAAAAAACGAAAATGGAAAAAAATGAGCTTAAGAAGATTGCTTAAACCAAACCTCTAGAGCAAACAAAGTTAGCCTCATATTTACCTCGGAGACAAACTATTTTTTCGAGGAAAACTCTACCGAACAACAAGATTTACAGGCTCGGGGAAATCAAGAAAAAGGATAGGCCCATATTTTTCCTGCACCCTTTTGGTATATCTTATCTCACGCTCTCGGTTGGCGAACTCAATTCCCTTCATTGATCCCCAGATGCTGCCGCCGTAGAGCCCAACCAAGGCAATTCGAGGAAACCACTTAGTGATAACCGTCGGTCCTCCAGTAAAGAACTGAATAGCCAACCCTGTAGTGGAAGCGAAGGTGCCCACGGCGGGGATCCAGTCTTGAAGATAAACACGACCGCCACCAGGGAAAATACCAAACAGCCCTGTTTTGACGGGATCCCGGTTTGGGAGTTTTTCCACGTTGTCGCAGGCTTTCATTAGAACCGTCAGGTTACGGCGGTGTTCTTTCGATTTAAATATTCGCCGTGCTTGATCGAATCTTCCCTTAGCTTCATCAAATTTCAGATCATTGAATTTTGCATATCCATCCAGTGTGATGAGATAGGGATCCTTTGTGGAACCTACCATGGTATAAACGGTATCGTAGTCACCTTGCATGAGATTAAGATAAATAAGTCGGTATTTAGTCGCCCGGAATTCAAAACTGTTGGGCTGGACTTCATTCTGAGATTTACTATAGTAATCTGTGGCAAGTTCGTATTTCCCCTGTTCTTCATAGCTACGAGCAATTTTGTAATAGACATTCGGCGTCAGCGGATCGTCTGGATAGAGAAACAGATACCTGAAGCATGCCACAACACACCTTTCGTAATGCCCCTGCTCAAAGAGAAAATCGCAAAAACTTGAGAGCTCCTCTTTTTGGTACGAAGTGTATTCCTTCCACTGCTCTTCCAAATCGGCCACAGTACCGTAGGTTGTCTGCGCAGACAAAGGTGACAATGCCACCACCCACATAATAAGGATAAAGAAAAATCTCTTCAACATGGCAATTACTTCAACAGTGTTACTTTTCTTGTTTCCAAGAATTCATCGGCCACAAACTTGACGTAGTAAATGCCGGTTGAAACAGGCGTTCCTTTGTTATTTAACCCAGCCCAATTTACAGAATGGGTTCCGGCCGGAAGATTGTCTCGCAGCAAAAGAGCCACTTCCCTCCCCAACATGTCGTAAACGGCCAGCCGGACTTCAGACTCGCCGGGCAAATCAAATCTGAATGTAGTAGTGGGATTGAACGGGTTTGGGAAATTCTGATGCAATGCAAATTGTGCTGGCACCAGTTCACTTTGCTCATGAACGGCAAGCCAGTTCACTTCATAGTTGACCGGATGTAGCTCATCGGGATAGGTGCAAAGAACATTTTCACCCCCAACATCTGACAGGATTACCTCATCGGTAGAGTCGAGATGGAATGACAACCGGGACGGCACTCTTTTTGCCATATCAAACATGAGCTCCACCAGCACCTTTTCTGAGTTTGGCTCAGTTTGTCCTCCTTCAATATCTAAGCCAAAGACAGTGGTGGATCCGTCGGCATGTTCTATTCCCCACACTTCCCAGTCGGCAACTTTGTTGCCAGTGCGAGCCCAGTTGAAACGTAACGCACCGTTAGAATTATCACGCAGTGTGAATTGAAATCCTCTTAGTGCTTCATTGTCATATACCAATATTGGCACCAGGACCGAAGTATCCGTTCCCGCTACGGATGAGGAAAAACTTAGACATCCACACTGTCCGGTGGCTACTGTATCATTAAACGTGGCACTGGTTGAGTCGAGATCAACATACCGGGCAGTTTCGTTGGGACAGTCAATCTCCGCTGATAATACGGAGATAAGAAAGACCAAGGGAAAAAGGTTCTTCATGGAGATATCATCGTTAATGAGGGAATCTACACACCATCGCCTGTATAATGAAAAAGGAGCGGATTTACTTCAAAAGGGTCATTTTCCGGATGCGTTGGTCATTATCGGCCTTGACAGAAAGCAGGTAGATGCCTGCCGCCACGTGATGACCGTGCATATCGGTACCGTCCCAATTGAGTTGATGGAAGCCGCCATTCATCCATTGGGAAGCTAATATTTTCACCTCTCTCCCGGTTACATCATATACAGCGGCAGTGACAAAACGTTCATCCGGAAAGCTGAGTTCAACTGTCGTTGAAGGATTGAACGGGTTGGGATAGTTACCTGATACAGAATATTTTATTGGTAACTCATCAGGCACATCTGCTATGGACATTGCAGGATCAAAGATCATTCCTGTGCGAAGTGGTCCACCCCTGTACATCCGCCAGCGAGTGCCTATGCCGCCTGTTGTCTTCACATCTATAATAGCAAGCTGTGTGGATGCCGCCGCGGCAATCTCCGGATCGCTGTCGCCATCCAGATCACCTACCGAAAAAGAGCTCTCCACTGACCCTTTGAGATTAATGGGAAAATTGGGGGCTACCGTGCCGTCAAGATTGATGGCAAAAAGCATCCCCTCCGTCAAAGAAACAATTACCTCAGCTACACTGTTGTTATCCAAGTCAAATGCAACAGGTGAACTTTTCAAAGCTGTGGTGCCGCCCAGATCGACAGGCCAGCCCGACATCTCTGACAACTGATTCTCGGAATAGCGGACTCCGTAGAGCTTTCCGTCATTGGCACCAAAAATAATCTCATGGATGCCGTCACCGTCTAAATCATCAACCATAGGTGAACTTTGAATATGTCCTTCCACAGCGTAGGTGGCGAGGGCCTGCCCTTGCCAGTCTATAATATGAAGCTTGTCATCATCAGAGCCTATGATGATTTCCAGCATTCCATCACCGCTCAAATCGGCTAAAGCAGGATCCGTGGAAACCTTGTTACCCGTACTATAGGGAAATCCCCCGGGAATGGAACCGTCAGCAGTGAACAGATAAACATGATCACTCCATGTCCCTATCACAATATCAAACTGGTTGTCTCCATCCACATCACCCACTGCCGGAGCGGAAAATATGGATTCATTTATTGGAATGGGAAATGAACCGTAATCGGTGCCATCGTGATTGATGACGTAAAGATACTTCTCAAAAATAGTGAAAATGATTTCCAGATCACCGTTTCGATCCAGGTCGGCCAAAACCGGCGGTGAAACGATCATCCCGTTGGCAGAGTATTCTGCTTCCTTCACACCGTCATGGCCTAATATATAAAGTGTGTTATCCATGGAGCCGAAGACTACTTCCAACTTACCATCCCCGTCTACATCGCCAATAGCTGGCGTGGAGCGGACATTCCGGCCCGCTTCAAAGGACCATCTAAAATTGCCATCGACATCAAGCACGTAAAGATTGTGGTCATCCGATCCCATGAGAACTTCCTGTGTCCCATCACCATCAAGATCGATGATTGTAGGTGACGTCCTGATAATATTGTCAGCTGTAAACGGGAAGCCGGCCTGGTTCAGGCTTACAGCTACTGAAAAATTCTTGGTGTCCTGATAAATGTTGCTACCCGATCCCTCAGCAACAATCTTCATGGAAAATGGAATCTCATTAGGCACCATGTCTACATCAACCTGGAACTGGAATCGGTCAGCCACATTTACGCCACTGCTGCCCGAGCCAATATCAGGAAACACCGCCTCACTATCGATCATTGCGACCGCCCAGTGATCTGAGGAGAGTGTTGCTGTAATATTCTTTGCATCCGCCCACCCTTCTTCATTTACAAGAACAACTCTCATCAGTGCAATCTCTCCGGGATTTAGTACACCGTCATCATCATTCACCGGAAGCGCAGAATAAGAAGAGACCTTAAGCTGCGGTAGCGATCCGCTGGCGATAGCGCGAAAAACATTAAGACGCCCCGAACCGATCTTTCCTAAATAGGATGAATTGTTATCATCAATATTATCGGTGCCGCGGAGGAGCATCTGTTGAATTTTATCAGCAGATTCATCGGGGTAATAAGACCAGACAAGACCCAGAGCCCCAGCTACCAAGGGGGTTGCCATAGATGTGCCGCTCCATGAGGCATAATTATCATCATAGACTGCACTGAGAATACTGGAACCGGGAGCGATGATGTCTACCCATGTACCGTAATTGGAAAAACTGCTTTTGGTATCACTGGAGTTTGATGAGGCGACGGAAAGTACACTACTATAGGCGGCTGGGTAGCTCTCTTCTTCGCTTTCTTCATTGCCGGCAGCTGCCACTACAATAGCACCGTAATTGTCCCTGATATTATTGTATAGTGCACGTTCCGAATTGGATGAACCGCCCCCTCCCCAGCTGAGGTTAATAATATGTGCACCGGCCTTTGCCGCATATAGAACACCACTGGAACCTCCATTGTCAAAGGTTGTGTCGGACGGATTTTCATCATACTGGATTTTTACTGGCATATGCTTGATATTAAACCCCACGCTGGCCATACCTAAACTGTTATCAGTGGTGGCAGCCACTATACCCGCAACATGGGTACCATGAGGATTCCCGTTTGTAGGACCGGGATCAGGAGGTGCCATGGGATTGTTATCTGGATCATTACCCGATGTAGTCCCCGACACATCCCATCCGATAAGGTCATCAACATAGCCATTCTCATCATCATCAACTGAATTCAAATCTCCTGAATCCAGCTGCCACTGACCATTAACTAATTCAATGGTCTTACCATCACCATCAACATCTTCACCAAAGTTATTCCACAAACTGTAAACCAGGTCACGATGATCCCAATCACAACCGCTGTCCACTACCCCTACAACAATTGTAGAATCACCTGGATAGTTGCCACCTTCAATGTCCCACAGGTCCCATGCCTCAGGAGCCTGGATAGTGCGCAAATACCACTGGCTGCTGTAGCGAGGATCATTAGGAGTATAATGGAATCGGTAATCAGGAACATATTCCGAAAATTTTACGGCCGCCAGGTTAGACAATTCATCCCGAACAGCAGCCATATCAACATTTTCATTATCAAATCTGATATCATAGTACCGGCTTAACAATATATCACCATCTCTATCCTTTTCTGTAGCTTCGGGAAGCCACTGGCTGATCTTTACTTTGCCTGTTCGTGAAAGAAGATCATCAATCGTCTTGATACCTGTTTTGCCATTTACAAGGCTTGTCTGGTCAACATCTACACTTTCTTCAATATAAACCCTCAATTTATTTTCGATATACCGTAAAGATTTTGGCTGGGCTACACCAACAGTCAGCCACCCGAGGAGTATAAAGAGAAATCTTTTCAAGAAAGCTTTTACCTCACTAGGAGAAGTTTTTTTGTTGCAACAAATCCAGGTGCTTCCATCCTATAAAAGTAGACGCCGGACGCAAGGTTATTGCCGTTGAGGAAGTAGGTGTAGTTTCCCGGAACCAGAAATTTGTCGTGGAGGCGTCTCACTTCTCTGCCTGTGATGTCAAATAGCTTCAGCACCACCCGTCCTTCTTCCGCTACATCAAACTTGATCAGCGTTTCAGGATTGAAGGGATTAGGCATATTCTGATTAAGTGCAAACGTTTCTGGCAAACCAATATTATCCCGAACACCGGCTCCTTCAATGTCAATGGCGGCACGAATAAGAAGATCACCTTCATAACCAAGGTCGGATAGAGGGCCCCAGCCATCAACTTCAGTGTAGAAGTAGCTGCGATCTCTTGATTCACTATCGGTATCAATACTAAGAGGCGGTGAATCAGCCGTTTCACCCCAGGCCACGAAAAAATCACCTTCCTGAATGGTAAGTCCCGCTCCTGAAATATCTTTCACATTCCATCCCTGGCTCACCGTTGGAAAGATCAGAGTCGCACCTATATTGTCTCCCGGCAAACCATTTGTACCATCATCATCAAAGATTGCTAGGTAAGTATTTCCACCAGACTCCCTGGAATGGTATTTAAGTGTGGTAAGAGTGATGGGGAAAATATTTGAACTGAACCTAACGGCATACCATCCATTATCACCAAGCTGGGTGGCACCAGTCTCTGATGTCCCGTCATCATAGGCTACTTCTCTAACTGTCTCCGATGTTGGCCGAATAGATACTGTAGATGAAAAGCTACTTTCCACTTCATCAGCTTCTCCAGAATTAAAAACTGATGTAACACCGTAAGTATAATTCACAGCTATAAGAACCAATGAATCCATAAAACTGGTTTTTGTCAAATATGTGCCATCCGGCAGTGGCTCTGTAAAAGTTTCTCCCGGACCGTGACGGTAGATATTATAAACAGCCTTCTGGCCATTTTGAGTAGAAACCTCAACCCGGATCCCCCACTCCCCATCAGGAAGATCGTTGTTCTCTGCCACGCTCCTCCATCTTTGCCAAGATCCCCCTCCAAGTTTGGTCCATGAATGTCTGCTGGGAATTGCATCAAAGTCGATTCCAATATGTAAAAGAGTGTCAATTTCCTGAGCAATAAGGAAGTCGCCTTCAAATTCCCAATCCACTTCCACTTCGTTCCACACTTCGGGTGATCTATCCATGGTTGTTTCATAGCTCGGCTCTGCTGCGGGTTCACCACCCCTCACTTCATAACCATAAACCGTAACCGTGTTAACGCTGTCAGCACCGATGACTTTTACTTTCTTCACCGTGGCCGTAGAGCCAAAAGGCATCTCGAATACATTGCCACAGATACCAGATCCGGAAGTCATGAAAATAGCATCTTCAAAAGTTCCGTCATCATAAGCCACCTCACCATCAAGATCGCCACTGGGGACTTCCTCCCAGGAAAGTTCCACAGTTCCACCGCCTGTGGTGGCAGTTAGTCCTGTTGGGGCAGGTGCAGTTTCTTTAAGAGATTT
>DCXX01000013.1:11079-11569 GCA_002329125.1 Fidelibacterota bacterium UBA2125 | reverse complement strand
ACATTCTTCAAGGAGTTCTGAAGTGACATTAAATACAATCAATCTAAAAGAAAAATTCTCAATGTTCTCAAAATACTGGTCCCCGCACGTAATTGCAGAAATGAATGATTATCAATTCAAGCTCGCCAAAATAAAAGGCGAATTTATTTGGCACGAACATGATGATACGGATGAAGTCTTTATAGTGATTGAAGGCTCAATGAACATTGAGTTTCAAGATGGTATGGTAGACTTGTCAGAAGGGGAAATGTTTGTCGTTCCGCAAGGTGTTGCACATAAGCCTTTTGCAGAAAACGAATGTAAAATAATGCTTGTTGAACCTAAGGGTGTAATAAATACTGGTGAATCAGGCGGTAAAATGACTGCCCCCAATGATGTTTGGATATAAACCTAATTCTCAATCGGGGGTCAAATAGTAACAACAGTATGGTAGAGATAAAAAAGAATAGGGAAACCGAAATTTATTGACACCACTAATGACACGTTATTG
>DCXX01000013.1:1550-10691 GCA_002329125.1 Fidelibacterota bacterium UBA2125 | reverse complement strand
ATGAAGGTGGATAATAAGATTGTGCAAGAGGTAGACCTGAATTATCTACTGTTCTTGCCAGAGAGTTACAATAATGATCAGGAAACCAACTGGCCCCTAATCTTATTTCTTCATGGGATAGGTGAAAGAGGAAATGATCTCGAATTGTTAAAAATTCATGGCATTCCGAAAATTGTAGAAAAAGAAAAAAAATTCCCTTTCATTGCCATCTCGCCCCAATGCCCCGCTGATTATGACTGGAGGGATGGGATTATTCAGGAAACTTTATTAGATCTTTTGGAAAAAACATTGAATAATTATCGTGTTGATAAAGACAGAGTCTATATTACAGGATTGAGTATGGGTGGATATGGTACTTGGGCTTTAGCCACTAAAAGGCCTGATCTGTTTGCCGCGGCGGTACCCATCTGCGGTGGCGGTGATCCTTCCACCGCCAGTCTCTTGAAAAATTTGCCAATTTGGGTTTTTCACGGTGCACGGGATAAGGTAGTATTGCCCGAAGAATCTGAAAAAATGGTAAGGGCACTTCAAAAAGTTAAGGGCAAAGTGCGTTATACATTATATCCCAACGCTTATCATGATTCTTGGACGGAGACTTACGCCAAGCAGGAACTGTACGATTGGTTGCTTACCCATAAAAGAACGGATCACAAAAAATTCTAATTGGGGATTTCAACCTGGAAAGTGACGGAGGGGCGGTGGGGATGAAAAAGAAAACGGACAATGAATAATAATCAACTCTCGATCACCATCCTCTGGATAGCCAGAATATCCAGTTTAGCGAGCATTGCGTTTTTATTGTTTATGGTTGGTGGACATCTATTTGGCTCAGAACCATCATCAGGCTCACCTACGTTTGGTGAAATGGTTGCGTTATCCTTTTTCCCTCTAGGTGTTATCATAGGTTTGATTACCGCATGGAGGTGGGATGGATTGGGAGGAATGATAGCAGTTGGCAGTATAATCGGTTTTCATCTAACAATGCTTGTGCTCCACAAAAAACCTAGTTTTGATCCACTCATTGATGCCCTCGCAGCCCCTGGTCTTTTTTTTCTATTAAGTTGGTTTTTGTCTTCACAATCCGACGACCACCCCACTCCCCAGAATTCGGGGTAAATTTATCCCCTCACCAGTGGGGATTTATATTTATAGAATACCGATCTCATATTCCCCTCTGATTGACTTTACCGCTATCTCTCCTTAGTTTTCCTCCAGAGAGGTAGTCCCTCTCATTATGCTTTCCAAGCTAATTTGCAAATCGCAACCAGAAATGGAGATATTTCCATGAAGAAAAACCACCACACTATGTTTACGATTTTATTGTCACTTCTCCTGCTTGCCGGGTTACATGTTAACGGGCAGAACATTGGTAAACAGTATCCAGTAGATTGGGAGATGGTTGCCAAGATCCGGGAGGAAGGATTTCACCGTTCAGAACTTCCCAACACTTTATCCTATATGACTGATGTTTTAGGCGCCCGCCTCACCAATTCAGAGGATATGCGCAGGGCCCAGGCATGGGCCATGGATGAGATGAAGCGCATAGGCCTGAAGAACAGAAAAATAGAACCGTTCATGGATTACGGCGTCAGCTGGGACAACACTTATTTTTCCTTGAATCTCCTGGAACCTGATTACCAGGTCATGGTAGGCTATCCCATTGCCCATACGCCAGGTATCACCGGCCGGAAAAAACTTGATGTAGTTATTGCGGATATCAAGACAAAAGCTGACCAAGATAAGTTCAAGGGCAAGCTTAAGGGAAAGGCTGTCCTGGCGACGCCACCGCCAACCATTGATCTAACCCGCTACAGCAAAGGTGTCCAGCGGTGGAGTGATGAGGAATTACGGGAAAAGGCCGAACAACCCCTACCGCCTGGTCCCCGTAAACCCCGCCCCCCTGCCAATCCCGATCTGATTACGAATGTAGAACGGAACACTTTCTTCAAAGAGGAAGGTGCTGTGGTGATCCTGGAGTCTCGCAGCGGCTGGCCCGGCGCCGTTCGCGGTTTTGCCCGGCCCGGTGCCAAGATCGATAAATGGGCACGAGAAGAAACGGTGGCTCACCTGCCCATTGTGGCCGTTAACCCTGAACACTACAATCGCATGTACCGGATCCTTGAAAGAAATATCCCTGTAAAAATTCAAGTAGAGATCGAAACCAAGGTAGGTAAGAAAGTTCAAAAAGCCAGCAATGTTCTGGGTGAAATACCCGGGTCAAACAAAAAGAATGAGGTGGTCATGCTGGGAGCCCATTTTGATACCTGGCACGCCAGCCCCAACGCCAGCGACAACACCTCCGGCGTGGCCGTAATATTGGAGGCTGTCCGTATTCTGAAAGTAGTGGGCGCCAAGCCCAGGAGAACCATTCGAATTGCCCTCTGGTCAGGTGAAGAACAGGGAATACACGGCTCCCGGGAATATGTATATAAACATTTCGGGAATCCTGACGATCCTGAGATCGGTATAAAACCGGACTATAAAAAATTTTCAGCCTATTTCAATCAGGACTACGGCCCGGGACAATATAGAGGTATCTACCTCCAGGAAAATGAACATGTTCGGCAAATCTTTACATCCTGGATGGAACCTTTTAAGGACCTGGGAATGACTACTATCTCATCCCAAAGTGTCGGGAGTACAGATCATGTAGCCTTTGATCGGGTCGGCCTTCCGGCATTCCAGTTTTTGCAGGACCGGGTCGGCGGCACTGGAGGCCACACCAACATGGACTACTACGATACACTGCCCATTGATGACCTGAAAAAAAATGCTGTTATCATGGCTTCCTTTGTCTACCACACGGCCATGCTGAATGAAAAGTTGCCCCGTAAAGGGAGTTGACACGGTGATGCTGGAAACCATTTCCTGTTTCAACTGACTCAAGTTGGTTTTACCGCCCTCGGTTGCTAGTTTCCTTCTTCGTGGGGTAGCTCAGATTATTTAACTCAACAGTGGAGGTCTCTATGGCGACACATTCCATGAGCCGTCGTGAGTTTGCCCGTCTTTTTGCAATGGGAGGTTCTGCCGCAATCCTGAGCCACCAGACATTACTTGGCTCAAAGCCGGTAAGAATTACCTACCCGTTTACGTCTGCCGGTACAGTGGACTGGAAAACTGTAAGATCTCAGTTTCTTATGCCGCCTGAGCTCACAGTTCTAAATGCTGCCAATCTCTGCCCCTCCCCTGCGCCGGTTCTTGAGACCGTTTACAATTACACTCAGCGCCTCGATAGTGAACCGGTCCCGAGCTACCGGGCAGAGATGAGAGAGGTTAAGGAACATACACGCAAACAGTTGGCCGAATACCTGAAAGTGACCCCGGAGGAGATTCTTATCACGCGTAACACCAGCGAGTCCAACAATTGGGTCTCCAATGGACTCGATTTGAAGGCCGGTGATGAAGTAGTAA
Source organism: Fidelibacterota bacterium UBA2125 (assembly GCA_002329125.1). Taxonomy (GTDB): domain Bacteria; phylum Fidelibacterota; class Marinisomatia; order Marinisomatales; family S15-B10; genus UBA2125. The sequence continues at coordinate 7,280 of DCXX01000013.1, read as the reverse complement.
TCTTTTCGGATAACCATCCCAGTAACAATGAGGCGTGGAAAGAACGAGGTAAAAGATTTGGCTTCATTGTAAAGGAAGTTCTTCCTCTGAACCCCCACCCCGGTTTCGACTACTACCTGGAAGCGTTTGAAAAAGCCATGACGCCTCGCACCCGTGTACTTTCTTTCACGCACTTGAGCAACACAGTGGGAGATCTCTTCCCCGCCAAAGAGCTTTGCGTAATGGCAAGAAAGAGAGGAATAATCACGCTGGTAGACGGTGCTCAAAGTTTCGGCCTGCTGGATGTCGATCTTTCCGACATTCAGCCCGATTTCTACTCCGGCAGCGCTCACAAGTGGCCATGCGGTCCCAAAGAGACCGGCGTTCTGTTTGTAAACAAAGCTATCCAGGATCGGTTTTGGCCTTCCATGTACAGCGCCTACAAGGGTCGTGAGGGATTGGCCCAGACACACGAAGGACTAGGTCAACGTGATACTCCCGCCCTTTACGCCTTCGGACAACAAATTGAGTTTCTCCGGAAAATTGGTCAGGGTAAAATCGAGGAAAGGAGTGGGGATATCGCCACCAAAATCATTGAGGAGCTCCAGAAAATCAAAGGTGTATACATCTATACCCCAAATGAACGCGCCCTCCGTTCAGCAGTGGTTACTTTCCGCCCCGCTAACCTCAAGCCGGCAAAAGTGGTGAAAGCCCTCGAAGAGGACGGCATTGTCTCCGCTAGCCTGGGAGGTGAGGATTGGGCGGGGGTTCGCTTCTCTCCCCATTTCTATAACTCAAATAGCGATGTGGAGAGGGCAGTAGGCGCCATAAGACGCTATTTGCGAAAAGGTCTGTAGGAAGCAGGGAATAGCATGAGATCAAAATTCCTTTTAGCATTAACACTCTTTCTCACCGCGGCTTCTGCACAGTCGGCAACTGATGTTTACCTGTTTGATCTGAAAGCGGTTGATAATCTCTTTACAGTTTCAGATCCTGTTAATATCTCCGACAATCGGGGATATGATAATCAGCCTTCATTCATGAAAAATGGCCAGGAAGTCCTCTTTACCTCCACCCGTAACGGCCAGACCGATATTGTTCGCTATAATATCAGAAGAAACAGGAAAACCTGGCTTACCGATACAGAAGGAAGTGAATACTCCCCTCTTCAAATTGGGAGTACACAAACATTCTCTGCCATTCTACTGGAGGAAGACGGGACTCAGCTACTATTCAAATACAACATGAGGAGTGGTAAAGGAGAAGTTCTTGTCCCCGATCTCAAGATAGGCTACTACAGCTGGGTCGACAGAAACAGGCTACTCTCTTTTGTGTTAGGTGACCCTCCGACCCTCCAACTTTCTTATCTAAAAGATGGGGTAAACAGAGTAATGGACAGTACCATTGGCAGATCCCTCCATCCTATCCCGGAGAAATCGTTAATGAGTTATGTGAGCAAACAGAAGGAGCCGTGGTCCATCAATTCCATTCATCCGGAAACAGGAGAAATTGACTTTATTATGAACACTCTGGAAGGATCAGAAGATTATGCCTGGATCCCTTCCGGTACCATCATTATGGGACAAAAAACCAAGCTATACAAATTTGATCCTGAAAGGGACAGCAAATGGGTGGAAATAGGCGACCTTTCCAATTTCGGGCTAAGCAGCATCACCCGCCTTACGGTGAGCCCCAAAGGAGATAAGATTGCTGTGGTTGCTGCCGAAGAAGTGTGCAGACCTGCAGCTGTCTATCTCTTTCGTCACGCTGAAAAAATGATTATACCTGGGGATAATGACCCTGATCTAACGTCTGAAGGTTTCAAACGGGCCGAAGCACTCGCTCTTGCCATGAGTGATATTGAAGCAGGTGCTGTCTACTCAAGCCAGTATAAACGGACCCGGCAAACTATAGCCCCGCTGTCAAAAGCGTGGTCCGTGGAAGCAGCCATAATACCGGCAGATGATCCTGAGAAACAAATAGACGTTCTGTTCAAGAATCATTGTGGTGAGAATGTGGTCATTGCCGGGCACTCCAACACTTTACCCGGCCTCATTGACTTGCTGGCTATTCCTGAGAAAATCACGATTGAAGATAACCAGTACGGAGACCTTTATGTTGTACTCTGGAAGGACGGAATACCGACCCTGACAGTTGACCATGTAGGCAACTAGGTGGACGTATCCGTAGCATAGGAAATCACGCATTGAGAAATTCTCGTAGATTCCATAAGTTCAAAAAATCAGAAGTGGGGATGAAATCATGAAAAACCGAAAAACACCATTTAATATCATTTTAACCGTTGCGCTATTAGTTACAACCCTTCCGGCCCAGAGTAAGTCTGTTTGGACAGATGAAAATTTTTCTGGACTCAAGCTTAGGGAGATCGGCCCCGCACTTATGGCGGGAAGGATCGCTGATATCGCTATCCACCCTCATGATGACAACATTTGGTATGTAGCTGTCGGTTCTGGTAACCTTTGGAAAACAATCAATGCAGGAGTTACCTGGACAACTATTTTTGATGATCAGGGTTCTTACTCCACGGGTACAGTTACCATCGATCCCAACAACCCGGAAACGATCTGGCTAGGGACAGGGGAAAATGTAGGCGGTCGTCATGTTGGCTACGGAGACGGCATATACCGTAGTGATGACGGCGGACAAAGCTGGGCAAACATGGGTCTCAAGGATTCTGAACATATTTCCAGGATCATGGTGCACCCAAATAATCCCCACATCATTTGGGTGGCGTCCCAAGGACCCCTCTGGTCTAAAGGGGGCGAGCGTGGTGTATTTAAATCCAAAGACGGTGGCAAAAAATGGAAACAGGTTTTGGGTGACAAAGAATGGGTGGGTGCCACGGAGATGGTTATGGATCCGCGAGATCCAGACAGATTGTATGCTGCCACCTGGCAGCGGCACAGGACAATCGCAGCCTACATGGGCGGGGGACCCGGCACGGCGCTTTACAAGAGTAATGACGGTGGTGAAACTTGGCAAAAAATGACCAAAGGCTTGCCTACATCCAATATGGCAAAAATTGGGCTCGCCATCTCTTCCCAAAATCCTGACGTTCTTTACGCAGCCATTGAGCTGGACCGGAAAAAAGGGGCTGTGTACCGTTCCACAGATCGGGGCGCCACCTGGGAGAAAAGGTCAAACACAGTCTCAGGTGCAACGGGCCCTCACTATTACCAAGAGCTCTATGCCTCACCTCACAAATTTGACAGACTTTATCTTGTGGATAGCCGCATGCAGGTCTCCGAAGATGGTGGTAAAACTTTTCGACGGATGAAAGAACAGAACAAGCACGGTGACAACCACGCTATCGCTTTCCGTGCAGATGATCCCGATTACCTTCTGGTGGGAACTGATGGCGGTCTGTATGAAAGTTTTGATCTGGAAGAAAACTGGCGATTCATGGAGAATATGCCCATTACACAGTTTTACAAAGTCGCAGTAGATGACGCTGAACCGTTCTATAATATCTATGGAGGCACGCAGGACAACAGCACCCAGGGTGGTCCGTCAAGAACAGACAATGCTCAGGGCATTCAAAATTCTGACTGGAGAGTAGTACTGGACTGGGATGGTCACCAGCCTGCCACTGAGCCCGGTAACCCTGACATAATGTACGGTCAGCGCCAAGAGGGAACGTTATCCAGGATCGACCTAACCACCGGTGAAGTGGTAGACATTGTTCCCCAACCTGGTGTCGATGAAGACTATGAGCGTTTCAACTGGGATGCCCCAATCTTTATCAGTCCCCACTCCCCTACCAGGCTTTATTTTGGCTCGCAGCGACTTTGGCGATCCGATAATAGAGGTGATAGCTGGAAAGCTGTGTCAGGTGATCTCACGCGTAACGAGGAACGTTTTGCTCTACCGATTATGGGAAGAGTACAAAGCTGGGACAATGCATGGGATGTGGGAGCCATGTCCACCTACAACACCATAACTTCCATTGCTGAATCCCCAATAAAGGAAGGGGTGATCTATATAGGGACCGATGACGGCCTGGTTCAAATGACCAAAGATGGTGGAAAAAACTGGGAGAAGATTGAAGTTGGCTCACTACCAGGCGTCCCTGCTACAGCTTACGTAAATGACATTAAAGCTGATCTCTTCGATGCTAATACCGCATACATTGCCTTGGACAACCACAAATACGGTGACTATCAACCATATCTCTACAAAACAACAAATGGAGGCAAAAGCTGGCGTTCTATTAAGGGAAATATTCCAGACAGAATACTGGTATGGCGCGTTGTTCAGGATCATGTGAAACCTGAATTGCTCTTTGCCGCCACAGAATTCGGTATCTACTTCTCTGTTAATGGCGGTGAAGTGTGGACAAAACTGACGGGTGGTGTTCCTGTTATATCATTTCGCGATCTTGCCATTCAGCGCAGGGAGAATGATCTTGTGGGTGCTTCCTTTGGTCGGAGTTTTTATCTGTTCGATGATTACACAGTTCTTCGACAGATATCAGAAAAACAGATGCAAGAAGAAGCGACACTTTTCCCGGTCAAGAAGACGTGGTGGTACATTCCCAGGTCACACCTAGGCTTTTACGGTCAGAAAGGTGATCAGGGCGCTGATCATTTTGTTGCACCCAACCCACCTCATGGTGCTGTTTTTACTTACTACCTGAAAGACAATTACAAAACAGTGAAAAACGTCCGGCAGGAAAAAGAAAAGTCTTTAAATGAAAAAAACAGAGATGTTCCGTTCCCCGGTTGGGATGCCCTTGAGGCTGAACGAAGAGAGGAAGAAGCTAAAATCTGGATCTCTGTAGAAGACCATCGCGGCAATGTAGTCAGACGAGTTCCTGGAGTTGCTACGAAAGGGTTCCATAGAGTAGCCTGGGATTTAAGGTACCCGGCCCCGGATGCAATCGAATTGGAAGCCAGCGGCGAAGAACCCTTGTTTGACGAACCGTCCGGAGGATTCCTGGCGCCGCCCGGAACATACACCGCTACCATGTACAAACAGGTGAACGGTAAAGTAGAAAAACTGTCAAAAACAGAGCAGTTTGAAGTCATTCGACTCAGAAAAGGGGCGTTGCCCGGTGCCAGGCCTGCTGATGTGGCTAACTTCTGGCGAAAGTATGAAGATGCCGTCCGCTCTGCTAGCGCGCTTAGTTTGGCTTTTAGTAACGCTAAGGCCAAGGTAGAAGGGATGAAATTGGCATTGGCAAACTCTACCGCCGATGCCGGAGATATTGACAAGCGTATCCATGATCTCCGTATGGAAATTCTGGAACTGGAAGGCAAAGTATCCGGTAACCAATCCAAGAATGAACCCGGTGAAAAAACAAAACCGACCATCAGTGATCGCCTTTTCTCCGTCTCCCGTGGCGTAGGACAGTCAACTTACGGCCCCACGGAAACCAACAGACAGAGCCTGAAGATCGCTATGGATCAGTTGGCAGAAGCCAAGAGAGACTTAGAGTCAGCACAGAAGAAAATGTCCGAACTGGCGCAGGACTTGCTTGAAGCGGGCGCACCCTGGATAGAAGGGGAACCTCTTCCTCGGCGTTAGAGTCAGTTTTAAATAGATCCGGTTGACTTTCACCGAACACTTTGAAACAGTAAAGTCAGCATCTGAAAGTTGAAAAAACACAACTGTTATAACTGCATATTAGGCAGCCCCACGAATTGGCTTTACGACTTTTCGAAAACAGACAGAAAATTTCAACAAGACCTTATTGAATCATTAAGTTGAATACCACCCTGTATATTCTTT
>DCXX01000013.1:0-1224 GCA_002329125.1 Fidelibacterota bacterium UBA2125 | reverse complement strand
TTCTTTTATTCATTCTCGGTTTTCTCGCCGGAAGCCTGTTTGTTTTCATCTACAGCCTTAAGACTATCAACCAGATACACAAAGATTACCGCGAAGGCAGGTATGATCTGGAAAAGCAATCAAATGGGACAGACAAAACAAATGACTGAAATCTTCCTGGAGCGAATGCGGTCACCTGAAATTGGCGCTGCCATCGAATCAGGTGTAACTACTGTTATAGTTCCCTGTGGCGCAGTGGAACAACACGGTCCCCATCTCCCCCTTTTTGTGGATGCCGAACATGGCACTTGTCTGGGAGCTGAAGTAGCTGAACGTCTTGGCAATACCTTTGTTGCACCCACCATTCGGGTAGGGTGTTCGGAACATCATATGAGTTTTCCGGGGACGATCTCTCTTCAGAAAGACACTTTCCTCGCTGTCTGCCGTGACTATTGCGTCAGCCTTTCCCGTCACGGATTCAGGAAAATTTGCATGCTCCCCTCCCACGGCGGCAACTTCAAACCACTGGACAATATCCTGGACGAACTGAATGATGCGGTGAAAGAAGAGTGCAAAGTTGTGGCGTACACCAACCTTATTGAGCTAGCCAAAACATGGGAAAAAGTCGTTGATGAGGAAAGTGGATTGGCGGACCGTGTGGGTGGACATGCCGACATTGCCGAAAGTTCACTCATGCTTCTTTTACATCCGGAACTGGTGAGGGAAGAAAAAGCGGAAAAAGGGTTTACAGCCGAACTGGATAAAGAAGTGATCCAAAAGATCATCGATGAAGGATTCCACACCGTTACGCACAACGGTATTCTGGGGGACGCCCGGGGAATGTCAAAAGAGATTGGTGAAAAGTGTCTATCCGCTCTGGCAGACGTCGTTGCTGATTATTTCAGGGATTCCTAAACGGAAAGGTTCGCTGTGATCTATCATTATCTTTCAAAAATCCTTGTCTGGGGCATCTACCCTTTGACTCTGGGAATGGTATGTCTCCTTCTGGCATACTGGTTTGAGCGTAAACGAGACAGGCGTCTTTTCAAGCGCTTTTTCTTTTCCGGCTTTGCAGTGCTGTATCTTTTCAGCATTACACCGGTCCAGAGACTTCTTGTCCGGCCCCTCCAGATGGCGACACCGACAAACTTTGCGGATATTAAGGCCGATGCCATTGTTGTTCTGGGTGGTAATCCGGCTCGGTCGCTGACCGGGATTCGGCTCTTCAAACAAGGAGCTGCCCCC
>DCXX01000122.1 GCA_002329125.1 Fidelibacterota bacterium UBA2125 | reverse complement strand
CCTAAAGAGAAAATGAAGCCTGAACATGCGGCGTTCAGGTCAAACGCCCAGGCGTTCGTAGCACCAATAGCATCTTGGACAAGTGCGGCAGTAGAGGGGAAAAACATATCAGGTGTAATGGTACCGACAATAATGACATCAATCTCCCGAGCACTTGTGCTGCTTTTTTTCAGAATCTGTTCTACAGATTTGATTCCCATGTGGGATGTGGCTTCTCCTTTAGCCACAACGCGACGCTCCAGGATGCCTGTCCTGCTTTGAATCCATTCATCGGAAGTGTCAACAATCTGCTCGAGTTCGGCATTCGTCATGACGCGATCTGGAAGATAATGGGAAACGGCTGAAATGGTTGCTTGCAAAGCTATGTGTATTTTTCAATTAGCGAGACAGTTGATGATATATCATCTTTTATGGATCCAATCAGATCGGTCTCGACACATTTCTTTGCTGCAAATATGGCGTTCTTAATCGCACGAGCTGGAGAACTACCATGACAAATGATAACAACACCGTTTACACCAAGCAAGGGTACCCCACCGTACTCTTCGTATTCGAAGTGCTGCATGGCTTTGGAGAAGATGGATTTGAACAGTTTTTTTTCTTTAGCCGAATTGACTTGATCTTTTAGCCGTTGTGAAACATCCCGATGGACGTGGGCTATCCACCCTTCTGCTAATTTCACGATATTATTGCCCAGAAAACCGTCACAAACTATAACATCAACATTTCCTTCAAAGAGGTATCTGCTTTCAATATTTCCTTTGAATGATGGAATACATTTTTTCATCAGTTCGTGAGATTCCACATAAACTTCGGTACCCTTTGTTTCCTCAGTACCGATATTCAGTAGTCCTACTGAAGGATTCTCCACTCCTTGAATGTGGGTCATATATTTCGATGCCATTGAGGCAAATTGAACGAAATGAGTCGGTTTGGATTCTGAATTAGCTCCGGCATCACAAAGAACAAAACCGGTTTTGCCTACAGGTATGAAGACACCAAGCCCCGGTCGCTTAACTCCCTCAATTCTGCCAAGGAGAAGTAGTGAAGCGGCCAAGATAGCCCCTGTGCTTCCTGCACTCACAAAAGCTTTCGCTTTATCTTTATTTATCAGATTTATTCCGGAAACAATTGAAGAATCTGGCTTTTGTTTCATCACTTGAGAGGGCCGATCCGTCATTTCTACTTGTTGTGAAGTATGGTGAATATCGACAGAAGATGGTTCATTTGAATCAGTCAAGCTTTCTTGGATCTTGGACTCATCGCCTGTAAGAGTAAGATCAATTGAAGGATCAATTGATACGGCTTCCAGAGCACCTTTGATGACTTCTGACGGTGCGTGGTCACCCCCCATGGCATCAACGACTATTCTCATCGTGATTGCTAGCTGGTAGGCGTAGTTACCGGCCGGCCCCTGTAATAGCCACAGTTGGGACATGCCCTATGGGGCATCTTGGGTTGATTACATTGCGGACAGGTTGAGATGGTTGGTGTCTTCGTTTTCCAGTGTGTCCGCCTTTTTCTACCGCGGGCTTTTGACTGTTTTCTTTTTGGAAGAGCCATATTAATTCTCCATGTCAGACAGGTTTATTTCTTTCAGAGGAGCCCACCGTTCATCCATCTCCTCCTTTTTACATTTGCAACTAGAGGTGTTCAGATTTACGCCGCATCCAGCACAAAGTCCTTTGCACTCTTTGCTACAAATTTCCTTCATAGGCCTCTCGAGAACGATCGAATCTCGTAAAGCAGGTGATATATCAATTTCATTTTGATCAGTAGAGAAAAACATTATGTCAGAATTTGAGGTCTCATTTAACATAGAAGGGTCTTCAGCCACAAGTATTCGGAAAGCTCCCTTTACAGTTTTATCGTAGATTTTCAGACATCGGTCACAGGTCTCTTTCAGATCAGCGGTAACTTCACCTCGTACATCCAGAGTAGAACCACTTCTTTTGATTTTCATTGTTACGGGAAGATTATCTTTTAATAAGGATAAATCGTCAAGTCCCAGTTCACTGATCGATACAGTACGCTGAAACGCTCCAGAAGATTCGTAAAGTTCTCGTCGAGATAATCTCATTACAATAGCTGTCAAATTACCCTTTGAACAAACTGCAAGTCAAGTACTCCTGCCGATATGAGATTAGATCAACTGAATAAGAAAAAAGGGGCGTGTCGCCCCTTTTTTAACAGCTTTATTGCCTTAGTAATTAAGTTTCCTCGGACGATTCGCCCTCATTTTCATCGCTATCATCAGCACTTTCGTCTGAATTATCATTTGATTCATCATCTGATTCGTCCGTCTCTTCTTCAGTGTCATCCGTTGAAGAATCTGAATCTAAGGACCAGTCATCTTCGTTGTCCAGCTCCAGCTCTTCTTCATCTTTCCTTTCGAGAAGATTTTCCTCATCGGTCTTCATCCTGAAAATTACCACAGCAATCGTCTGAGCCACAACCTTCACACTGAGTCCATATGAGAGTACGGTGCCGACAATTAAGAAAAGTGAGAGAGCAACAAATACAGCGCCGAAGTATTCCATTGGGCCGAGAGCCCCAGATGCATCCGGGAGATAGGAGTGTACATCGTTAATATTAAACGCTTCTGTGATGGGAGAGATAGGTTCCAAAACCGTGTCAGAGGCCCATGATACCATTCTATGAAGTTTTGAACCCATTAGCGAATCATGCCCGAAAACAATATTGATCAGGCCGTAACCCATGCACATGAAGGAAGAGAAGATGGCCATACCAGCATAAACAAGTGCATAGCTTAAGGGGAGATAGAGCAGTGTTCTCCACGGCTGAGACCAGGTTATGGAGTAATTCTGGAACACGGCGCCCATTGTATCTTCTTCCATAGTGCCCACAACAGCATGGGTGAAAAAGATCGATACAACCAGAACAACTGTTGTGTAAGCCACAAAAACAGAACCGAAGAACCAGAGTAGGTAGGGTATGCCGAAGAAAAGCTCACCGAGAAACGGAATTTTTCCGATGAGAGCAAAGACAGCAGCCATAACAACGAAAAAGAGCGCAATAACAGCAATGGAGAGATGAGTAAAAACAGGTGCATGCCAGTGTTTCTTGACAAACTTCCATGCGTCGCCGGAGGAATAAAACTCGTCTCCTTTGAGCTGCTTATAAGTTACTCGGGCTACAGCAGTAGCACCCAATAGAATAGAAACGAACCAGGCGAGGCACCCCAACAGCCAGATAACCAAGGCTACCACACCGAAATCATTTCCCATGAGACATGGATAGAGGCCGTACTCAGCCCATACCTCTCCCATAGACCAGCCGTCTACAAGAAAAGAGAGATGAGTGAGAACAAAGTAGGCAACATATCCCACAAGATTTGCCTGAAGAAGAATCCAAATTTTCTTTCCTCCCAGCGCAAGTCGTGGTGCCCGAAAGATATCCCTGACATCAAAGTGAAGTTTCATAGGTTGCATTTTATTATTCCTTAACTAATTTAATTGAACTACTGATCCACTCGGACTTTGTCTACCCAAGAAACGAGGCCAATCCTTGCATTGATTTCAGCTGATGCTTTCTTTGCCTCAATCCGTGAATTAAAGGCACCAACCCGAACCCTGTACCACAATTCATCTGTTTTTTCAAAATGTGCTTTTTGAATATAGGCATCGTAGCCCAATTTTTTGAGATCGTCCATTTTTTCTTCGGCTTCTCTTAAGGTTGATTCGGAATAGATCTGTATGGTAAATCTTCCTTCGACTGAAGCTAACGCTTCTACTTTTGGTGCCGTTTTCTTTACCGGTTTAGTTTCATATTTTACAGTAGAAGTCGGTGGGGGAGGTGTTATTTTTTCCGCGGGTGGTTCCGGCGTTGGAACTTCAGGTATTGGAAGTTCTTCAGCTGTCACCGTTTCTTCAACTTTTTCTGTCTCAGCAAGGCGGGAGTCTACCGAGATCTCAGCCATGGCGCTAGAGGAGATCTTGAAATGATATTCATTGGTAACCACAGCCTCGCCAGTGTCATTGAAAACGATAAATTCAAATTTGTAGTCACCGGGGACATCTGGCTTAAAGGCCATTTCGCGCCCTTCTTGGCGAATGTAGAGATCACTGTAAGTGACCAGACTTTCATCTGGGAAAGAGAGGATATCCCAACCGTAAGACGGATTTTCTACACTCAAGGGTTTTTCAATCTGAATGGTGTAATAGTTGCCAACCGTCCCCTGGTGTGAGCTGTAACTCTCACACGCTGTTAATGTTAATAAAAGAAGAAATAGAAAAGGAATGTATAGTTTCGAGGATGGCATATGTACTGAATGCGCGTTTAGGCCATGGGAATTTCGAGGGAAGGAAAGAAAAATGCAATTTCTTTTACAGCATTCTCATCGGAGTCAGATCCGTGAACAGCATTGTTCTGAACGTTATCAGCGAAATCTCTTCGAATTGTTCCTCCTTCAGCTTTATCAGGATTTGTGGCGCCTATTAA
>DCXX01000098.1:611-5269 GCA_002329125.1 Fidelibacterota bacterium UBA2125 | reverse complement strand
TCAGCTTTATCCTGAGCCGGAAGAATAGAGATCAAGACTATCAAAGTCTTTATGACTGTAACAGTTGTGTTTCGCTTCACTACCTAAACCTTATTATAAAAGGCGTGAAATTTACTGATGCTGTTCGGAGCTTAAAACCAGTGAAAATTGACCATTCTTTTCCACCTGAGAGCTGGGAAGTTTTGTAAATTAAAGTGTTCGGTATAAATCATTTGGAAACAGAAATAGATCCGTCATGAAAATTTGCGTTCTAGTTAAACAAGTTCCCGGTAGTGATTCCCCCCTTAAGATCAGTGATGACCAAAGTTGGATCAATGAAGAGAATGTCAATTTCATCACAAATGAAAGTGACAACTACGCCGTTGAGGAAGCCCTTCAACTGAAAGAAAAACTGGGTGAAGGCGAAGTAGTGGCGGTAAGCCTTGGCCCGGAGCGAACCCAAAGAACTATAAGAGAGGCACTATCCAAAGGTGCTGACCGGGGTATTCATATTGAAGAGTCTTACCCTTATGCATCCGATCCGCTGCAAATTGCCAGAACGTTTGCCAGCGTACTGGAAGGAGAACAGTTTGACCTGATTTTGTCCGGATTGCAGTCCGATGATTTCGGTTTCGGCCAGGTGGGTGTTATTCTGGGTGAGATGCTGGGTATGAGCACCTCCACGCTGGTTATGGAAACTGAACTTGCCGATGGTAAAATGAAAGTGAAACGTGAGCTGGAAGCGGGTTGGTTTCAATGGGTAAACCTGGATCTTCCTGCATCCATCAGTATTCAATCGGGCATTAATACGCCCCGTTATCCATCTCTTAAAGGAATCATGGGTGCTAAGAAAAAGGAATTGAACAAGGTGTCCGTTGATTCCAACAACGAACCTAGACAATCTATATCAAAGGTCTACATCCCCAAAAAAACGAAACGGACAGAAATGATAGTAGGAACTGTGGACTATCAGGTTGAGCGTCTTGTGGAAGTGTTTAAAAAAGATTTGAGAATTCTGTAATGAGTGTTTTTGTCGTCGTTGAACAGAGTAATAGCGGTGTCCATCGCATGAGTTGGGAGGCGCTGGCAGGAGGGCAAGCACTGGGCCGTGACCTCAGTCTCCCTGTTTCCGTGGTGCTCATGGGTGAAAATGTGTCCGCCCTTGCCGAATCTTTCCAATCAAAAGACGTTAAGGAAATTCTGAAAGTTGAGACTCCTCTTTTGAGCAATTATAGTGCCGATGGTTTCTCTTCCGCTCTCGCTCAGGTCATTGAAACAGAGTCTCCCAAATATGTTATCATGGGTCACACTTACATGGTGCGGGATTTTCTCCCCCGTGTGAGTGCCAAACTTGGTCTCCCTTTCCTCGCAGACAATATTGCTTATGGTGTGGAGGACGGTTCCCTTGTTTTATCAAAACAGCTCTTTTCCGGTAAACTGGTGGCGGATGTTTCGCCCAACGGTGACGGACCGTGTATTATCTCATTCCAGTCTGCTGCATTTCAGGAAGAGGATGTGACTGACGGATCTGGTGCCTCTGTCCGGGATATTTCCATTTCACTTGACGAAAACACTATTCGCAGCAGACCCGAAGAACCGTTCCAGGAAGCGGCTGGTGCTGTCGATCTATCCAGTGCTGAGGTAATCGTATCTGTGGGCCGAGGCATAGGAAAAGAAGAAAACCTCCCCATGGTAAAAGATCTGGTTCAAGCCATGGGTGCCGAGTTGGCTTCCTCCCGGCCGGTGGTAGACGCCGGTTGGCTGGAATCATATCACCAGGTTGGAAGTTCAGGTCAAACTGTGGCTCCGAAACTTTACTTTGCTCTGGGCATTTCTGGCGCCATTCAGCATGTGGTAGGCATGAAAGGATCCAAGAATATTATTGCCATCAACAAGGATCCGGAAGCACCCTTATTTGAACTGGCCGACTACGGCGTGGTGGGTGATCTTTTAGAGATCGTTCCCAAACTTACTGAGACTCTCCAGGGATAACTTCTCTGGGATGTAGCTGATCTGATATAATGCAGTTTTCAGTTCTGGAAAAAATCGTCATCTCCGTTCTCTCCCTCGCAACCCTTTCATCCTTTGGGTATGAGGTGTGGAAGCGGCTTTCTATCGTCTTAAAAGGGTTGGGAGGATTCCCACTTGATCGTTTCGCTGAAAGGCTCTGGCGGGCGTTTCGGGAGGTGCTTATTCATGAGCGTGTGATAAGGGACAGGCTGTGGCCTGGACTCATGCACGCATTTGTCTTTTGGGGCTTTATAGCCTTCGGCATTGTTACACTGGATCATTTTGCCATCGGTTTTAACAGGCCACTCTTGTCCGAGGTTGCACGCCACAGTTACAGTTTCATGGTTATTCCTGTTGCTCTCTTTGTACTTATTGGGATATGCTCTCTGTCGTACCGGCGATTTGTTATTCAACCGGATGCTCTGGGCAAGCACTCCCCCACTTCAGGCCTTGTGGCTGTTTTTATCGCTCTGCTCATGCTTACCTATCTGTATGGAGAAATGTCCCCGCCCGCCGTTGTTGTAAAGATGAACTGGTGGCTCCATTCGCTCCTGATCCTGGCTTTCCTGATTCTCATTCCCAGATCCAAACATCTTCATCTGGTTTTTGCACCATTCAATATATTCTTTCGGCCATTTGACACCCCGGTCCATCAAGCAGTCTCCATTAATCTGGAGGCTGAGGAAGAGGAGCTGGATGCCATGCTGGCTGATCTTACACGCCTAACCAAAAACCAGGCTCTGGACATCTTCTCTTGCGTGGAATGCGGCCGCTGCACTGATGCCTGCCCCGTCCAAAGGGGCGGCGGTGTCCTTAATCCGAAGCACCACTTCATCCTTGATCTCCGTCAGCCGCTGTTGGATTCGGGAGATGTGAATGTTCTGGATCAGATTAACGTTGAAGCAGGATGGGAGTGTACAACCTGTCAGGCATGTACTTATGCTTGCCCTGTGGGCAATCAGGTGGAAAAATCAGACGAGATCCGACGCCTCCAGGTAATGGTGGAAGGTCAAGTTCCCCAAGAATACCAGAAACTGTTTATGAACCTTCAGGAAACGGGGAACACGGAAGGCGCTTTCAGTAGCTCTCTGGCTGATCGTCTTCCCAAGTTTACTCCTGACAAAGAGTATGTTCTCTGGCTCGGCTGTTTCGCCCGGTACAATATGGATCCTAACTACACAAAGTCAGTAGAAAATTACGCCAAGATCCTTGATGTAGCCGGTGTTTCATATGGAGTACTGGAAAAAGAGTGGTGTTCCGGTGACCCCGCCAACAGACTCGGTGAAAAAATGACCTATCAGCTTTTAATGGAACACAACCTTGAACAGCTCAGTTCAGCGAAAAAAGTGACTACTATGTGTCCCCACTGTGCTGTGAATATCGGCAAGGAGTACAGGAAATACGGCGACGTGCCGTATGAAGTTGAGCATCATACACAAGTCATTTCCTCACTCATAGAAGATGGAAGACTTCCTCTCTCGGGTAAAACTGCTGAGTCTGTTACCTACCACGATCCGTGCAATCTGTCCCGAATACTTGAGGAAGTAGATGCACCCAGAAAAGTTATCAAGGCCACTGCAGAGAATTTCTTTGAACTGGAAGAGTCTGGCAAAAAGACACTCTGCTGCGGCGCCGGAGGCGGGCTGTGGTGGAAAAAGGAAGGGACAGGACGTACACACCTTGTCAGGGCTGAACAGATCATGAAATCGGGTGCCGAAACAGTGGTGACAGGATGCAACTTCTGCTACGGCATGTTTAATCAGGGATTGGGACCCATGACACCAGAAGGGGGTGATCCCGTTAAAGTCAAGGACCTGGCTGAACTGGTTGCTGAGAATATCGATAGCCCATCTAACGGCGCTACGCATTCCAATGTGCCCTAGATCACGTAAAAACCCCTTTTCGAAAAAACAGTTGCCCCTAGACTAAATAATTGTCTATTTTAAAGCGTGTGGAGTGAAAGTTCTCTGCTTTGAGGCAAACAATTAAACTAACGTAGGAGTATATCATGAAGAACAGAATGATATCAATTGCAACCTTTATACTTGCACTGATGGTCATTGGTGAAGCCCAGTCAATTACGGGGACTTACCAGTTGCACTCAGTGAGAGTTGTTTATAGGAACCATGTTCGGGCAGCTACCCATGCCGATGACGTGGACATTCTAGGTGTCTACGGTACATGGGTCGTACCTTACGGAGGCTCTATTGTGGAAGTGGATGCTGACGCCAACGGGGTAGCGGACTACAAACATCCGCTTGTTGGAGGCCACATAGGTGCAAATGTGACAGTAGAATCTTTTCCGGAAGCCAGAGATCCTTTCTATTTACTTAATTATATCGGAGTGAATTTGACGGTGGGGCTTGATCAGGAAGCAGGCACAGCCATCATTCCGGGTGATCCCACGGTACCAAGTACCTATCCAACCACTGAAACGACAAATTGTGTTACAGCTTTGACAGTAGCAGCCGTTACAGATAACCAGACGAACATCTACAAGGGACCTGTGGTTAATCCAAACGGAAATGTTGTCTGGGGTTTTGGTATCCAGCAATCGGATGTCTTTGACTGGTTCAAAGCTATCGACCCGGCTAAACATTATCCTAAAAAAAACCATGCACCAAAGGTCGCCGGTGTTGATTCTTCATGGGGAATGATAGTTGGAAAGG
>DCXX01000098.1:0-266 GCA_002329125.1 Fidelibacterota bacterium UBA2125 | reverse complement strand
CTGACGGCACCATGAGATTTAAACATGCCACAATTAGGTGGCACGCCTTCGATGGTTCTTACGCTACTGGCGGTTCTCCATATGGTGTCGATGATGACGGGAACTTGAACAGGCAGCTTGGTGTCTCTATCACTGCCGACAAAGTTACTATTCCGGGCATGGTTGCATGGGGAGCCGAAAAAGGCGCAACAGTCGTTGCAGGCGACTATCCAATGATCAATGGGAAAGGATTTAATAGTGACAAACTGTCTTTCACCGCCGGTGAG
>DCXX01000057.1:6210-8003 GCA_002329125.1 Fidelibacterota bacterium UBA2125 | reverse complement strand
AAAGATGATGAAATGCGCATGTGGCTTCCTGCTTTCAATAAGATCCGCCGAATCTCATCAAAGAAAAAAGGCGATTCTTTCATGGGCTCAGATCTCAGTTATGAAGATATGACCAGCAGGGAGCTTGATGAGAATGAATTCGTTCGCCTGGATGACGACGAGGTGGACGGAAAAGAGTGCTACATGCTGGAAGTGACACCGAAACCTGAAGCCAAATCCAACTATTCCAAACATATGACCTGGGTAGAGAAAGCAACTTTGTTAGCGGTAAAAGAAGAGTCGTATGATCAAAACGGAAACTTGAAGAAGACCAAGGTTTTTTACACCAGCAGGATGGGAGACTACAATATCATGACAGGCATTGTTGTAAAGGATGTTCAGAAAGAACACACCACAAGAGTAACGTTTGATGAAATTCAATTGGACAGTGGTCTCGAGGAAAATCTTTTCCAGGAAAAGAATCTGAAGCGGATGCCGCGGCTGGAGAAATAGGCAATGCTAGAATCACCCCCAGTTTCTAACATAAACGACCTTGTGGAATACCAGTCTGAATCTGTTGTCAGCAAAACGCTTATCAAGGGTGAGAAGGGAAGTATAACGCTGTTCGCTTTCGAACAGGGTCAGGGATTGAGCGAACATACGGCGCCTTTCGATGCCTTTGTCCACGTTACCGACGGAGAGGCAGAAGTGACTGTCGCCCAAGAATCTCAAGTCGTTCAGGCTGGACAGATGATCATCCTGCCGGCAAACATACCTCACGCCTTGCAGGCAAATATTCCTTTCAAGATGGTGCTTGTAATGGTGAGAGGATGAGATTTGCGCTGTTGCTTCTTCCTGTTGCCCTGTCAGCGCAACTGCATTATAGCGGCTCCGCTCAGCCAGCTGGTATGTTTCGTTCATCGGACGGATCGCAGATTTCTCTCCCTTTCCGGATGGCGGAACTGAAGCTGGGTTACACGTTGGGTAACTTCGATATCAAAACCAGCAGCTCTCTAGAATACCGCTGGTCTACCGGTGAAAATGAATTTGATCTACGGGAAGCTTATGGTGTCTGGTATCCCCGGTTTGGAGAGGTGAAGGTTGGGAAACAGATCCATGCCTGGGGTGCAGCTGACGGAAATAATCCTACGGACAATCTCAATGCTTACGACTATTACTATTTGTTCCTTCCGGGCACGGATCGGAAGATAGGATCTCTTTCTGCGGCGGTGTCAGCCTACCTTGGGGCCTGGCAGATTGAGGCTGTCGTTATTCCTGAGCATGTGCCCAATCGTTATACATTCGGCGAGGAGGATTTTCCAATCAAGCCCCCGTTCGAGCCGGAAGAATACATTAAGGTGGAGGGCCCATTGGAGTATGGTGCTCGTCTCCAGACGACAGTGGGGGAGAGTGATCTTTCTGTCTCTTATTTCGAAGGTCATGATAGGGGATTCAGCCTTATAGGTATGAACTATCTCCAACTCCAATCCGTCAATATGGTGTTGCCGTTACCTCAGTTTGGATACAGGTCAACGTCTGTTCTCGGGGGTGACTTTGTCACTTTCTTCGGCGATCTGACCCTTCGGGGCGAGATGGGTTTTTTCATGACTGAAAATGAAGCAAATGATTGTTGTGACGCGCTGTTACCACTAGAAGCGGAATATTTGCAATACGTTCTCCAAGGTGAAGTGACAGGGCCTTTCGACATCCAGTTCTCAGGCCAATTCATCGGCAGTACGGTACTAAAAGCTGAAGGACTTACTTTTAATCAAGTGACATTGCAACAGACTGCATTAACAAAAGACAGTTTTGTA
>DCXX01000057.1:0-5808 GCA_002329125.1 Fidelibacterota bacterium UBA2125 | reverse complement strand
AATAGTCTTGAACTTAGAGCTACTTCCTTAGTTAATCTTGAGAAGGCGGGAATGATGGGTGGATTTGGAGTAGCCTATTCCCCTCTTGAGAACTGGGATGTTGAGCTCGGCTTGACTCAGTTTTTTGGCGATGAGGCAGATCCGACCAATCCTTTTACACAACTGGAAGATTTTTCTCATATGTCCATCGGTCTTCAATACAGTTTCTAGCTGAAACATTTTACCTTAGTTTTCATAACCATGCTCAGATTGACCAGTTGTCTTATCATTATTTTTTCCACACTGCAACCGCAAGTGACGGGTCTCGAGGTCATGAAGAAGTTAGAGGCGTTACCGGAGCCGCGAGATGTTGTCTCCAAAACAGTGTTGACACTAACCAAAATAATGAAAGCGAAGGAGCGCCACCGAAGCCGTGAGATCATGAGATATGAGAAGTACTTTTCGGAGGGAAGCTTTCTATCCAAATCTCTCATTCGTTTCACAAAACCGGCCGATGTTAAAGGGACGGGTCTTCTCATGTGGGAATATCGAAAAAGCGGCAAAGACAATGACCAGTGGCTCTATCTGCCGGCACTGAAAAAAACAAAACGGATTATTTCCAATCAGAAGAATCAGAGCTTTATGGGATCTGATTTCACTTACCAAGATATGGAGGGGCGAGATATTGATGATGACACCTATACAATCCTCGGAGAGGAAGAACTTTTCGGTGAAACATGTATAAAAGTCGAGGCCAAACCTGTAGAAAAGGGAATTTATTCACGGCGTATCATCTGGGTAGAAAAAGAACGAAGCATTCTTCGAAAAGTGGAATTCTTTGACAGAAAAGATAAACTCCTGAAGATGATGACTATTCCTGAAGTCAGAGAAGATGGTGATTACTGGACGATTCTGAAGATGGTGATGGAGAATGTCCAAAAGCCGCATAAAACCACACTGGAAATATCCGATGTTCAGTACGACACGGGTATTGAAGAAGACTTTTTCTCTGAACGGTTTCTTAAACGCGAAAGGTGATCATCTATTAAGAATATAAGTAGTTGAGCTCAGCCCTTTCTAAAGGGCAGCTATCAAAATGGAGTACAGTTAGGTGGTAAGGGAAAGAGTAAGTTCTTTTGGTCAGTTCATCGGCAACGATAACGTGTTCTTAAAAGTGAAATAGAGCTTTTAGGTTTTCGTTTCTTCAGATTGGAAACCAATTTTCTCAAAAGGATTTGCAACACTCGTAACCATATTATTCAGGTGGGAATTAATCCGTTTGAGGTATCGTGCATAAAGTGCCAGGGCGGCACAATCATCCGGTGTTAAACTATTTATCTTTCCCCCTGCAGCACGGTCCACAATTGTGTCACAGATCAAGGACAGTTCCTTTTTTAATGTTGACATTTGATGCTTAGCACCATCCTCGTCCTGCTCTCGAAGGATACGAATAGTTTCCTTAAAACGTTCTTTTGTAGTTGATTCTATTTGATGAAGGTCTTCCTCAAGATCAGGAATATCTAAACGATTAGAATGTACTTCGGCAAGATCGAGTATATTCTTGGCATAGTCCCCAATTCTCTCAATATCGATAACAATACTCACAAGAACCATTCCCCCGGGAAGTTCGTTCGGGCCTTGCACTGTACAGTGTGTCATCACTTTTCTTCGAACATCCTGTTCGTACTCGTTTACCTTTTTATCCTTCTGGCGGATATCTTTATTTATAACAGTGTCATCGCTCTCCCTAAGAATTCGCATAGCTTCAAGACACATATCCCGGGCGATTTCCAGCATTTCATAGGATTGGTCCCATGCCTGTACAAGCAGGTTGTCCGATTTCCACAGTTTTAAGAGTTGATTCCACATGATTTTACCTCACAAATAAAATTAGTCTTAAGAGATTCAGAAATGAAATGTTTATGGTGCAGACAGTATAAGCCTTTTGCAGTGATAATCTCCAGATCTGGTTATCGATTTTCGTATTCATGTTATCCAGTATTTACGTGAGGAATATGAGTACCACCGGAACAAAGTGCAGAAGAATATAGATAGTGATGAATAGGATCAAGTTTTTGGTCGACTGGCTCGATATAAGTCCAACAAATTCAGCCATCCGAATTGGGATGAACTTAAATGGGTAAAATAGAACAATACCGAAGACGTTGAAACAGAGGTGGGAAAAGGCAACAGTTACGGCCACACTGTTCTGCGTCGCCATGGCAGCCAACATTGCGGTGAATGTTGTTCCGATGTTTGCACCTATGGTATACGGGAAAATCTGTCTAACAGAAATAAGACCGGCACCAGCCAGTGGTATGATAAGGGAAGTTGTGACCGAACTGCTCTGGACTAAAGCTGTCATCAGAATTCCGAAGATGAAACCGAATACATCATTTCGAAAAAGGTACTTATCAATAATCACTTCTATCCTTGTTAGCATTATAGATCTAATTGTTTTGATTAGAAATGCCAGTGCAGAAAACATGATGATTAGGGAAAAAATGATCATGACTAGGTTTTTGTAAGGGACAAATGAGAATAGGAAATCGAGTAGTTTAATCGCAGGATCAATAATGAAACTTAATGGATTGAACATTTTCAATCCACCCGCTCCTGAGAATCCTCTTTCTAGGACAGAAGCAGTTTTGGATATGATATGATACTTCAACTCGATGGGGAACAAGACGATAACAACGCAGATATTAAAGAAATCGTGCACGACGCTTGCGGAAAACGCCCTTCTAAATTCCACCTTGTTATTGATATGACCGAGCGACACAAGTGTGTTGGTGATGGTTGTACCGATGTTCGCCCCCATGATGATTGGAACGGCGTTGCTCAGATTGAGAGCGTCTCCGGCAACCAGACCGACAACGATTGAAGTGGTAGTGGAAGAACTCTGAATGAGGCTCGTAGCTACGATGCCAATAATGAGGCCAGCGAATGGGTTAGATGTCATCATGATCATGATTTCGGCCAGATTCTTAAACTGCTTGAAGGAGTGCCCGAGCAGCTTGATACTTAGCAAAAATAGATAAGTAGCTATTATGATCGTAAGTGCTTTAACCAGCCTGGATTCTGTATTCATGCTTTTCTGATCACTAACCTAATCGTATGTCATTCATAGTCAGTGCACGATTTAATGACAAAGAATTAAATCTGGGAAAAATGTAAATAGGTCATTTTTCATAGGTGATAAATTCTAGCAGAGGTATTTCCAGGCGAATCAGCCAGAGAAAATCTGGGTGGTTCTTAAGTAAATATTGTGACCTCCCAAGTTATTTGAAGCAATTGAAGCTTATATAGCTTTGTAACTTAGAAATAGTTGTGGTTCAACCCAAGAGTTTGATAGGATTGTTAGGAAAATGTTAGCTATGAGACCCCTTTCCATCGCAAGGATAGTATCAGAATGACAATGACAAAAACTGTGAGCAGGGTACAGAGTAAAAGGGCCATGATTCGGTGGGAAATAAGTGCAAAAAGCCGCCAAAGAAAAGATAAAAACGTCCCAATCACCTTGTCTGGGATAAGGTCGGTTTGTACTTTTATCCGTGCTTTTCAAGTTAATTTCTAATTGGTTTGAGTTAGAAACTGTTCGACTTATTATCGAACAAAATTAGTTTGCCAAAGGAGCCTCTTCGGAGGCTCTTTTCATTTTAATGAAGAAAAAAATTGACCTGCAGGAAATAGACCCCATCAGCATTGCGGGTGTGGCTGATGAGAACCTAAAGATTCTCGAAGAATCATTTCCGTGCCAGATTATTTTGCGGGGCTCAGACATTACTCTTGAAGGGAAGAAGTCTGTGATTGCGCAGGTGTCTGAAACCATCTCGGAAATGATGAAAACATACAGCAGGAAAAATCAGGTTACGGCTGGTGATGTCCGGTCGCTGGTTGCCCTAATTTCCAATGGAGAGCACGTCGTATCCCTATCAGATAAACCTGTTGTTTTACATACCCGGCAAGGAGCCGTTACACCCAGGTCAGATGGACAAAAACAGTTCTACGAAGCTGTACAAAAAGATGACATGGTTTTCGCCATAGGCCCAGCCGGCACGGGAAAAACCTTTCTTGCAGTGGCTTTTGCAGTGGCGGCTTACAAGAACCGCCGGGTGAAGCGGATCATCCTTTCACGGCCTGCAGTTGAAGCAGGGGAAAGGCTTGGTTTTCTACCCGGCGATCTTAAGGAAAAGATCGATCCATATCTGGCTCCTCTTTATGACGCTCTTAATGAACTCATGCCAGCGGTCAATTTGAAAGCACTCCTGTCCAAGAGAACAGTAGAGGTTATTCCACTGGCTTATATGAGGGGCCGGACGCTGGACAATGCCTTTGTTATATTGGATGAAGCGCAGAATTGCTCAGCCATGCAAATGAAAATGTTCCTCACTCGGTTGGGGCCGAACTCCAGAGCCATTATTACGGGCGACAAGACACAAATGGATATTCCTGATAAAAACGATTCCGGATTGCTTCAGGCTGAACAAATCCTGAAAAAGATCGATGGCATTGGTTTTGTTTATCTGGATCAGTCTGACGTAGTGAGGCATAGGTTGGTAAAAGATATCATTAAAGCTTATAATCATAACGACAATGGGAAATAGTATGCCTGTTGTTCTTGCGGGTCCTAAACGGACACCTATCGGTGCCTTTCAGGGGAGCCTTTCAGCTGTTGCCGCTCAGCATCTGGGCGCTACCGCCATTTGCAGTGCTTTGGAAACTGCCGGTACTACGCCAGACAGTGTGGATGAAGTAATTATGGGAAATGTGCTTCCGGCAGGTCTGGGTCAGGCACCGACCCGTCAGGCGGCCATCTACGCCGGCCTACCTAATTCGGTAGAATGTCTTACCATTAATAAGATGTGTGGTTCTGGTCTGAAAGCTGTTATGCTGGCGGCTCAAGCCATCCAGGCGGGAGACGCCCGTGTCATCGTGGCCGGCGGAATGGAATCCATGACGCAAGCACCTTATCTTTTGCCCAAAGCTAGGGGAGGTTACCGTCTCGGGCACGGCGAAGTTGTAGACTCCATGATTATTGACGGCCTGTGGGATGTCTACAACGACAGGCACATGGGCCACTATGCCGACATGTGTGCTGAAAAATACAGTTTCTCCCGGGAGGAGCAGGATGCTTTTACTAAAGAATCTTACACCCGGGCACAAAGGGCCCAGTCCGAGGGGAAGTTTGCTGACGAGATTGTGCCGGTTGAGGTGAAAGACCGGCGTGGGAATGTTTCCGAAGTTTCGGTGGATGATGAGCCCGGTAAAGCCGATTTTGAAAAAATGACAAAGCTCAAACCGGCATTTGGGAAAGAAGGGACCGTCACCGCTGCCAACGCTTCAAAAATCAATGACGGTGCGGCTGCCTTGGTAGTACTGGATGAGAATAAGGGTGCTGAACTGAAGGTCAAACCGGTGGCACGAATCCTGGCACAGGCCTCTGTGGCCCAGGAGCCGGAGTGGTTCACAACAGCACCCGTTGGCGCTATTCAAAAGGTGTTGAAAAAGGCGGGTCTGGAGATGAGTGATATTGATCTTTTTGAGATCAATGAAGCGTTTTCAAATGTCGCCATGGCAGCCATGAAGGAACTTGACATCAACCACGATGTTGTAAATGTAAACGGTGGTGCAGTGGCGCTGGGTCATCCCATTGGTGCCAGTGGCGCACGAATATTAGTGACACTTCTCCATGCCATGAAAACGAGGGGCGCGAAGCGGGGCTTGGCGGCTATCTGTATCGGCGGTGGTGAAGCTTCGGCCCTTGTTGTAGAGGCTATCTTAAATGGATTTCAACTACTCTGAAGAACAACTTCTTGTACAGAAAAC
>DCXX01000036.1:7798-17285 GCA_002329125.1 Fidelibacterota bacterium UBA2125 | reverse complement strand
CTAAAGGCCGGCAAACCTCCTTCCCGAAACGATCGGATAATCGAGGGGCTGAGGATAGACTTTATAGCCTTGATCAGACGCTCGTAAATACCGGTAATAAAAGCAATGGTACCCCCGGAAACCCCTGGTACAACTTCAGCCATTCCCATGGCCATTCCTCTTAGTGCAATCGCGATCGAATTCATAAATCCAAAGGAAAAAAACCCCCGAAAAGATCTATAAACAAATTAAACTTATTCATCTTAAATGCTTTAAACTAAAGTAAGATTCGGTATTATGCTGACGGTATAGCCCCGTTACCATAAAATATCTACCCCGCGCATTGACACGTTCATCCAGCCAAACATGCTACCAGATAAAACTATTGAAATACATGGCGGCGAATTTAACTGTGTCATAAATGTTTCTCACGGCAGATTTCTCGAAACCGTAAACAGTAGGAATATTGACATGCTCTATCGTGTAATTTGTATAAGATGCTTTAATTAACAATTCACTCTCAAACTGAAATCCATTTTGCTTGAATGAGACTTCCTTGAAAAGGGAGAGTGGAATCAAGCGATAACCACACTGGGAGTCTTTGAGTTGGTTATTTGTCCTGATTGATAACAGAAGAGATGTGATCTTGTTAGAAAAAACTCTGAGAAGAGGCATGGACTTCAGATCAGTCCGTTGACCAATAAGAATCACCCCTTTTCTCATTTTTTCTATAAATAGTGGAATTGATGATGGTGTATGCTGCTGATCCGCATCAAGTGTGAGGATCCAAAGGAAGTTGTTTTCAATAGCCCACTTGGCCCCAGACTTGATAGCTGCTCCTTTACCGAGATTGGTTTTGTGACTGAGGTGGGGAATTCTGTTATCGTATAAAATTTGGGCTGTGGCATCTATACTTCCATCATCAATAATTAAATGCTGTCCTATATTTAGTTGATTTAGAGCAGTGTGCAGTTGGAGAATGGACTCTTCTCCATTGAATACTGGGACTACAATAAGGATGGATGAATCAGACAATGAAACTGCCCGAAGGAGTACTTATCGGGCGTAATTTTTGATGGACTTGGCGAGAGAGGTGGAAATCTTTTTAGCGGCCATGTTGACCATTTCACCCTCAACCGGTACTCGCTGTTCACCTTTTTTTGTTAATTGGCGACTGTTCCATGAAATTGCTCTCTCATCTCCGGAAAATGTCGCCCATTCGACATGGGAAGTTGATGACTCTTCAAAAGAATCACTTTTTAGGATTCGCGCTGTCATGACATCCACAATGTTGTAGGAACCTCGAATCCGGGCACTGGTTGATCGTTTAAATACAATTACCTTAGCTTCTACTTCACCGTAAATTTTCCTCACTTTCTCTTTACCTTCATCATCCATATATTTTTCACGACGGATAACAACTTTTGATTTTTCTCGGCGCACATCCCGGGTCGTTTCTGAAGGAGAAACAATAATTTGAGTGATTTTTCCGTACAGGATCTCAGTTACCCCCAGTATTTTGCCTACTTCTACTGCCATGGATTCATCAATAATACCGCTTTGCGAAAGTGCCTGTTCTTCAATTACCTCTTCCAGTCTCTCCCTGGATATCAGTTCAAGGAATTCTGTGGCTGAATTGTCACGGAGAATAGAACTGACAACATCATCCATAATCACTTCAGAGACAGAACCGTATTTTCGACGAGTCCCTGTTTTGTCCTCAAAAGGCATCATTGCCATTCGCAGGATAGCTGCCTGTCGCATCTCTTCATATTTTTGAGATGCGTCTCTGTATCCAGCAACGAAACCCAGCGCCATCTTGAATTCTTTTGCCGCCTGTTTTTTTATCTTGAGATCATTACTTGAAGATAGTGTTATGCCTTCATTGTAATGAGTTTCGGCGGCCATCTGTATTGCAGGATCCATTTGCAAGGAATAATCAGTCGTTTCAAAAACGATTAATTCACCAGTTGCCTTGTGCCTCAGGACTGGCAATTGATCAATAGTCTGATTAAGCTTTATAAGATCATTATATTCTGACACGATCTTGTCCCACCGAAATTTCTCTGTACTTGAAGAAAGGTTGTTCAGATTTGCCTTATGTTCAATAACTGCAGCTTTAAACGTGTCCTGTATTAAGAATTGCGCCGGCTCATAACTTGGATTAATTCTCAGTGCGTAGGCACAATCATAGACCGCTTGGTCATAGTCTCCCCTCTGGTATGCCTGGCGCGCCTGTTTTTCAAGTCGACCGTAGGCTGTGAATGCAGCACATCCGGCCAGCCATAGGCAAAAGGCAGCAAGAAGAAAGAAATTAATCAGTTTCATACTTTTTCAAATGAAGGGGATAGACTTCAGGGCGGCGGTCTCGAAAAAACAGTTTCCTGGCGTGGGATGAAGCAACTTGATTAAAATCAATGTCAACAATAAGAATATGATCTTCACCGGCAGGTGACTGCGCAATCACCTCTCCTGCAGGATTCGTTACGAACGATTCACCAGAAAATTCCAATTTCTCCTCAACACCAACACGGTTCGCCAGAGCGCAATAATAGCCGTTCTGGAAAGAAGCGACTCTCAATTCCGCCTCAAATAGACCATCGGGCCACTCCCCCGCCGTTCCCGCCTGAGGGATAACGACTAGATCGGCCCCATCCACTCCCAGGGATCTCATGAATTCAGGATAGTGACGATCATAACAGATAGCAACACCTACCTTACCGACAGCAGTGTTATATACAGGTGCACCACGGTCTCCCGGAGCATAATAGTCCTTTTCGAAGAAGCAGTCATAATCGGCAATGTGAACCATTCTTGTAACACCGAGCAGCGCCCCATCAGCATCAATAACTGGTGATGAATCATAAGTCTTATTGTCAGCCTCTTCAAAAAGATTGATTACAATAACCATGCCGTGTTCTTTCGCTTTTTCCATGAATGCTTCAGTGGTGGGTCCGGGCACTTTTTCTGAAAGATGTATGACAGGTTCGTTCGTGCGGTTCTGAGGAAAAAAGCGCGTGAATGCCAATTCAGCAAACACCGCCAGTTTAGCACCCATCTCCGCTGCTTTGTCCGTAGCAATAAGACCTCTGGTGAGGTTATCCTGATTATCAGTAGATGCGTGCTGCTGAATAACTGCAATCTTCATAGATATAACTCAGGGTTAAGTGGAAAATAAGCACATTGAATCCTTAAACAAATTGCTTGAAACTGCATTAGCGACACTATTCATTCTCGTTCAACTCAATGAATTCCCGCAATATAAACCCATCACTGAGTTAGAAGGATGTGTCGTCTTTCAGGTATATAATAGTTGTGCTATTCAGATTCAGGTGCCCTGATTCGTGCAAAACCTGAATAAGTGAGACTTCCAAGATATAACATACCACCATGTTCTTCAACGCTTGTAATGGGAGAAAACGATTCAGGTGAGGGATCTTGGAGATTATGAACAATATTTCCGTCTCCATCAATTCCCAGCACGAAACCATATCTTTCCGGTGCTGGTTGGATGGCTTCCGGTAAGCGTAGGATCATTTTTCTTAATAGCGGATTATCCGAAAGATTATCTATGATAGCCTGGCGCCTGGATGGTAATGCAATCCAATAAACCCCTTTACCGTTAGAAGAGATGCCGTCTGGAAATCCTGGGAGACCGTCAAGGAGAATCTTGCTTCTACCCTGTTTCGAACCTTTAACCCACACCTTTCGGACGCGG
Organism: Fidelibacterota bacterium UBA2125; assembly: GCA_002329125.1. Taxonomy (GTDB): domain Bacteria; phylum Fidelibacterota; class Marinisomatia; order Marinisomatales; family S15-B10; genus UBA2125. The sequence goes on along the minus strand of DCXX01000036.1, from coordinate 13,588 downwards.
TATTCGCTAGTTTCATTCACAAGAACAAAATTACCGTCAGGGCTGACAGCCACACCGTTTGCAAAGAACATTCGGTCTTCTACAAGATATGTCCTCTCATTTATTGGATCATAAGCGTAGAGTCCACCATAAGGACGATGTTCAACTATATCGTGCCTGTAATCAGTGATGCCTATTTTAGAAGATGCGTCGGAAAAATAGATGGTGCCGTCATCTGCGACATCCACATCATCTGCAAAACCAAATTTGACTCCACTCGCGCCTGATGTAAGAACTGTGATCTGTCCATTAGGATCAATGGATAGCAGCCCCATAAGTGCATCTGCAACAATGAGGTTTCCGGCAGTATCAAAGTCCAGGCCCAAAGGCCTGCCGCCGGTTTGTGCAAACGACTCACCGCCGCTACCATCATGCTTGTACCGCATTATAACACCTTCTTCAAAACCAGCATAAATATTACCCTCAGCATCTACTGCTACATCTTCCGGCCCGATACCATCGCCTTCGCCTAATATTTCCGCTTGGGAAAGAGTGCTGTTTGGGACGTAGACACCCTCCATGGCCGGCGAATAAGGCGGTTTCCAAACGACTGGGTTGACTGGTACAGGCCAAAAAAAGAGGTATAAGAGTGACATAACAAAAATGAAAAGTAAGGCTTCACGGATTTTCATGATGATCCTTCTTCCTTTTGTGCTCAAACACAACCCCGGTATATCCAGGAAGCTTATTCAAAACTTCAGGTCCCATTAGCATGGAAGGTGTGAAAAAACCTCCAGCAGCATCATTATTTGATAAGTAATCAACTGCTTCAACAGCACCCACTGCTGTAACGTCATATCCGTTTCCTGTCTCAAAACGACCTGTAACATTCTCACCTTCATCATTGACCACTTCACCCCAAATTATCATCTTAGATTTTTTCCGTTCTTTATCGGGTTGTCCTTTAATATTTTTTTCAATTCGCCGCTTAAGAAAATTTTGCATAAAAGAGCTGCGTAAAATTCTCATGTATTTCCGGCGTTTCTTTAGCTGTTTGATACCTCTAGTAGACATTGGCAGGAAAACCATAATATTAGGAATACCAGTAGTGTAATAGGCTGTGGAGACGTCACCCCAAGCAATAGAAACAGCACTCTTTAACCCTTTTCCAAAATCGATATCACGATATGCATAAGCCTGAGGCACTGACAGAAGTTTCCCGTTCTTTCGGACACGGCCTCCCTTGGCAGCACCTTCAACAGCCGTCTTCGCCGTTCCTGGACTCAATTTGCTGGCAACAGCCTGGAATGCGAGTGAAAGTTCGACAGCTGACGGTAATTCATTCTTGAGAAGTGAAGAGAGACAGTCTGTTGGGACTACATCAAAACCGACGCCGGGACAGATGACAACATTTGAATTTTTCGCCTCTTCATCCAAGGACCGGGCATGTTCAAACACATCAATTTCACCGGTAATATCAAGATAGTGAGTAGTAGCCTGGAGACAACAGGAGATCATGACTTCCGCTGTGGCTGAAAAAGGACCAGCACAATTAAGAAGAATATCTACATCAGAGAGATTCTGGCAGACGGTTTCCTCTGAACTCAGATCAAAATGACGATACTCAAGACTGTGCTGGGATGCCAACTCTACTATCTGTTCACGATTTCTCCCGGCAAGAATGGGCAACATTCCCAGCTCTCTTGCTACATTTATAATGATCCGGCCGGTGTACCCGTTAGCACCATAAATCATCCATGATTTCATTACTGTCCCTTTCTTACCGACAACTTCATTAAATATTGCAATTATTCCAACAGGGATGTTGCTTCTGGAAAAAGAGAATCAATCGCAACTTTAGAACGCTGAGCGAAGGCAGAGATAAGTGAAAAAATATATATCAGAGAAAAAGGTGTATGGAAGCATGCCAACCAAACTACTTTGACTTCAGATACTTATCAAAAAAATGTAATGTTTTAGCCCATGCATCTTTTGCCGGAATTTCCTGGTAATTCCGGCCGGAAGGATTCGCAAATGCGTGGGTAGCACCATCGTAAATATGAATTGTCACATCCTTCTTAAGGCTCTTCAGCACTTTTTCGAACGCTTTAACATCGTCTAGTGGGATTCCGCTATCCTCAGCACCAAAAATGCCCAGCACCGGTGCATGAACTAAGCTAAGTTTCTTTTTGTCTAAAATGATCCTGCCGTAATAAATGACACACGCATCAAGCCTATTACCTAATGATATGGATGTCTGGAGTGCCCACCCTCCACCAAAACACCAACCTACAACTCCCACCTTCGGAGCCTTGGATGTCTCTTTCAGAAAATCGAAGGCATATTGAAGATTTTTTCTGGCGGCCATAGGATCTTTACCCACACCTGACATCATTGTACGTGCTTCTACCGATGTTTCAGCAACTGATCCATCGTACAAATCCACCGCCAAGGCAACATATCCCTCCGCCGCAAGCTGATCAGCCATAGAGCGGATATTATCGTTCAATCCCCACCATTCGTGAATAACAAGGAGGCTAGGGAGGTTCGTAGAATCCTTTCCAGGGGTTGCCAAATATCCAGAAAGCTTTTTCCCATCTTTCTCACCATAGACAACTGTTTTCGATGAAACTTGGGAGCCCACATTCATGACCATTTTTGAAGGAACGGGGATGTCACCGGCATGGACCCGTGCCATGGCCTTCACATAGTTCTGATAGTTTTGAGCGCTAAGTTGATTGAAAAAGAGGAGAAGTGACAGGAAAAGACGCAAACTCAGATGCCGGTATAGGGCAGCGCCTTAAGAACAGACTTATCGACATATATATAAGTGTTAAGTCTATTCTTCATTAATATTATTCATTTTCTTTCTGTTCACCCTGTTTAGAAAATTTTGGATTTCGTGCTTCAAATTCAAGAGAAACGGAATTGACACAGTAGCGCATTCCTGTAGGTTTGGGCCCATCATTAAAAACATGGCCCAAGTGACCGCCACAGCCACTGCAAAGAATCTCTGTACGCACCATGGACAGGCTCATATCGGTCTTGCTGGAAACCTTATCATTAGCAATCGGTTTCCAGAAGCTGGGCCACCCTGAACCGGAATCATATTTAGTTTCTGATGAGAACAATTCAGTCCCGCAGCCGGAGCATTTGTAAACACCTTGTTCTTGGTGTTTATAATACTTTCCTGTAAAAGCCATTTCTGTCCCTTTCTCCCTGAGAATTTGATATTCTTCAGGGGAAAGACAAGCCTTCCACTCTTTTTTAGATTTTTTCAACCCGTTGATCGAATTATTTTTATTTTCGTTACTTTGATTATTTGATCCATAACCAGATGAGAATAGAACAGTAGCAACTACAAAGGCAACAATGCTTAATTTATATAATCTGGTGTTCATATTCTTGTGCATCCTCATAATAAGGTTTTAATGGTGAATTCTACCATATTTATTTAAAATTTTGATTGTCTCCTCAATCGGTATTTCCTCAGATCGGCCGTATCGGCTTTTTACAGTAGTGGCCTTGAACAATGAATTTACAATTGCTTCCTCCGTCGCTTCAACAACTGCCTGGAAAAGGGGGCTCATGTGCCGGTTATACACTTCTCGCAGTTCAAATTCTATCTGATCGCGATCTCGTGCAATTCGACGGACGTCCAGAGCGGTAGAGAATGCGATTGCATAATCACCACTGCCATTAGATGAATATGCACCCACTCTTCCGAAAGCGTGTGCTGTCCGTTTTGCCATCCGTTTCAGGTTTCTTGGAGAAAGTGGTGCATCCGTAGCGATCACAATCATGCATGATCCTTCATCCTCAATAGTCAATTCTTTCTTAAAAGGTTTCTTGCCCATTTCTTTTCCTACAGGTACTCCATCTATGGTAAGAAGTCCCCCAAAATTGGATTGGACCAGTATTCCAATACGATATCCTCCTAGAGATTTAGGCAATACCCTGGATGCGGTGCCAATTCCACCTTTGAAGCCCAGTGCCCGGGTACCGGTACCCGCACCAATGGAACCTTCTTTTACAGGTCCCCCAGTAGCATTCTTAATAGCTTCAAACAGATGCTCACTGTTCAGATGCCGGCCTTGGATATCATTCAGTCCCGAATCGTTAGTCTCTCCAACCACTGGATTCACTGATCGAAGGGGTCCTGATACGGAAATCATGTAATCGATAATAGCATTTGCTACCAAGAAGGTGTTTAATGTGTTTGTGAGGGCAATGGGGGTTTCAATTGTGCCCAACTCTTCTATCTGTGTGGTTCCTACCAGTTTGCCAAAACCGTTAGTGACATAAACGGCCGCCGGCACTTTTTCTTTGAACAGATCACCCCCGTGAGGCAAAATGACTGTAACACCCGTCCGAACGCTATCACCCTGGATTACGGTGGTGTGCCCTACTTTAACGCCTGTTACATCCGTAATACTGTTGTATTCACCCGTTGGGAAGATCCCTATTTCTATTCCAAGATCTCGGGCCCTCTTTCGCTCCTCCGCAGAAAGAAGAACAAAAGAAAAAATAAGCAGAATGTAAACAGTTTTATGGAGGGGAGTTGTTCTATTCATTCTTTGACGCACTAACGATTTCAATAAATCTGCGAGAACCGTCCCTGAGTCTCCGTTCTTGTGTCTGGAAGTTCACTTTGTACAAACCAAATTTCATATCGTATCCTTCAGACCACTCAAAATTATCCATGAGAGACCAATAGAAGTAGCCTCGCACGTCAAACCCTTCTTGAATGGAACGGGCAACAGCACGTATATAACGATCGATATAAAGGGCCCTTCTGTCATCTTTTGCATCCGCGATCCCATTTTCAGTGATGAAGATGGGCACGCCCAGTTCAGAAACCCGTTTTATGGAACGGTAAATGGCCTCCGGATATATGGGGTAATTCATGTCCGTCATGGGTTCATGAGGATAAAACTCAATGGTGAAAAACTGATTCGGATTGAGATGCGAATTGATACGCTGGTGTGAATAGTTGTTCATTCCGATAAAATCTAGTGTACCGACGGCATCTGGGTTTTCATATATAACCTTAGCCATGGTAGGCATAGAATAATTGTATATACCTGATGTCAAAAACTCAAGAGCCACATTGTTAAAAACATTGTCCAGTATCCGGGTCACCATCCAGTCCAAGGGATTCCAACGGTTGTAAGGATCGAAGGGAAAAATATTTTTTACGATGCCGATATTCGCCGCGTTACCATCTGCCCTCGCTTTCAGTGCTTTGTAAACACGGACATGTCCTTCCATAAGGTTTTTAAGTACCTCACCCGTTAATTGTGGATCTGTTTTCCCAGGTGGCCACAGACCATTGAAATATCCCTGATACGTATAAACGGCTGGTTCATTAATAGTACACCACAATCCCACATATTCATTCAATGCATCGAAAACATGCTCTGAATACCGTACGAAATAACTAAGGTTTTCTTTCTTCTCAAAAGCACCCTTTTCCTCAAACCATATTGGATGTGTGAAATGATGTAATGTCACCACAGGTGTAATCCCTGATTCCTTTAGTGCAATACAGACATTTTTATAGTGTTCCATAGCGGTGGCATCAAAGTGACCTTCTTCCGGTTCAACCTTGCTCCATTCAATCGAAAATCGGTAGGAGGTAACTCCAAGGTCCTTTATCAATTGAATATCATCTATGTATCGGTTCCAGTGATCGCAGGCAATTCCGGATTTTTCATCATTTTGAATTCTAGGATTATTGTTCTCATCGGTGGAATTCTCCCAGGCCGACCAATTGTTTGTACATCCACCTTCAACTTGGTGTGCAGCCGT
>DCXX01000036.1:0-7385 GCA_002329125.1 Fidelibacterota bacterium UBA2125 | reverse complement strand
CGCTTAGGAAGATGACATAAATGAGCCACAGTGCAAACGGGAAAAAAATGAACAGTTTCTTATCCATACTGGCCACTAGTTTGAGGATAGACAATAATCATAAAAACGGACACAACGAGCCAAGTATGCTTATCCTTAAATAAAAAAATATTACTTTGGAGTTATACCCATATTATAGAACATGAAGCTCCATATATCGGCGGCCTCCTGGATCCTTTTCGCAGTCGGTTTGCCACCCCCATGGCCAGCCTTATGTTCAATTCGAATCAATAAAGGATCAGGATTTCCCCTGTTTTTTTCCTGTAGCGTAGCTGCATATTTGAATGAGTGAGCAGGAACCACGCGATCATCATGATCGGCTGTAGTTACGAGGGTAGCGGGATAATTACCATTCGCACGGATATTATGAAGGGGTGAATAGGAATAAAGAAAATTAAAATGATCAGAGTTATCGCTGCTTCCATATTCAACGGCCCATCCCCAACCGACCGTGAATTTGTGGTACCTCAGCATATCCATAACCCCAACTGCAGGGAATGCTACCTTATAGAGTTCTGGCCGTTGATTTAATACAGCTCCGATAAGAAGACCTCCATTTGATCCTCCTCTAATGGCTAGATGATTAGAAGAAGTGTAGTTATTATTGATCAGATATTCAGCTGCTGAAATAAAGTCATCAAACACATTCTGTTTGTTTGCTAGCATACCTGCACGATGCCAAGCATCGCCGTATTCGCCACCTCCCCGGATATTTGCCGAAGCATAGATCCCTCCGTTCTCAAGAAGTACTATATTGCTTAAACTGAAACCGGGAGTTCGACTGATATTAAAACCGCCGTATGCATAAAGTAATGTTGGATTGGATCCGTCTTTCTTCAATCCTTTTTTATATGTTAGAAACATGGGAATTTTTGTGCCATCCTTGCTACTGTAAAAAACCTGATCGGTAGTATACTGATTGGGCTCAAACATGAGTATAGTTTCTCGGAAGATTGAAAGTGAATCGTCCTCCATGTCATATCGAAAAGTTGTAGGTGGATAAGCAAAGGATGAGAAGCTGAAGAACATTTCCGAATCATCCCTCTCCCCTGATATGCCGCCGGCCGATCCCATGGCGGGCAACTCAATATTCCTGATGTATTTTCCCTCAATATTATATACTCTTATTTGACTGGCAACATCTACCATGTATCTTGCAACTATATTACCGTTTACAACTGTCGCACTGGAAAGCTTGTCATTACTCTCTGGTACAATATCTTTCCAGTTTGATTCATCTGGATTTACCGGATCAATAAATACAAGTCGATTCATGGAAGCATTTCTGTCTGTCAGAACCAGTAATCTGTTATCGATATTGTCAACTACTGAATGCTCTCCCTCAAAGTCTGATATAACGCTCATCCATTTTTCGTTGTTAGCAGTTAAATCCATCACTGATATTGCATTTCCGTGAGTTCCCATTGATCTGCTCAAGATGAGATAATGTTCATCCTCGGTGATCGAAAGAGTTTTATACATCAGTGGATTCTCAGGTTCTTCATAGAAGAGGATATCTTCAGATTGATCAGTCTTCAGTTTGTGAAAATAAATAGCTGAAGCCTGGCTGAGTCCCTTCAGCTCATCTCCCTCTTTTGGTTCAGGGTATCGACTGTAGTAAAATCCATCCCCCCTCCATGCTATACCAGTAAACTTTATCCATTTGAGATGATCAAATAAATCTTCTTCTGTCTCTAAATCTCGAACAAAGAATTGGCGCCAATCTGAGCCAGAAAAGCTTTTCCCATATGCAACATAACGTCCGTCATGAGAAAATGAAAGGCCACTTAAGGCAATGGTCCCATCTTCAGAGAAAGAGTTAGGATCAATAACCAATCTTGCTTTACTATCTAGTTCATCTTGTTCATAGAGTACAGATTGGTTCTGCAAACCATCATTTTTGAAAAAATAATACTTTCCTCCTTCCTTAAATGGGGTGCCATACTTGGGATAATCCCATAATTCGGTTAAGCGATCTTTGATTCTATTCCTGAATGGAATTTTATCCAGATAACCAAAAGTCATTTCGTTCTGTGCTGTAATCCAGGATGCCGTCTCTTCAGAATTGTCATCCTCAAGCCAGCGGTATTCGTCCCTCACTACTTTTCCGTGATAATTATCAGTAACATCAACTTTTCTTGTTACGGGATAATCCCATTTTGAGGAAGCGAAAATACTTTCTTCAGTAGAGGTAACTTCAGTAGAGACGCTCTGAGGAGGTGCTACACACCCGGCATAAAAAAGAAGAAGGAAAGTAATGCTAATGGTCAATTTTTTCATCGAAATCACGCCTCCATAAATACCAGTGATTGGGATCAATAACTGGCTTTTCTAATGCTCTTACAATTACCGGATCTGAACTGAGAGTAATAGTTCGAATTCTATCCCCAATTTTTACCTCAACAGGCAGTTTCATTCCGGCTGATTCAACGCTCAAAGCGTAACGATTCTGTTTCACTTTTTTAATTATAGCTGTAGGAAGATCAGTGGTATAAAGCATCATATGGATGAATGGGCTCAGATCCTGACTAGCGTTGTCACTGAAATGTGAGGTAAAATCCTTTTCTAACACGAGATTTTTGTAGGTGTATCTATTGTTTGTAACGAATTCCTTCAATACTCGAAAGAATCGTCTGTCCCCCATTATATAGCGCAATGAGTGCATCATATACGATCCCTTGCCGTAGATGTCTCCCTGATAGACCTCATCAGTGCTTGCATTTCGTTTTGGAATAATCGGCTTCACATTTTGGATGCCGTGTCTTGCATTGGCCATTTTTTTGTGATACCCCTCTTCCCCAGCCAGTTCCCGATGATAGAGAGCGTCGGCGTAGGAACATATTCCTTCGTGAATCCAGTAATCAGACCAATCGGCAGCATTCACCTTGTTTCCCCACCATTCATGCCCCAATTCATGCAGGAGAAGCCAATCAACAGGTTCCCCACCTAGTTCTGTGTAACGAAACTGATTTCCATAAGCGTTAATGGTTTGATGTTCCATTCCAAGGTATGGTGTTTCCACAAGACCGAACTTTTCATTTATGAATGGATACTCACCAAAATAATTTTCATGAGAGCGGATCATCTTCATCGCCATATCCAGATGAGCTGAAGCCTTATTTTCATTTTCTTTAAGCACGTAGAAAATAACGGGCATTTTTCTTTTGGAAAAAGAGGTGAATTCCTTTTGCACTTTTGCAAAAACACCAATAGTAAAATTGATATTGTAGTTTGCGATGGGATAACGTGTTTTCCAGTTATAGGTTGATCCATTATCAGTTTCAAATACATTTAATAAGATTCCGTTGGAAGCAACAGACAATCCTTTTGGAACAGTAACTGAAATAGCCATGCTGTCTGCTCGATCGGATGGATGGTCCTTACATGGAAAGAACACTTTTCCTCCCTCGTTAGCACAGGACATCCCTATCCACGGATTTTCGTCACCATCTTTTTCCCAGGTAAATCCGCCGTCCCATGGAGGGTTGACGGCGGTTGGAGGATGCCCATCATATTTTACTTGGATTATAGATGATTTGCCCTTGATATAGGGAGGTATATCTACCCAAAGAACGTCATTTTTATGATTAAACGACACTCGTCGTTCATTTGCCTTGACGTCTCGCACCGTAAATGCATTCACCAGATCAAACTTGAGACTGTCGACTTTCTCAAGAATATTTATATATGCTTTTGTTGTTCCTTTAAGAAATTTTTTTTCCGGATCTATATGGAAACTGAGATCATAATATGTAACATCATAGGAAGCTTGGTTGGGATGAAGTATTCCGCCGGAAGTGTATCCCTGTGCGTATAAGAATAGATTGGAATAAAGCAGTCCGGTAATAATAAGTGAAGAATACTTCACAAGACAACTGCTAATGCAGGATTCTGTCCCCCTGTTCCCTTTTCTGTTTTATAACCATTTTCCTAACGTCTTCGAGAAGCTTTTGAGCGTCATAAACAATTCCATCTTTTATTGTATACTTCACACCGCCTACTCGTTCAACCTCTCCGATATCATCATTAAGTTTGACAGCACCGGTAGCGTAAAGAACTTTAAGATTAGCAATGGGATTTTCATCAACAATCAACATATCCGCCAGCATTCCTGAGCGGATGACTCCAAACTCAATGGATTTCCCCAACGGTTTATAAAGTGTCTCGGCGCCGTACATTGTAGCGGAGCGTATTACCTCTAACGGATGAAAACCAGCCTCCTGAAGAAGTTCCAATTCTTCAATGGTACCAAATCCATACAGTTTATAGATAAATCCCGAATCTGATCCTGTTGTAACCCTCCCCCCCATATTTTTGTAATCATTGAGAAACATCATCCAGACTTGGTAGAAATTACGCCAGGCGACTTCATCCCAAGTTGTCCAATAAAACCAGTAAGCGCCGTGACTTTCCCGGCTAGGGGTGTAAAAGTCCCACATTGATGGCAAGGTATATTCTTTATGCCAATCCCCATTTCTGGCGTGCATTACATCACGCCCTGCGGCATAAATCGTCATTGTAGGATCGAGGGTTAAATCAAGTGTTAAGAATTCATTTAATAATGCGTTCCATTTTTTTCCTCTTGGCTTTACCAGATTCCATTGTCTGGCTACTTGGCCAAATCTATGTTGTTCGTCATTGTAATTCATATTAACTGGCCAGGGTTGAACATCATTTGCTTCATACATTGATTCAAAAAGACCATAAAAATGTGTCACCGTGCCCAAACCGAGTCGTGCAGCATCCAAAGCATTCATTTGAGCCACGCCAGATTGAGCTAGGTGGGCTGTTGACCCAAGATTTTGATTTTTAGCTTCATCAAGTAGGGCAGCCATAATATTAGGTGGATAGGACCCTAGTTTCATACCATCGGCCCCCTTTCTAGAAATATATCTCACCCATTTTTTCGCTGTTTCAGGATCATTTACTGATCCCTCTTTCCAATCATCTGAACCTGAGCCTGGACGATGATAGGAAAACATCCTGGGTGCAGTAATTTCATTCTTTGCACTCCTTTCTTTCTCACTTAAAGACAAATCAAAATTCGTAAAAGGAACGCCTCTGACCGTGGTAATTCCATGACCAAGCCACAGTTTATAAGCGTATTCAGCTTCAGGTGCCTTGGGTACTCCTCCTGTATGAACATGTAAATCGATCAATCCTGGCATTATATACATTCCATGGGCATCAATTTCATAAGTAGAATCTTTGGGGCGTCTTTCTTCATCGATTTCAATAAAAGGTGTTCCAACGCTAGCAACCCGGGTAATTTTATTTCCTTCAACCACGATATCCACTGGGCCACGAGGAGGTGCACCTGTACCATCGATCAACGTGCCACCTCTAATTATTAGTCTTTTATGTGGACCATCACCCTCACTTCGATCAGGTGCAGGTTCAAGAGTTCTTCGGTTTTGTGCTGATAGGAACGTTACGGTCAATATGGAAAAAAGAAGGTATTTTGTTGTTTTCATGCTCACTCCTTTATGTGAATTATCTTGGTAACTACCCCACATAGTCCATGAAACTACCAAGGAGGATTAATTTAGGCAAAAATGGGGGAAAAAATAGAAAAAGGAAGTAAAGATGAAGCCAGCCACTAGAATTATATGACTGTTCATTAACAGCCAATTTTTATCAGGCTTAGTCTTTTCATTGATCAGGTCAGCAACATATTTTCCCAATGCTGGTCTGTGTTTAAACCATGTCCTGAACCTACTTCCGCAATCCAATGATTATTAATGGCAGGAATTATCAAATTGCTATCAGTTATGGAGGTGTGTTAAGATAGACGTCATTCAAATGCATTTGCCTAAAAAGACTTGGAAAACCCTTGGTTAATAAGTCATGGCACCATTTCAATTGTTCTATTAGGATAAGGAAATTGCCCCGAAGGAATGCAGCGTCAGTCAATTCTTCTTCTGGGCCTAGGCAAATTGGTACGCTCGTAGTATTCATCATAATATTGATCTATGGCCTTTGGATATGACCCGCCACCCCAGACATAACGGAGAGAATCACCGGTATGAGTTTCTATTAACTCATTCTGCGGCTTTTGTACATGTAAAAAAACCAATCTACCAAGTCGTAGCATTTCTTCATCATTTGGCGTTTTACCCATAACAGCAACCATAAGATCCATATGTTTTGTTTTCATATGGTCCATGAGCAAGGATTCAACCTTAGCCTGGAGGCCCCAAACATATTTAGCTTTGGATGCCATTGATATAAGATTAGCTGACCGGGGGTTATTTTGATTTTCTAGAGCAATTCTTGCCGCAATAAGATTTTCGTATTCAACATCAGTAACAAATATTGCTGGTGATTTATTTAAATATTGGGTTTCGGAAACATACTCAACTGAATTTGTTATTTCATCCCAGAATTCACTTGCAGTAATTGTTCCTTCCACAAAATTCCTCAAAACCACAGAACTGGTTGAAGCAGTAAGCTGAGATCCGTCCCGGCCAACTGGAATGGTGCAATGAACTGTAACAATAGATGGAAGTAGTGCCACATAATCAGATTTCTGTTCTTTATACATTTCACGCTGCATTACCTTACCAACACAGGAGAACCCCAAGATTACAACCTCCTCAAAATTGTTTCTTCGTGATGTTAAAGAAATTCTAAAAACTGTGTTGTTGCTTTCCGCTTTGCGGAAAGAAGTATTTTCATCTGAATAAGGCAATCTATAATACTTTAATGCTGAATGGACTTGATATGTAAAAGCTGATTTTCTTTGCGGATTATCTATAAGTTCAGATCTTTGAATAGTAGTCTCATCTGGAACTGCATGTAACAGGGAGAGAATAGAGATTAGTAGTATTGCGTTAAGCTTTATAATAGCTGCCCGTGTTAGTTCAACCATATTATTCATTGTTACTAGAATCAGTGCCCCCACTGAACATTGGAATTTTCTTAATGATAGAGAAATTAACAACAAAAAGTGAAAATATATGAAGTACGAAATTCGCAACCATAAAACCAAAGAAAGCACCCGCTATTACATCACCCGGATAATGAACGCCCACGTAAACTCTGCTGAATCCCACAAGGATTGGAATAATAAATAACCATCGTCTCATTTTCGGGTAGAAAAAGCCTGTAACTATAGCAAACGCCATACTGTTAGCAGCATGGTTTGATGGAAAACTGTATTTTCCTCCTCTTCCTACAAGGAGCCTAACCATATCAGCCATTTCATGAGACGGTCTGATTCTCCCTACCATTGGTTTAATAATTTGTGCCGCCACCGCATCGGTAAGAACAAGGCATACCACTGCAATCAAGAAAGCCTTTAGTGCCCGTCTCCTGTCATCACGGAACAGGTAGATGTAAAAGAT
>DCXX01000113.1 GCA_002329125.1 Fidelibacterota bacterium UBA2125 | reverse complement strand
GCATCTGGAGTAACAATAAGGTGATTTTTTGCACCGCCAAGACATAGTGCCCGTTTGCCGTTTGCAGTGCTTCGACTATAAACAATTTCAGCAACTTTCGAAGATCCAACAAAAGCCACAGCCTTAATGTTGGGATGATCGGTAATGGCCTCCACGGCATCTCTGGTGCCGTTTAACACACTGAAAACACCGGAGGGAAGCCCCGCTTCACCCATCAGTTCAGCCATCTTCATGGCTGAAAGAGGTGTCTGTTCTGACGGTTTGAGGATAAAGCAGTTGCCCGCTGTAATGGCGATGGGGATCATCCATAATGGGACCATAACAGGGAAATTGAACGGTGTAATACCTGCTACAACACCTATCGGTTCGTACAACGATTCACAGCTGACGCCTTTTGATACAGCCAACACTTCACCTCTCAGGACGTTTGTGAAGGAGGTGGCGAATTCGATTACATCTATACCACGGTCGATGCTCCCTTTTGCTTCCGGTATGGTTTTGCCATTTTCCAGAGCCACGAGTTCAGCTAATTCTTCATAATCTCGCTCCATGAGTGATTTGAGTTGGAACATAACCTGGGTTCTTGTTCCAACAGGTGTATCTAGCCAGGCTGGCCAAGCTTTTCTGGCGGCTTTAACAGCGGCGTTAAGGTCATCACCGACTGAGAGGGGAATTGATGCAATCTTCTTTCCCCAGTACGGTGTGGTCACATCCAAATTCTGGGATGAAGCTGAAGCAGCATCACACCCACCGATCCAGTTACCTTTTTCTCCAAAATCTTTAAATGTTATCTCATTCAATGGTACAGGTGGCCTTTTAACAGGTTGGTTGAATTAGCATCTAAATTCTGAAACTGTTTCGGAAACCTAAGAGGTGAGTTCCTCGCGGATGATGACGAGTATGGCTGCTTGTGGAACAATGAGGTACTTCTTTTCTTCCACGTTGATCTCCACAGAAGCTTTTTTCAGGAAAAGGGCGTAATCTCCTGTTTCGGCCTGAGGGGGAATGTAACGAACATTCTCCATTTCAGTTTTCCAAGGCTCTTCCTCTACTCTGTTTGGATCGGAAACCGGGAGCCCCGGACCCACTTCAACCACAACACCGCCCCAGACGTCCTCTTTTTCCATTACCGTAGGTGGAAGGTAGAGCCCCGCCGGGGATTTTTCCGCCGATTCATCAGGCCGTATCAGAACACGGTCGCCAATTACGATTATTCTTCTTTTTCCTACTCGCATCGTGTCACGCAAAAGTAATGATTTCTTCCTTATCAAGTAATAGATTTGTCATATATGACAGATGTGAGGAAACTTCCTCTAGGCGGGTTAGTTCTGTAATGTATGGCCCAAAAGTCGGATCAGCGGTCAGGCGTAGCCTGTAATCCTGATTAATCCCAACATCTTCCTTTATGTTTAAACGCGTCCTCATACTCGCCAAACCCCACTGGCTTCTTTTGCTTGTTTCCATTCTGTCCTCGGTGGTTTTTGTCTTTTTCAATTCCCTCTCCATCTGGCTCACTGCCTCTTTTATCAGCAATATCCTCACCGATTTCGAAACACTTCTGAATAATCAGGCTGAACTTCTCTCCGCTTCTGAGCAAACAGTGAACGAGACACTGAAGATGTGGACCAACAGGTTGATTTTAGACACTACGGCCCTGGGGACTCTCAAGAAACTGTGTCTTTCAATTTTCTTTATTTTTTTTCTGAAAAATATTTTCCTCTATCTAAAGAATTTCTTTGCCGGGCTCATGCAGATCAAAGTTATCACCGATCTGAGAAATTCTCTTTTTGACCATCTTGCTTCCCTTTCCCTTTCTTTCTTCGATCGTACCCGTTCCGGTGATCTCACATCTATCGTTCTGAACGATGTGGCCACCATGCGGAGGACTTTCTCCGTCAGCTTCCAGAAACTTCTTGTGGAACCCATCAACATACTCACATTTTTTACACTCTTATTCCTAATAAACTGGAAGCTCACACTAGCCGCTATGCTGATTCTTCCAGCTGCTGTAACAATGATGGTTTGGGTGGGCGGAAGTATTCGCCGTAAGGCGAAACGATCATCAAAGCAGATTGCCGGTATTGTATCCATTCTTCAGGAAGTGCTTGGTGCCATCAGGGTTGTGAAGGCGTTTGTCATGGAAAAGACCGAGAAGCTGAAATTTCGGGGAGAGACGGCGAAGTACTACCGTCTCCAAAAGCGCCAGATGAGCGTACGGCTTGCCTCATCACCTGTGACAGAGATGATCGGTGTTACTATGGGTGTCATTCTCCTCTGGCTGGGCGGTCAGGACGTTCTCATCAAAAGTTCTATGGAACCGGAGGATTTCATACGTTTTATTCTATTGCTATTCTCTATCCTGAATCCCATCAAAAGTCTGAACACTGTCAATGCGGATATGCAGACAGCTCTCGCCTCAGCGGAACGTGTCTACTCCATTCTGGATACAGAATCAACTATCAACGATGCTCCGGACGCTGAAGAGGTTACCGTATTTGAAAGAGCCATCTCTTTCGAGGATGTGCATTTTACCTATGATGATGGTGAAGGAGATGTGGTACAGGGTATTTCCTTTGAGATCAAGCGAGGGCAGATTGTTGCAGTTGTGGGTGAGAGTGGTGCCGGAAAATCGACTATTGCTGATCTCATTCCTCGTTTTTTCGATGTGACTCAAGGCTCGGTTAAGCTTGATGGGAAAGATGTTCGATCCATACAGAAGCTATCTCTCCGCGATCTAATGGGTATTGTTGCGCAGGAAACCATTCTGTTCAATGATACGATCGCTAAAAATATCGTCTATGGTCAGGAAGGCATATCTGAAGAAAAGCTCCGGGCAGTAGCTGAAGCCGCTAATGCCCTTAGTTTTATCGAGGAACAGCCTGATGGATTTGAAACAGTCATAGGGGACCGGGGGGTGAAACTTTCGGGAGGACAAAGGCAAAGGCTTGCAATTGCAAGAGCGCTCCTCAAGAATCCGCCCATTCTTATCATGGATGAAGCTACTTCATCTCTGGACAGCGAGTCTGAAAAAAAGGTGCAGGAAGCCATTGAAAAGCTGATGAAGGATCGTACTGTTTTTGTCATTGCTCACCGGCTCTCTACAGTGGTGAACGCGGACAAAATAATTGTTCTCAGTAGAGGAAAAATTGTGGAAACAGGTACGCATGAGGAATTAATTGAGAATGAGGGGCACTATAAACAACTCTATGAAGTTCAGTTTGGTGAAATTTTTGGAGAGACTGTTGACTGAGCCAAAAGAAAGAACAGATGTACTCGTATGCTTCGGTACACGCCCGGAGGTGATCAAACTTTCGTCGGTAATTGAGTCACTGGCGGCTGAGGGAATCCTTTTTAAAACACTTTTTACAGGCCAGCATGATGAATTGTTTGAAGATGTGGCGCATTTACTCCCCGAGCCCCATGTTCGATTGGACATCATGCGAAAAGGGCAGTCGCCAGGGGATGTAATGCAGCGCGTCATGGCTGAAACAGAGCCCCTTTTAATGAGCGAAACTCCCCGGCTGGTAGTGGTTCAAGGGGACACCACAACAGCGGCGGCAGTGGCCCTCACCGCTTTCTACCAGCGTATTTCTGTGGGGCATGTAGAAGCGGGCCTCAGGACTCACGATCTAAATGCGCCGTTTCCTGAGGAGCTGAACCGCCAACTCATTTCAAGGGTCGCACAGCTCAACTGGGCACCCACCACCGCTGCAAAAGAAAATCTCGAAGCAGAAGGGTGTGACGGTACTGTTGTTACCGGCAACACAGTGGTGGATGCTTGCCTGAAGTACAACTTTCCAGTGAAATACGGAGATAAGATTTTAATAACGCTTCACAGGCGGGAAAACTTTGGTGAAACAATGGCGGGGATGTTTCAGCAGATCGAACACCTTGCATCTTCTAACAGTGATTTGGAATTCATCTTTCCCATGCATCCTAATCCGGAAGTAGTGAAACACCGGGATCTTCTTAGATCAGTTAAAGTCATTGAGCCGTTATCTTATGAGGAGTTACTCAGACTTTTAAGCGAGGTTCGCTTTGTGATATCAGATTCGGGCGGCATTCAGGAAGAGTGTGCCGCATTTCGGAAAAAGGTATTGGTGTGTCGTGATCAGACGGAGCGGCCAGAAGGGGTGGAGGCCGGTTTCGCACTTACTGTGGGTGCTGACATCGAAAGTAATTTCTCCTGGGCAAACGATTCACCTGAATGGGATGGCGATAATCCTTACGGCGATGGGAAAGCTGCAAAAAGGATTGTTGCTTCTATCAAAGATTTTTTGAACAGTTAGTTTTGGGAACACCGCACAGACTGGAGGGTGAAAATGCAGAGTCAGCTCTCCAATTATTGGAGACTGTAACGGAGATCTTTGAGCAGTGCAGCATCAAGTATTGCCTCACCGCCGGAACGCTTTTAGGAATTGTGAGGGAAGAGAGGCTCTTGCCGTGGGATACAGACCTTGATCTGCGCATCTTTCGTCCAGATGTGAAAAAACTCCCCCGGGCAATGTGGAGAATTCGGTTCGCAGGCTATCTTGCCCGGATACGTCGTCAGGAGTTCATCGACCCACCTTTGAAAAAAGGTGAAAAGAGAATAGTTAAAATTTTCCAGAAAGCTGGTTTCCTGAAAAAAGGGAAGGTGACCATGGACTGTTTCATCGCAACGCGCCAAGACAATGATTACGTCTGGTCGTGCGGCGGGCCCAAGCTCTATACAAAGAAATCCGTTCCGGCTCATTTCTATGATGAAACAAAAGTGATCACCTTTCGAAATAAGGATTATACCGTCCCGAAAGATGTTGAAGATTATCTCACCTTCCGTTACGGTGACTGGCGGACTCCGGTTAAAGAGTGGGATTATACCAAAGACGATGGAGCCATCATCTCACCTGAACTGAATAATTGACTGGACATAAACAAGCTGTAGTTCTTCTCGCTGGTGCGGGCAGTCGTTTAGGAGTCTATACTGAGAGGGTCCCAAAATGCATGGTTGAAGTAGCGGGAGAACCGCTGTTACTGAGATTACTGAATCAGCTGGACAAATTAAACACAGAAGAAGCTATTCTGGTGGTAGGCTTCAAGGCGGACATAATCAAAGACGCGGTGGGAAACTCTTATGGCAATCTCGCCATCACGTATGTGGAAAACGAAGAGTGGGAAACGACCAACAATGTTGTCTCTCTAGCGCTTGCAACTGATTTTCTGAAACAAGACTTTCTACTTTTGGAAGGCGACCTATTTTTCGCTGATGGCATGCTGGATGGACTGTTGGGCCATAACCGGATGGCTGTAGACAGTTTCAGGTATGGGATGGACGGTACGGTAGTGACCACAGCTTCTGATAATTTGGTTGAAAAGTTCTATCTGAAGACAACGCCTAATCGTCCAGAGGATATTAGTAAACTCTACAAGACAGTCAATGCGTATAACTTTTCATTCGATTCATTTTTTGACAAAGTTTTGCCGCGGCTTAATCGTCTTCTTCAGAAGGGCGAACGTAATGTTTATTATGAGCAGGCCATCGCTGATGCAGTTGACGACGGAAGTTTAACGCTGAAGTGTGTGGAGTTCGATGAAAGCGAGTGGTGCGAGATCGATACGGCAGAAGATCTCCAGCAGGCGTGGGTGAAGTTCGGCGAATGAATTATCCCATCCTGTAATCCGTTTCCCACCTGTAGAAGAAAGAAAAAATGGAATCGGTAATTTCGAGTCGTCGCTGTCGGGTTTTGAAGGTCCGTGCTTCTCTTTCATAACGGTTCCGCGATTGAAAATCCGGCTCCTGAGCCTTTGAGAGAGTGTAGCCCAATTGAACCATCTCTTCACCAGTAGCCCATTCCACAATAGAAATTTCTTCTGTGGAAAGATCTTTTCTCCACCTTCCTACAGAACTTGCGTTTAGCGGTTCTCGCGTTGCTGAGTGCCAATCCATCTTATAGTCGGGGACTGCTTGCTGAGAAATTTCCTGAAATTGAAGCATGGCCGGATCGTAGGTTTCACCCAGAAATTGACAAACACGCTGGAGTTCTCTTTCGGGCTCGGCCAGAAGATCCTCGTACCGAAGCTCCAAATATTCATCCAGTTTGGTGTTCATTCGCGCATTTATGCCGTGCCGTATGGCTAATTTCCAGTTGAGGGCAGAGTAGTTCAGGCTGTTATTCCACCAGGGCATTTTTTTGAGTGAAGCAATAACATCACGAGGATCTCTGATAAGGTGAATGATCTGTGCATCAGGATAGTGCTGTCTGAGCTTCTCCATATGGTGGATGTAGTACGGTCGTTTGTCGCCCCACCGCTCTTTCCCGTGTTCCTGTGCGTAGCAAATCCACGGGACAGCCAGGGCGGCACCGAGTGACTTTGATTCCAATATCCCTTTCTTTACAGAATCTTGATCGATCTCAAGATCGTTCAGTTTCGTGCTTTTATCGAAATGATCCAAGAACCACTCCGCAAGTTTTTCTCGATTCTTTTCTTTCTGAAGGTTCCCGAATAACAGCCGTCGTTTGTAAAGTTTCCTCAAATATTTTGTCTGAGGTGGGATGGCGATGCGAGGATGGGTGTGAAGCATTAGGCGCAAAAGTGTTGTACCGGAACGTTCACTTCCAGCGATGAAGATTGGCCTTATCTCATTTGACTGACGCATGGACTTGAAGATAGGTGCGTTTTGAGGAGTGATTCAATGTTTATAAGTTCCGCTGCGTTACATTTAATCTACTTGATAACGATATCTGGAATCGCTAATGACCTCCATTCTATTTGAATGCCACCATCTCTATTACCTCCCCAATTTTCTACCGATTATTGAGGAGTTTCAGCAAAGGAGTGGATATTTTCTTTCGGCATCCATACCGCACATCATTAACGATCTTGAACGCCGTCACCTCTGTGAGGCAGTTGAATCAGTAGGAATTGAATTCATTGATGGTGATAATGAAGCGACACGACAAGCAGAACTGAGGAGCAGAAAGTTTGATGTGGTTATTGTTGGTATCCCCGGCATGCTGGAGAAAGTGGTGAGTGACAATACGGTGGCGGTGATGGTTTATCATGGCATCGGCCTGAAAGAGAGTTATTACAGGGACAATTCGCCACGGATCAATATCAGGACCGTTGAAAGTCAGGAGCGATACGATGAATTGACTAGGAGGGGAGAGACAAATCTTGTTCTTACAGGTTATACTAAGATAGATCCTCTCGCTTCAACGGACTCACAAAAAAATAGCCAATTCCTTGAAACTCTTAACCTTTCTCCAGAGCGCCCAACGCTTCTTTACGCACCAACATTCTACCCCTCATCGGTGGAACAGGTGTTGCCTAAGCTATTAGGCCTGGCTCAGGAGGTGAATGTTATCATCAAGTTGCACGGATTCAGTTGGAGCAAGCGCCGTTACAGGTATCACAGTGAACAGGCCAAACAGATTTCAGGTGAGGGTATTTATCTTGTTACCCGGGAAGATTACAATATTGTTCCCTACTATTCGGTCTCGGACATGCTTCTTTCTGATATTTCTTCGACACTCTTTGAATATCTGGCCCTGGATCGGCCCATAATTCAGACGACCTTCTACAAACCACGATTTAAGCACCGAATCCTGAAATCCCGTTTGCGGAAGCGGCTCGATCTAGCACGGACTGAGAAAATCAATTTCACTCAACATCTTAACCACCCGGAAGAGCTGGAGGCTGTAGTAAGTGAAACAGTGAAAAATCCAGACAGCATGTCTGAGGCGAGGAAAAAGGCAGCGGAGCGTTACCTGTACCGTACGGATGGAAAGGCGTCTGCTCGTCTTGTAAATGCTATAGAAGAACATGTGGGTGGAGGCGAAAGATGAACGTCGGTGTCTACATTCCCAATTGGGTGGGAGATGCTGTCATGGCCCTTCCTTTCCTCGCGCATTGTCGGGATTCTCACGAAAATGACCATATTGTTGCTATAGCTCGTGAATGGGTGGTCCCTGTAGTGAAAAACAGTCCATTCATTAATGATATATTGAGAATTGCCCATAATGAGGATAAAGGAGTGGCAGGCGCCACTCAGATCGGTCGTCAGTTGAAGTCAAAAGAGCTGGATCGCCTTTATCTTCTTTCAGGATCGTGGAGATCTGCTTACATAGGATGGTTCTCCGGTGCCAAAGAGAGAATCGGCTATACCGGTCAGGGTCGATCACCGCTTCTGACAGAGGTTATAACTCCGCCATCCGAAAAAACGCATCGATCCAAGCGATACCTCAAATTATTGAAAGAGTATGATACAACTGCTGAACTGACCGCCCCAATCGCTGTTACTGATGATGAGGTAGAATCTGCAAAGGTGCTTCTGGAATCACTCAATATGGCATCTCCTTTAGCTATCTTTTCCGGTAGTATAGCTCCCTCAAGACAACCGCCAACAACACTTTGGAAAGGAATCATCGAAATTGCCTTGAACAGTGGTGTATCTGTCCTGCTTATTGGAGGAAAGAGAGATGTCCCCATTGCCAAGGAGCTTATGGAATCTTTCCCGGCCGAGAATTTGAAGTCCGTTTGCGGCAAAATCTCTCTTCGAGAAACCATTGCACTGATTTCTCAATGTGCCGGTGCAATTGCTTCTGACTCAGGTTTGGGTCACATTTCAGCGAACCTTGGAGTGTCAACTGTTTCACTGTTTGGTGCAGGCGATCCTGAAGTCACTGCTCCATTTGGAAACCGTACCAAAATCATTTTTCAGAACGTTCACTGCAGCCCTTGTAATAAAAATCAGTGCCACAACAGTGATGAGCCACTTCTTTGTTACACCACTATGGATCCGGGGCAGGTGTGGGAAGCGTATTCAGTAATATCAGGATCAGAAAAAAGTTAACTGTTTCTCAAAGCCCTCGTAGTTTCAGCTTCTTATGAGAGCGATCATTCTAGCAGCTGGCGTTGCCCGACGGCTTTATCCGCTCACCTTCGACAAGCCGAAGTGTCTCCTGGAAGTGGCGGGTCAACCAATTCTCGATTACCAGGTGAAAGCATTAAAACGGGTTGGTATTTCCGAGGCTACCATTGTCGTCGGTTACTATAAGGGTATGATCATTAATCACTTGAAAACCAGTTTCAATGAATTCGAGTTCAATTTTGTCAATAATCCGCATTTCTTCGAAACGAACACCTCCTATTCACTTCATTTGTGTGAAGATGTACTTCGTGAAGGCGAATGTTTGCTCATGAATGGGGATGTTCTTTACCCTGTTGAGCTTCTCCAGAGGGTTCTTGATGACGACAAAGATAATGTGCTCGCCGTAGAAGCGAAACAGTGCGGCAAAGAGGAGGTAAAGGTAATTGAAGGTGCTGATGAGCGGATAGTAGCCATAGGGAAGGAGCTGATTGAAGAAAATTCACTGGGCGAATTCATCGGTGTGGCAAAACTGTCCGGGGCTTTTAACAGTCAGTTTGCAGATTCACTTTCACAACTCATTGAAGCGGGAGGAAAAGCCGACTACTTTGAGGCTGCTATTCATCCGCTTTTAGCCAATATCGAACTTCACTATGTGGACGTTTCGGACTTGCCTTGCATAGAGATCGATTTTATTGAAGATCTTGATAAAGCCGCGGAACTTGCGACTTCAGGCTTGTTTAAAAGCCAACGCTAGATTCTAAACTGAAAGCTTAGACGTCCTTCCCAGTACGGCTCCAACATATCGGTTCCGAAAAAAGTGTATCTGACATTCGGGGCGATCTGGAGGTTAGCAGCCGGGCTGTAGATCATTCCTAACAGGACAAAATGTTCCCGCATGTCTGGATAATCTACTGAAGAATCATAAATATCAATTCGCCCGAAAAGAGAAATCTGTTCTGATCTTTTCAGGGAAGCGTAAATAGCCAATATCCGTTCTTGATGATCGAGACCGGCGTCGTGCTCGATTTGAAGGTCAAAGCCAGCCCGAAGCTGTGTATTGGAAAAACCTGCAAATCCACCATACCTGTAATTCTGGTAGACATTATCTTTCCAGTCACCATAAGGTTCAACAGATCCTACAACACCAAAGTTATGGCCGGTATTTCGGGAAAGATTCTGTTCCCCCTTACTCACAAGGAGAGACATTCTTTTATAAGCATCATTTTCAGGTTTGTTGAATCCTGTACCGTTGAAGACAGCGACATTAATTAGTAAATCAGATCCAACGACTCGCCGAAGTGAGATACCAAGATCAGCAGTATCATCGAACCCATGGAGGTTCCCCGGGAATTTTTCAATAAATCTTAGACCCCATGTCTGTTTTAACGGACCGAAATAATTTGTTGGTTGGGAACCCACCATGAACTCACCAAGCCTTGTTTGCCACGACACAAAAGCATGTTTTAGAAATACCTCCATTTTCCCATCACTAGATGATTGTGAATCAGTGGTCAAGCGAAACGAAATATTATCTGTCAACTGCTCTCTCAGATCGAGGTAGGCACGTCTTACACTGAAGGCAGGATTGATGGCTTCCTGGGTTGAACCGTTCAGATCGAAGAAAACCAGAGATGAAATATCAACTGCCGAGACCACGGAAGTGTGAAACAGGAGAACCAGTAAAACAGATTGATTAAGCTTTTTCATACGGGCGAATTTAGGGAAAATTGTCAACATCACCCCTTTTCGATTAAGAGTGAAAACTCTAAATTAGTACACTATGACAATTCAATAATTGTGGTGATAATGTCACCGCTCTTTTTGGTTAGAGACAGATGTCTTCAATAAAAATAGAACTAGATGGTAAAGCTGTTGAACTCCCGCTCATTGAGGGATCGGAAGGGGAGAAGGCCCTTGATGTTGGTCATCTCAGAAAAGAGACAGGTTATATCACTTTTGATCCGGCGTATGGCAACACTGGTTCATGCGCCAGTTCTATCACATTTATCGATGGCGAAAAAGGTATCCTGAGATACAGGGGCATTCCCATTGAGCAACTTGCGGAACATTCGACATTTGTTGAAGTCTGTTATCTGCTGATCCATGGCCATCTACCATCTGAAAAGGAGCTTGCGGAGTTTTCCAGGCAACTGACCTATCACTCCATGATCCACGAGGATTTTAAGCGCTTCTTTGATGGTTATCCCATGAATGCCCATCCAATGGGTGTTCTGGCTTCAACTGTTGCTGCCCTTTCAACGTTCTATCCGGATGAAGAGAATGGTGACATGGATATCAATATTGTCCGTCTTATCGCTAAACTAAAGACCTTAGCGGCGTTTTCGTACAAAAAATCATGCGGGCAACCGTTCATCTATCCCATTAATGATCTTGGTTATGAAACGAACTTTCTCTACATGATGTTTGCTCTGCCTTCAGAGGAATATGAAGTAGATCCCGTGATGGCTGATGCTCTAAGGCTTCTGCTCATCTTGCATGCTGATCACGAGCAAAACTGCTCCACATCAACGGTCAGAATGGTGGGTAGTAGTCAGGCCAATCTATACATTTCCATTGCTGGAGGGATAGCGGCACTTTGGGGAAGGCTCCATGGTGGAGCGAACCAGAAAGTGATCGAAATGCTCGGTGTAATCCGTGATGACGACATGAACTACAAGAAGTATGTTGATATGGCAAAAGATAAGGAGTCCGATTTCAAACTGTTTGGTTTCGGACACAGGGTGTATAAGAACTTTGATCCCAGAGCCAAGATACTGAAGGGGGCCGCCGACAGACTCCTCCAGAAGCTCGGAGTTGATGATCCTCTCCTTGAAATTGCAAAGGAATTGGAGGAGGTGGCTCTCAAGGATGATTTTTTCATTAAGCGAAAGCTCTACCCAAATGTCGACTTCTATTCCGGCATTATTTATCGTGCCATGGGCATACCCACCGAGATGTTTACGGTCATGTTTGCTATGGGACGCCTGCCTGGCTGGATCGCGCAGTGGAAGGAGATGAAGGAAGAGCCTAAGGCGAGAATCTACAGGCCGAGACAGATCTATATTGGCGAAACTTTAAGAGATTATAAAGACGGAAGCTAGAATCCTCTAAGCTTTACCGATCTAGCGACCCGATCAATGGCAACCATAAAAGCCGCGGTTCTGAAAGAAACCTTCTTTTCTTTACGGAGTGCACTCACCTCACTATAGGCCGAAACCATCTTTTTTTCCAGTTTTGCGTTCACATCATCTTCTTCCCATCTGAACTGCTGAAGGTTTTGTACCCACTCAAAATATGAGACAGTAACGCCGCCGGCATTGGTGAGAATATCGTGGAGGACATGTATTGATTTATCAAAAAGTATTTAATCCCCCGGCGGGGTAGTGGGGCCGT
>DCXX01000106.1 GCA_002329125.1 Fidelibacterota bacterium UBA2125 | reverse complement strand
GAGGCCGATTGTAGTTGTTTTTCCTGCGCCGTTAGGGCCTAGGAGACCGTAGAATTCACCGGGTTCTATAGTGAGGTCGATTCCCTGAAGAGCGACCGTATCATCATAGGATTTGCGTAGATCTCTGATTTCAATGGCGGCGGGCACAGCAGGAATTTACGTTCTTTTAAACTGTGGGAAACGGAAAGAGATCAGAGTAGATAAGCCGCTCCAAAAACACCAGCTGAATCACCCATGGTATTTTTCACAATGGGTGTAGTAATGTTGTCATCAAAGCAGTAGCGACGGACGTGTTGGGGACCTTCAGTGTAAAGAAAGTTGACATTGGAAACACCGCCGCCCAGAACAATAATATGGGGATCAAGGATGTTAATAATGTTGGAAATAGCCATACCGAAATTGTCTAGGAACTCCTCTTTCCACTCATCGGGTGGATTTTTCGCAATATCTGTAACGAGTCCTGTTTCACCTGTCATTTCGTTGTAACGTTTTTCCAGTGCTGGACCGGAGATGTACTGTTCTACGCATCCTGACTTTCCACAATAGCACGGTTGCCCGCCAGGATGGAGGAGGGAGTGTCCCCATTCGCCGGCAATATACTGCCTCCCGTGGTAAGCACGGCCATCGATGGAAATGCCGCCCCCCACCCCTGTTCCTAGGATGACGCCAAAAACAACTTTGGAATCCTTACCAGCCCCAAGTGAAGCCTCGGCCTGAGCGAAGCAGTTAGCATCGTTGTCAAGTACAGGTTTGGTACCGAAAATTGATTCAATATCATCTTTCAGCGGTTCGCCCACCAGTGCCTGGGTATTACCGTGCTTCAATCTGTCTCCGTCCGCAGTGAGAGGGCCCGGTACACAGACACCGAACAGGAATTCATCAGATAGTTGATCGCTCAGCTTATTGTACAGTTTCGAGATTTGGCCGAGAATGTGTTTGTAACCGTTATCACGTTCAGTGGGGACGCGCTCCCGAGCCATAACATGACCGTCACCGTCAAGGATGACACACTCGATCTTAGTCCCACCAATGTCAATACCTACTCGCTTCATGAATAGTGTAAAAGTACTTTTGGCATGGCGCTTTTCCAACCTTGACTAAATTTCAGGTGAAGATAGGGGAAGTATGATGAGTGTAGTATTGATAACAGGTTGTTCCAGCGGTTTTGGAATGCTTTCGGCAGCACGGCTGTCGGCGGCGGGGCACACCGTCTACGCCTCAATGCGAAATCTCCAGAAAAGGGAGGCATTGCTTTCAGAGGTGAAAAGACGTGGCGGAGAAGTGAAACTGCTTAAGCTGGATGTGACTGACAACGCTACCATAGATGATGCCATGAACACAATCGAATCAGAGAAAGGCCGATTGGATATTCTTATTAACAACGCAGGGTACGGCCTGGGCGGTTTCTTTGAAGATGTTTCGGAACGAGAATTTCGGGACCAGATGGAGACGAACTTTTTCGGCGTCCTGGAAGTGACGCGAAGAGCACTGCCGCTCATTCGAAAGAGTTCCGCTGATTACGGCGGCTCCAAGATTATCAATATTTCCAGTGTTCAGGGGCGGGCACCTATCCCCGGGCTGGGAGCCTACGCCACCTCGAAATGGGCCATGGAGGGATTTAGTGAAGCGCTATACCATGAACTGGCACCTTTTGGTATCCCTGTGGTGATTGTGGAGCCTGGCAGTTACAAAACTGAGATATTCACTTCCAACGCCCACGTTGCCGAACAGGCTGAAAATTCGGAAAGTCCCTATACCCGCTTTTCCGAAGCATTCAGACTAAAGATTGATGCAATGACAAAGGGGGGAGCAGTGGGGATGGGAGATGATCCGGAAGTGGTGTCGGAACTTATTGAAAAGATCGTGGACAGTAAATCTCCCAAACTCCGCTACGTGGTGGGGAAGCAGGCCCGGCTCCGAATCTTGCTCAGGGCCTTTTTGCCGACGAAACACTATTCACGCCTTCTGAGAAAAGCGCTATTCGGGTCTGTTGAGGCTTAGGAGTTTTCCTCCTCTGTTTTCTTCTCACTGGAAAAACCCATATGCCTCTCAAAAGGTGACGGGAAATCGAACCCTTCCCGGTGTGGAAAATGAACAAGGCTCGCCACATTTCGCCACGGTATATAGACTGAAGCGTTGTGATGCTCCCGTTTCACTTTGTCTGGAGGAAGCGGTTTCCCTTCTTCATTCTCTGATATTATAACCTCGAAGTTTGGATGTTCAAGCCACACCCCGAATTCATCGTAGCCTACAACGCGAGCATAGAACTGATCGATGCCAATGCCAATCCGCTCGAACGGTGCTGCATCATTCAAAACAATAAGAACAATGTCGTTCACCGTATTCTCAATTTTCATCATGTCCATGGTAGACTCCAAATTTTGGTTCTAAGGTAAGCCACTCTGTTGAAAGGGGCAAAGATCAACTCCCCTGTTCCGGTGTAAATGTATCATAAAGAGAACGAAAACTGTATATAAGGTGATGCTTTGGCACTGTTCGTGCCCATTATATCTAGTGCAAACCTCCCCATCATCCATCCCAGGAGAGTACCTGCAACGGCGTCACTGAGATAATGATTACCGACATAAACCTGACTCCAGACAGATAGGATCACATAACTGGTCAGAAGCGGTGCTGATTTGGGAAAGTGATGAGTTGCCACAGTGGCCCAGGCCGAAGATGCCGCTACATGTCCCGATGGGAAGGAAGGTGTGATCCGTGTGTTCCAGAGGCGGGGTTGATACTTTCGTTCAGGGCGCTCGCGCCGGATTAAGTACTTCACTGTTCCCGCAGCGGCGTAAGTCGTCAGCAAACTGAAAGCACCAATTTTATAGAGATCATATTGTTCCAAGGAGTTGTTTGTCTGCCATTGATGGAATACCCATCCCCATTCCACTGCCGGTGTGGTAAGAGCAAATGCCTCAAGTGAGATGTCTAGCAGGGGTAACCGGTTGCTCCCTTCCAAAGACGCGGAAAGCCGTCGGTCGAGTTCAGAAAGTGTGTTTGCCGATGCAAGTGACAAAAGCAAAAGAATAAGGGCAAGACGACGAATCATCGATTGATGAGATCAAAAAACTCGGTTTCGGTGAGGATGGGAACACCCAGTTCTTCCGCCTTGGTTCTTTTTGAGCCGGCGCCAGGCCCCGCCACCAGATAGTCTGTTTTCTGACTTACAGAGCTGCCTGCCCGTCCGCCCAGATGCTCTACCATTTCCTTTGCCTCACTTCGGCTGAACTTTTTCAGGGAGCCGGTGAAGACGAATGTTTTTCCTTCAAGGGGTGTTGATCCTGAAAGGGTCTGTGGATTCTCAAGCGTGACGCCACTGGCCAGACACCGCTCCACAATTGCCCTGTTCGACTCACCGGAGAAAAAAGAGTGAATGGAGGCGGCCACGATAGGTCCCACTTCATCGATTTCTTCAAGCTCTTCCGGCGCGGCGGACATGAGGGCATCCAGATCTCCAAACCGGTTCGCCAGTACCTGGGCCAGATGCTCCCCTACATTCCTGATCCCCAGGCCGTAGACAAACCGCCATAGAGAAACGGTTTTACTGGCTTTGATGGCGTCCATGAGATTTTCAGCTGATTTTTCGGCCATCCGCTCCAGACCAGCCACATCTTCTTTCTTAAGGGTGAAAATGTCAGAGAAGTCCCGGAGGAGCCCCTCCTCCACCATCTGATCGATAAGTTTCGTACCAAGTCCGTCCATATCCATAGCCCGCTTACTGACAAAATGGTCGATCCGCCCCTTTACCTGTGCCGGGCATGCAGCGTTTTGACACCGGGCAACCACTTCACCTTCCGGCCGGATAACCTCACCGTTACACTGGGGGCAACTGTCCGGTAGATTGTAGGGCTTTGTTTCTTTCGGACGTTTCTCGCTGATCACTTTCACCACCTCCGGGATGACGTCTCCAGCCCGCTGTACCAAAACAGTGTCACCGATGCGAACGTCCTTACGGTTGATCTCATCCTGATTGTGAAGTGTGGCGTTGGTGACCGTTACACCGCCCACTGAGACTGCTTCCAGTTTTGCTACAGGAGTAACTGCACCGGTGCGGCCCACAGAGGCGATGATATCCTCCACTACGGTGGTCACCTGCTGCGCTTTGAATTTTCCGGCGATGGCCCACCTGGGCGATCGGCTTCTGACGCCCAATGCCTCCCGCTGAGCCAAATCGTTTACTTTGACAACAACGCCGTCAATCTCGTACGGGAGTGATTCTCGTTCGTTCTCCCACCGGTGAAAAAAATTGACCGCAGCATCCATACTCCCGCACAGCTTGGTGTGGCTGTTTACCGGTAAGCCCCAGCTTTTCAGGCTTTCCAGCGTCTCCCACTGAGAAGGCTGGGTCGCTCCTGCCAATTCGTAGGCGAAAAATTTCAGTGGACGTCCGGCGGTAACGGAAGAATCCAGCTGTCGAAGACTTCCTGCGGCGGCATTCCGGGGATTGGCGAAAAGGGATTCACCTTCTTTTAATCTCTGTTCGTTCAGGAGGACAAACCCCTGTTTGTCCATGAACACTTCACCACGGACTTCAAATGAGGAGGGCCACTTCTGGTCCCTGAGCTTCAGCGGTATAGCCCGGACGGTCCGGAGGTTTTGTGTAATACCTTCACCGGTAAATCCGTCACCCCGGGTGGAACCCCGGACGAAGGTGCCGTTCTCATAAACCAGTTCAACGGCCAGACCGTCCATTTTCAGCTCGGCCACATATTCTATGCTTTTTTCACCATCCAGACCTTTTTTCACTCGTTCATCGAAGGCGATCAGCTCTTCATCACTCATGGCGTTCTCCAGGCTCAGCATGGGGAGTCGGTGATCCACGGAGCCGAAAGCTTCCAGTGGCCGGGCACCTATCCGTTGAGTGGGGGAGTCGTGTGTGACCAGTTCGGGATGATCCCGTTCCAGCTTCTGGAGTTCCCGAAGAAGGGTATCATACTCCCGGTCAGCCACTTCAGGATCATCCAGAACGTAGTAGCGATAGTTGTGGTGGTTGAGCTGTTTCCGGAGAGTCTCGACCTTTTTCCTTACATCAACGTTCACTTCGGCGTAATACTTTCGTAATACTTGATGGGGTCCACCGGTCGTATGTAGTAGGGGGCCAGCTTTCCGTCACCGTTCACGGGAATGGCGTAGATGCCGGCGTTTTTCGTGACAGCCACAAAGAAATAGGTGATTTCTTCCCCGGGGTAAAGTTTAGGATCGTACCTGAAACGGTACCTACCCCGGTAAGGCTCCAGCGGCACTTCCCGGTATTCCAGGTTTTCCTCTGTTTTAAATAAAAGTACCAGTGTCTCAACGGAATCTTTCGGCAGATCAGAGAAAAATTCCAGATTGTAGGGACGCCCCTGAAAAAAGGGTCTAGGCGGTTTATGGAGGAGTTTTGTTGTAGAAGAAAATTTTCGCTTTAACAGTGATTCGGTATCCGTCCCGATCTCCTGACCGATGACAGAAACAGTCATAAAAAGAAAGGGGATGAACCAGCGTATCATCCGCAGGCAGAAAAGTTATGAAACGAGGACCGAGATTGAATCCTCAACAGAGAACATTTGAGTGTGATCAAAACAAAAACTTTTGTGGACGTAGTTCTCGCCGCTGTCAACCCCGTACTGGGACTGGTAATAATCTTTCCTTGAGGCGATATCTTTTACTGCAAGGATGAGGGCGGCCACATCTTCTTCAGTGGAGTAGAGAGCGAAACTGGCTCTCACCATTCCGCGTTTGAGTTGATAGACCTGCTCAATATCTTCCATATCTACCAATTCAACATAATCGAGAAGATCGTCCATGATCATTTCCTTGACATACGGATGAGCACAGAAACAATCATTCCGGACGGCAACATTGAAATAGTCGTTCAGTGCTGCCGCCACCAAACCGTGATCCAAACCTGTGATGTTGAATGAGATGGAGGCGACCCTGTCACACAGTTCTGTGTCTGTCTCGCCGTAGATGACCACATCTTCAATTTTCATGAGTTGATCCAGTGCCGAATTGATGAGCTGTGTCTCTTCGTCCCGGAGGAGTTCCATGCTTATCCTGTCTAGAACATCCACGGCGGCTGCCAGTCCCACAGCACCGGGAATATTAGGTGTCCCTGCTTCTTCCCTGTCCGGGAACGCTTCTTTCACCACATAACGATCAACAAAGACATCTTCCACCATACCGCCGCCCACCTCTTCCGGTTCGATCTGTTCCATGAGGTCTTTCCTTACGATAACGGCGCCCGGTGATCCGGGGACGTAAGTCTTGTGGCCGGAAAAGACGAGAGCATCAATATTTTGCTCCGGATTGTCAGGTACGGACATTGTTACGGGCACATGGGCTGCCAGCTGGGCACCGTCTACGATAAAAAGTGCCCCGTAGCGGTGTGCCACCTCTGCCGCTTCGTTAATGGGGTTTACAATTCCGGTAACGTTGCTGACGCCTGTCATGGCCACATAATTGACGCGCCCCTCTTTCTTTTGCAATGTTTTTTCCAGGCTCTCGAGACATACGCAGCCTAGCTTGCCGTCTCTGGAGTTCAGTGGAATATGATCCACCTCTTTCATATGTTTCCGGTGGGGGAGGTCGTTGGAGTGGTGCTCCATAATAGAGACAACAGCCACATTTTTATCAGGACGAATGTCCCGGAGAACACGGGCGAGCCTGTTCATCCCCGCCGTAGTGCCGCTGCCGGTAAAGAAGCAGGTATACACTTCAGGATCGGCTTTCATGAATGCAAGGATACGCCGGTGTGCCCAGGCATACTCTTTGGTGGAAATTTTGGCGCCGAAATGAAGAACAGAGTGGGTGTTAGCATAGTGCTTGTAAAAATCTTCCATAACGTCGTGGGCCACCTTCATCATGAGGGTAGTGGCAGTGGAATCGAGATAGACACGTGTACTGGTTTCGCCACTGACGACCCTGTACTGTGTATTGAGGCCGATGAAGTCACCGCGGATTTTTTGGAATAGCTGCCGCCCTTTTGGAAGTGCACCATTCATAAGGTTAAGATCAGGGACTGGTTAAAGTTTCCGGCTTTTGGAACTGAATACACTTTGTATACCACTCTTTATAAGTGATTGTTTTCCTGATGAAGTGGTCTTGAGTGCATTTAGCACTACCGGTACAGATAACAGGCGGTGCGGACCGGTTGTCGGAATGGAGGACCGCCATAAACACTTTCGGCGGTTTCTTGAAATATTGACTCATGGTAAGCATGACGTCAAAAGCGTACCCGAGCCCTTCCGTTTCCCGGTTACGGTCAACTTTTAAATGGATCTGATAGATCTTTCCTTGTTCCGGGTGGCGGTACACTTTTGCACCAGCATACTGAGGAGCGCCGGCCATACGCTTCAGGTAGCTTCCTGTCATTGCCACGATCTGCTGATCGGAAAACCGGCTTTTGGCACCTTGGCACAAGCAGATCTCAGAGAAAAACGAGATAAAAATCAGAAGAAAAAAGATGTTAGGATATTTTTTCATAAAGCTTCTTTCCAGCCAATAAACAAAGGGTTCCACTGAACATCCCCGCAATGGTATCAATCGTATAATGGAAAGTACACACAACAGTAGAAATAAGGATCAGAAAAAGCCACAGTATGATGAAACGGCTCGCCTTGGGAAACATCTTGCAACTGTATACTGTAGCAACAATCGCCGCCGCCGCATGGGTACTGGGAAAGGCTGCCCCCCCTGTTTCCCCTATGGAATAAATGAGATTCATGAGCGGAATGAATATGATGCCTTCTGGTATTACATGTTCGCGGAGCGGAATGGGGCCGCTGGAAGGGAAAACGATTGTTATCCAGAATAGCACAAACATGGCTGTCATCAGGACAAAGATATATTCGCGTACGAGAGGGCGTTGCCGGTGATGGGCAATCATGGCGGGCACCCAGAGAAGTAGATAGTAGCTGAAATAGGCGGCGTGGAAGAATTCCAGTGTGAAAGCTGAAAGAGAAAGTGGAACGGTGAAATAATAGCGCTGCGGAAAAAGTTCTGTCTCCACAAGCAGCAATTCAGGGTCAAAGTCCCTGGGAAAGACAATGTGGCGCAGAAGTCCCGACTCCGGATAAAACCAGAGGATTAATATTATGGGATACCAGAGGCTTACCCAGCGGTTTAAGCGTGTCTCTACAATATTTTTGTTCCATGCAATAAACCAGACCAACAGCATAATGATGAGATGGCTGGCCATGAGGTAATCCCAGTTGTCCAGTTTGTTTCTGGCGGTAAAGATAAATACAGTGATAGAGAGGTTGTAGAGGATAACCGCCCAGTCGGTGGGTCGAAGTTTCAGCTTCAGAGCCATCCAATCTTCCTGTACCATTCAGCGGTATTTTTCATCCCTTTCTCGATGGAAACAGAGGGTTTGTATCCAAGTTGGTTCTGAATCCGGGAGCTGTCACATAACCATGCCCGCTGTACCATTTCACGAAACTTATCAAGGTTGATCCATCCTCTGCTGTGGAAGAATCGCTGTGACGCTGTGGAGAGTGCAGCGTAGATGAACAGGGGAGTCAGAGGAACTCTGAACGTTCGTGCCGTCGTTTCCATCGCATGAGCGATATGATGTTGTAGATCGAGCCACGTCCAGCCGGAAGTACCGTCGTCTACATAGTATGATCCGGAAGAATCTCGGTTGAGCCCTGCAAGAACCAAGGCCGACACCAGATCGGTAACGTGAATAATGGAAAGGTACCGCTCTCTAAAGCCAAGATTCAATTTTACCCCTTTCGCCACAAGGCGGAAAAAATTAAGAACACCCCTGTCCCTTGGACCGTAGACCACTGGCGGACGGATCACCACCACATTGAGGCGGTCAACATAGGACAACACCACTTCTTCGCCTGCCAACTTTGTTCGCCCGTAGGCGCTGATGGGGTTGGGATCATCACTTTCCTTAATGGGTCGTTCTGGTAATGTAGGCCCGCCAGCCGCCAGGGATGAGACATAGACTACTTTCTGCACATCTGGATTGTACGTTATAATCGCTTCCATCATATTCTCACTGCCGAAGTGGTTCGTCTGTTCAAAGCCACGAGTGTCAGGAGAAAGGATAGCCCCCGCCACGTGAAAAATGACATCTTGATGTTCCACCGCCATTTGCAACGACTCCAGTTGTCTTACGTCTCCTGTCACCAGTTTCACAGGTTTGTTCTTAAGCCAGTGGAGCCGACTTGACTCTCTGATAAGTGCTGTAACAAGGTGGCCGTCAGCAATGAGTTGATCTACAAGGTGACTTCCGATAAATCCAGAAGCGCCTGTTACGAGTGCTCTCACGATAAATTCAGGTCATAAATGCGGTATGTCCGATAGATGCGAGCACCGACCCGCTCCAGCACACGGCGCATGGGAACGTTTGATTCCAAAACCCACGACATGTCTCCCCACTGATACCCCTTATCAAGGGCGGCCTCCATTGTCTTGTAATACATAGCGGCGTCCAGGCCGCGCACGCGGTGTTCTTTCAATACACCCATGATGAGTACCCGAACCGATTCCACCTTTCGTTTATGCCAGAGAATCTTTAATAGACCAAGCGGGAAGAGGCGGCCGTTTGCATGCTTCAGAGCTTCGTTGACGTTCGGAATGGTTACCGAAATGCCAATGGGTTCACCATTCGCTTCCACGATGAAGATAAGTTCCGGGTCGAGAATCAGCTTTAATTCTTTTGCGATTCGGCGGAACTCTTCCACAGTGAGCGGCACCGCACCCCAGTTTTCCGACCACGCCTGGGAATGAATGGAATGAAACCCTTCCACGTCAGCGTCGAACGATTTCATATCCACAGGCCGCACCGTGATGCCGTGCCTTTCCTCGATCATCTTCATGGCGCGTTTAAGGCGCTTGGGAGTCCTTTCAGGCCTGTCGATCCGATAGGCATAGAGATCCTGTGTTTTCTCAAAGCCGTACTGTTCAATAAGCTTTGGATAGTAGGGAGGATTGTGAGTAAGCATGATGACGTGAGGTGTATCGAAGCCATCCACCAGAAGCCCACACTCGTCATTGATGGTGAAATTCATGGGTCCACGCATTCGGCGGAGCCCTTGCGATTTTAACCAGTCGACCGCACTGTTGAAGAGACTATCTACCACAGTTTGATCGTTAATCGATTCAAAGAAGCCAAAGAAACCAGTATCATCATCATACACTTCAAGGTGTCGCTCATATCTGACGGCAGCGATCCGACCGACTACATCACCATCCCGGCGTGCCAGGAAAAGTTGCGCATCAGAGTGATGGAAGAAGGGATTCTTTTTACGATTGAAATATTCCAGCCGGTCAATAATGAGATGTGGGACCCATTGGGGATCATTCCTGTAAACTTCCCAGGGAAACTTGATAAAAGTTTTGAGGTCGGCTCTGTTCCTGATGGGGTGAACATCGATCACGGCTAGGCGGGGAATTTAAGCGAGCGGTGTCCCTCTGTCAGCAACAAAAAACCCCGCTGGGCGGGGTTTTTGTGAGGTCAATTCTGAAATTGAGTTAGAATGTTACTCTCAGAGAGGTCTGAACGGTACGGATAATGAGCAGTGCATCAGCGCCGCCCACGCTCCCAGCCGGATTAAACCCGCCCGTGACCAGGTCAGCTTTCATGATACCCCGCTCCGAACAGAGGGCCATGGCAGGATAGGCAAAATGGGAGCTGGAGACGTCCGAAAACCGGGAGGGATTCTCCCCGAAATATCTGGTCTCCAGGGTCTGGTCCCGTGTTACCATGGTAAGGATTCGGGCTACGGCCCGTGCATAGCCAGCCCGGGTGACCGATTCGGCCGGGTAGAAATTGCCATCGGGATCAGCCTCTACCACACCCAGTTTCATGGCCTCTTCGATCCACCCTTCGGCCCAGCTTCCCCGCACATCTCCGGGGAGGGGTGCGTTGCCTTGTGACATCATCTGTGCCGGCGTCTGGAAGCCGCCACTGGCGGTCGGGGGCATGAAGCGTTTAAACAATTCGGTCAGGTTCAGCTCTTCAATAAAAAGAACAGTCATATCGGCACGGCTGATCTTCGGTTTCAGAGCAATTTTCTTACCGGCAGATGTTCCTGGCTGGGCCCGGACGATCTTCTGGGAAAGAGCCCACATTTCGTCGGCCCTTCCGGCATATTCGCCTTTTCTCTCAACCAGTGTCCTGAATTCTGCTTCCGCCAGAGAGAAATCGTAGTTGTACATGTAGGCCATTCCTTTCCAGAAGATGGCCGGCTCGTGGCCATTTTTCCGCTTTAGAGCGGTGTCAAATTCATCCACAGCCCGTTTCAACCACCGTTTGCTGTCATCCTTGTGGGCAATCCATAGCCGGCCGGCCAGCACCCGGACGTCGGGATCCTTCTTGCCCCGGCCCAGAGCAGTATCCATATGTTTGCGCCCTGTTTTAAGATCACCAGTCAACCCATAGGCAAGGCCGAGTCCACCCCATCCCAGGGCGAACTTCTTATCCAGGTCCACGGAGCGCTGGAATGACCTTATGGCCGATTCGAAATCTTCGCTTTCCAGGTAGCGCATCCCTGCCTTGTAGTGGTATTCGGGCGAGTCCACATCGGACTGAGATGTTGCTTTTGGGCCACACCCGGCAATAAAAAGCAATGTGGGAACAACGAGGGCGGCGGCAGTCAATTTTTTCATCTTTACACTCTCCAATAATATTCGATAAAAATATAACCGCCTTCCGGCGCAAAAAAAACACCTTTACTCATGTAATTGATCCATATCACATTTTTATCTAATCTTTTCTGGTTAATTTTACTTACGAAAAACAGATGATAATGATTGATAATGAGTAATAAGTGAGATATATTGAAACTGAATCATGGTGTTTAGACGAAAAAGGGGTATTAGATGAGAGCCGCTGTTAAAATTCCTGTTATTCTCTGGCTGCTGGCTGTTTCTCTGGCAGCACAAGGATCATCCATCACTGCCGAAGGTTTCGGCATGACGGAAGATGCCGCCATCGA
>DCXX01000039.1:263-17065 GCA_002329125.1 Fidelibacterota bacterium UBA2125 | reverse complement strand
GAGGTAAATAATTATGACCACTGGGAGGGTGGTAAAGTTGACCTTATTGATACAACCCTAAATGCGGGCAACCCAATGCTCGTTATCGGCACGGGCAATGGTCTTGATACGCTTACAACCACCTTTAAGCTTGAGGAGGGGGGTTATTATGACAATAAAACCGTTAAAATCAACGAAGCGACAACACTAACGTTCCACCTGGGTGAGCGACCAGGGGTTGTTAGTACAACCAAGACACTCACGTTCTACCCGGATTCTTATCGCATCGGGGTTGATGTTGATGTGGTTTCAAGGGCGGGTGCGCCCAAGATTTATCTGCTTTGGTCTGGCGGTCTCCCTGTCACCGAAAAAGACACATCAGACGACACATACTATATTGAGGCAGGTCTCTTACAGGGCGGGGAGTTGTTTAGTATAAGCGGAAGTGATGGCGAGAAGGCTGGCAATAACTCAGAAACCCTTTGGGCGGCAGTTAGAACCAAATACTTCACGTCTGCGCTTATTTCTGCGCCGCAACACCAGCACACGAGCGCTTCATCTGGTCTTATCAAATCAAAAAAGATCAAATCAAAAAAAGACGGCGGTACCGGCGGTACACCA
Source organism: Fidelibacterota bacterium UBA2125 (assembly GCA_002329125.1). GTDB lineage: Bacteria > Fidelibacterota > Marinisomatia > Marinisomatales > S15-B10 > UBA2125. Next base: position 16,465 of record DCXX01000039.1, on the reverse strand, counting down.
CAACATAGTGCCCAACTTGGGTTTGATGGTGGCCGCGCGGAGCTAGGCCTTTATCTTGGTCCCCTAGAATACGACCGCATAGCGGATTTGGATGTTGACCTAGAACAAACTATGAATTTAGGGTGGGCCCCTATACGTCCCATCGGAAAGGGGATTCTTTGGATACTTACTAATTTATACGAAATAATTCCCAACTATGGTGTGTTACTTATTGTTTTTTCAATACTTGTGAAGGTTGTGTTGCACCCACTAACAAGAAAAAGTTATAAATCCACAAAAGAAATGCAGGCCATTCAACCTCTTGTGGCCGACCTTAAAAACAAATATAAAGGAGACTCGCAAAAACTCAACCAAGAAACAATGAAGTTATATAAAGAACATGGTGTTAGTCCTTTGGGTGGGTGTTTGCCCATGTTACTACAAATGCCTATTCTTATCGCTCTGTTTACTGTTTTTCGTTCTACAATTGTGTTTCGGGGTGCACCATTTATGTTGTGGATTACTGACCTCTCTCAGCCTGACCAACTTTTTAACCTTCCCTTTACCATTCCCCTTCTTGGTTGGAGCACATTTAATGTGCTACCCATTCTGATGGGAGCAACAATGCTATACCAACAAAAGACCATGTCGGTTCAATCTCCTTCACAACAGAAATCGTTTATGTACATTATGAACGGTTTTTTCCTTATAATCTTTTATACTTTTCCGTCGGGCTTAAACCTCTATTATACCTGCTTTAATGTTCTAACCATTCTTCAGCAGAAATACATGGTTCACCCGTCTTCTCCGCCCCCAGTTAAATCGAACTAATGCCAACAATGTCCTCAAATGTGGGAGGGCCAACTGTTGTTGCGCAGGCAACACCGCCCGGAATTAGTGCCCTGGCTATTGTCAGGCTAACAGGGTCCAAATCTCTTGATATCGCTTCGTTGCTCTCAAAAAAACCTTTTTCATCTTTTAAGCCTGGACACACTTTGCTCACCTATCTTTACAATTCTTCCGGGCAACCACTGGATCAAGTGGTTATTACTTATTATAAGGCCCCAAATTCTTATACCGGAGAAGATGTTGTAGATATCTCTTGCCACGGTGGTGTTTCTGTGCCCAAAAGCATTATAACTGCTTCCATCGCTTGTGGGGCCGTCCCTGCCCCCCCTGGAGAGTTTACTAAAAGAGCCTTTATTAATGGAAAGCTAGACCTTTCACAGGCCGAAGCAGTTGCCGATATAATTAGAGCAAAGACAGAAAGGTCTCAGCGTGTTGGCGTTGCGGCTCTTGTGGGTCTGTTGTCGAATGAAATTACATCTTTACGAGACACACTCGTCTCTATAATTGGGAAGATGGAGGTTGAGCTAGATTTTATTGATCATGAGCCCTCACTTGCTCGTCCTGTTGAGTGGACTAATAAGCTCGTCTTGCTAAGGGGTGCGCTGTCTTCGCTGCTTAACACCTTTTCTGGGGGGCGCGTTTTTCGTGATGGAGCCCAGGTAGTTATAACGGGCAATCCAAACGTAGGAAAATCTTCCTTGCTAAACGCACTTGTAAAGGAAGAGCGTGTCATTGTTTCTGGAAAGCCGGGAACCACAACAGACGCTGTTGATGTTCACTATGATATGTGTGGTGTTCCCGTTTCTTTTGTCGATACCGCAGGTATTCGTAAGCCTAACAATTCGATAGAGTCGGCAGGAATAGATATTGCGAAAAATTATTTAGCATCGGCATCGCTTGTTCTTTGGGTTTGGAGTGTTGACAGCCTTCCTAATAACATTAACTCGATTCTCTCAAACCCTATCTTTTCTGCTCCTTTTCTTGTTGTAATTAATAAGTCAGACCTAATGCACAAAAACATTCCCATTGAACTTTCTTCAAACAATACATATAAACATGTTTTAGTTTCTGTTAAAAGTGGTCATAACGTTTCAACGTTGCTTTCATCCATAAAAGAGTCTCTAACAAAAGATTTCTCTACCGACCAACCCTTGTTAACAAACAAGCGGCACGAGGTTTCCATTGGCAGTTCAATAAATTCTCTTGATTGTGCGCTTTCTGCTGCTAAGGATGGTGAACCAATAGAGTTGTTGTTGTCAGATCTGCGGGTTGCTCTTTCACACTTAGACACAATTTTGGGCATAACAACACCAGATCACATTATCAATTCTGTGTTTGATCAATTCTGTGTTGGAAAATAGTGTTTCACGTGAAACACAAGCCACATAAAATCAAACAATATGATGTTATTGTGGTCGGTGGTGGGCATGCTGGTGTAGAGTCTTCGCTTTCAGCATCAAAACTTGGCTGTAGTGTTGCACTTATTACCATAAGCTCTTCTTCTTTGGCTAGAATGTCTTGTAATCCTGCTATAGGGGGGGTAGCAAAGGGCCACCTTCTCAGTGAAATTGATGCATTGGGGGGATACATGGCTGTTGCAACAGATCTTTCGGGTGTACAGTTCAAAACATTAAACAGATCTAAGGGGTCGGCTGTTAGGGCGCCTCGCGTACAGGTTGATAAGCGGGCGTATGAGCGCACCGTCAAGGCTGAGGTGTTTAATAGACAAAACATCTCTTTGTATGAGGAAGAAGTATCAAAGATACTATTTTCTGGCGATCGTTGTTATGGTGTAAGGCTTCTATCTGGTGGTTCTATTTATTCTTCTGCGGTGATTATCACATGTGGAACCTTTTTGTGTGGTGTTGTTCACGTTGGAACAAATATGTCTTCTGCTGGAAGAATGGGGGAAGAGGCCTCAACCGGTATTACTGGTTCATTGAAGCGGTTTGGTATTCGTGGGGGTCGCCTAAAAACGGGTACGCCACCGCGGTTAAAAAGGTCTACCATCGACTTCTCTTCCCTCAAAAAAACATATGGAGACACCCAACCAAGACCCACCTCCTTTCGCACCAAAGGCTTTTCTCCTCCAAACCTACCGTCCTGGATTGTTAACACCAACAACGAAACACACTCAACAATAGATAGAAACATTCTTAAGTCTCCAATGTATTCAGGACAAATAACTGCGGTTGGCCCAAGATACTGCCCCTCAATTGAAGACAAGGTATATCGGTTTTCTGATAAACCGTCTCATAGAATTGTCTTGGAAGAAGAGTGGCGTGGCTCCAAACAAATATATACTGGTGGTTTTTCAACTAGTTTGCCCGCCGACGTACAGCTTGCTGCTCTTCGTACTATTTCTGGTCTAGAGCGTGTCGAGTTTTATCGTCCTGGTTATGCAATAGAATATGATTTTTTTCCTCCATCACAACTAAAATCTACCCTTGAATCAAAGGGTTGTCGCGGTCTTTTTATGGCAGGACAAATTAATGGCACTTCCGGCTATGAAGAAGCTGCTGCACAGGGGTTAATAGCAGGTATTAATGCTGCTCATAGCGTCCTTGGTAAAAGCCCGTTTTCATTGCGGCGCGATCAAGCATATATTGGTGTGTTGATTGACGATCTTGTTACAAAGGATGTTGATGAGCCCTATAGAATGTTTACGTCTCGTGCGGAACACCGCCTTTCCTTGAGAACAACAAATTCTGACAGGAGGTTGTCTCACTTGGGAAGGGCTGTGGGCTTATTAACGGATTGCGATTATTTGGCTATAACTCAAAGGCAAATACAGCTGGATTTTTTGTTGTGTGGTTTTGTCGGTAGCGGTGCTGTCACCACAAATGGCGTTAAATTTTCTGCACCCAACAATGGTTTGCGTAGGGTTGCGGATGGTGAGGGAGTTTTATCTGAGAAAATATCTGGCTTATTAAAACAGGTTTCAATTAAAAAACCTTCTGTCAACACCGTCTCATCGCTTGTTCTTGAGGAATTAGAGGCTATTATTAAGTATGCGCCCTATATACGCCGCCAAGAGCGCTTGCTTTCTCGAATAATTCAAAACGACAGCCTTCCCATACCTCGTGGATTTAAATATAACTCTTTTTTGGCGCTCTCTACAGAGGCCCGGGAGAAGCTTAGCCGGGTCATGCCCGAAACCCTTGGGCAGGCCTCTAGGGTTTCGGGTGTAACCCCGTCGGATATTGCGGCACTTTCAGTCGTTTTAAGCCGTTGATTATGACGTGCCCGGGCTATACCGTTTTTGTGTTATTGTGGTTGGGTCGCACCCACGTTCTGCCTTATTACATTAGAATGTGCCTTTGTTGGTTTGTTGGAACGGCTTAACTTGCTAGACATATGAACAAAAAAATGATATCATTTCTTCGGGGCTACAAAATAAACATAATATTAATTTTCTGTTGTGGCTGTTCAGGTCCCGGTGGTGCAGATGAAGACAGCGGGGGATATGTTCTTGATAACACAACATATAATAATATTGACATTCCATCGGCTGATGTTAGAAATTACTACAAGAATAATGTTGCCGCCTTTAAAAGAGAAAAAAACTGTGTGCGCATTTTCGTGGTGATATTGAAAACAGAAAACGATGCTAATCGCGTTGCAAGTACACTTAGGGGGGGCGGAAGAAAAGAACATTTTATCCTTTCACAAAACAATTTATCGTGGGTAGGCGTTGCCAAGGAAGGAGATATAATGTTGCAGCTTAATGATGCTGTTTTTAATCGTCGGAAAGGTGTTGTGGGGCCGATTAAAACAGAAATAGGATTTCTTGTTGCTCATATACTAGACTTTTATCCTGAGGGCTCCGTGGCGGGAGTTGACGAAGTTTATGATAAAATATTTTCGATGCTCTACCTTGAAAAGCGAAGGGAGAAATACAAAACAATAATTGAGGAAGATTAAAATTATGAAATTAGGTTCTCAGCTTACCGTATTAGTTTTTTTGTTTTTTTCCTATTGTTTTGCTCAACAATCACTGGGAGGTATTACAGCAATTGTAGGAGACAAAATAATATTCAAAAGTGAGGTTGTCCAAATTGTTCAAATGACCGCACTAAACATGGGTATAGACCCAAACAGCAACGAAGAAAAAATTAAAAACATTTCAGAGGGTGTGTTACAGTCTCTAATAGACCAGCACTTGGTGTTGAGTGTTGCCGAAGCTGAGAGTGTGATTGTAAGCAGCCGTGAGGTGGATGAAGCGCTAGAACGTCACATCGCATCTGTTTTAACTCGCGCGGGATCAGAGAGTAGATTAGAGGAAATATTTGGCAAGTCATTGCGTGAGCTAAAAAGAGAGCTTTGGCCTGATATTCACGATCAACTGGTTGTTGAGCGTTTTCAGTCTCAGCTGTTTTCTGGGGTGGTTATTTCCAGAAAAGAGGTGGAAGACTTTTTTTCTACATACAAAGACAGTATCGGTGTGCTCCCAGAGCTTTATGATATTCAATGGCTTCGCCTAAGTATAACGCCCGGACGAAAATCAGAACACCAATCAATTGAAAAGCTTGATGAAATACGACAACGAATAGTTAATGGCGAGGATTTTAGCTCCCTTGCTTCCCAGTACAGCCAAGATCCGGGTTCCGCCCGAAACGGGGGAGAGCTCGGATTTACTGCTCGTGGAACATTGGTCCCAGAATATGAAGAGGTGGCGCTGGGCTTATCGGGGGGTGAAGTAAGCGGTGTAATCAGATCACCCTTTGGCTTTCACATTATTCAAATGATAGAGCGTATGGGTGAAAAAATGAACACCAGACACATCCTTCTTATCCCCCTGCCAAGTGAGGCGGACGAAGACAGTGTTTATGTGCTGGCCAGCACCCTTGCTGACAGCATTAATACATCAAAAGAGCTTTCTGTTTTTGCCGCGAAATATTCTGATGATGGAACGTCAAAAGAGCGGGGGGGTCACTTGGGGTTTCAAAATATTTCTAGTCTTCCATATCCTGGCTTGGCTCAGGTTATACCAAAACTAAAAATGAACGAGCTTTCAACCCCCATATGGGTAAAAACTGCATATTTTCTTATAATGATTAATAATATTCGTCCGGGTGGTGAGCCTAGCCTTGGGGTTCACTGGGCCGAAATAGAATCTCTTGCTTTAGGTAAAAAGAAATCAGATTTTTTTTCATCTTGGCTGAGTAAAAAATCTTCTTCTGTTTATATTAAGGTTTTTGAGTGATTTCTTTGCCCGGTTCTTTTCGTTCTTTAATTCTTTACTTGATGGTTTCCACATAAAGCCCACATAGTTTTAATCTTTGTCTTGGAGTGTCGTCCGTCAGCTACTTTTAAATAAATAGGAGTTTTTAGTTATTATCAACATGGCTTATTATTATTAAGTTTTTTATTACCTTAATTATTTAATTATATTAATAAGCGTTAAAAACTTGTTGGTAGAAAGGCCTATTGTAACTAACATTCTTTACTATGATTTTAGTACAAAATTCATTAATAATTCATCAAAGGGGGCACACAATCAAGTGAAGATAACTGTCGATCAGAATAAGCTCCAAAAAGCACTCCAACACCTATCAAAAGCAACCCCGACCCGATCCACAATACCAATACTTAATAGTATATTAATGGTTGCGAACAATAAAACACTCACAATGCGCGCAACGGACCTAGAGATAACCATAATTACAGAAATATCGGCCTCTATAGACGCAGAAGGTGCCGTTGCCCTACCACACAAAACGCTTGCGGAAATAACGGGCGCACTGCCAGACGTAGAGCTGAAAATAAATGCAGATGAAAACAACCGCGTTAAAATAAGGGCAGGCAAGGGAGATTATGATATACCGGGTGTAAGTGCAGAAGAATTTCCACAGCTTCCCGATGTAGATAATAAAAAAGAAGTGGTTCTTAAAGATAAAACACTTGGTGAGCTGATAACAAAAACAAGTTTCGCGCTCAGCACAGATGAACTGAAGCCCGCTCTTATGGGCGCATTGTTTGAGTTTGGTGAAAACAGCATAACAGCCGTTGCAACGGACGGACACAGGCTTTCTGTTTGTAAAAGACTGGACTATGAGTTTAAGGGATATTCCGGCAACATCATTGTTCCGAGAAAATTCCTTCAGCTCCTAAACCAGTATTTAGGTGTGGGAGAAAATGAAGAGGTGGTGCTTTGGGTTGGTGACAGCCACATAACAGTGTCTGTCTCTGGCATTACTATCTTTTCTAGAATAATTGATGAGAGGTATCCGGATTATCAAGGTGTTTTGCCCTCAGACAACGACAAAATTGCTTCATTTGATAGAATAAAACTCCTAAGTGTTGTAAAAAGGGTAGCGATATTTTCAAATAGAGCCACAAAACAGATCGCTCTGCACCTATCTGGAGATGAAAGCTTCATTACAACCGAAGACCCTGAAAGCTCTTCCAGCGCGAGAGAAGAAATAGCGGCAGACTATGGTGGCGAAAATATGGTGCTTGGATATAATGCCACCTATCTTGGGAACATACTTAACCACATAGACTCAGAAAGGGTGGTTCTAAAGCTAAAATCACCCATTAGCGCAGGGCTTATATTACCAGACGAACAGCGCGAGAACGAAGAAATTACGATGCTTTTAATGCCCATGAGGACGAGCTCTTAAGTTGGGTCAATAGGTCCTACTTGTTCGCTTGCGCACAGAAACCCCAATCAACAGCTAAATAAAAGACGGGACAAAAGCCAGGGCAAGTATACCCGAAGAGACAAAGAGAGAAACAACAAAAAATGCAGAGCCTCAAACAGGCAATTTTTTCGCTTTTAAAGAGCACGGGAATTGATAGGTCTGTCGAACAAAATAAAGCACTGCTGCTGTGGGACGGTGTCGTGGGAGAGTCGATAGCAAGCAACACAGAGGCACAGGAGGTTAAGCACGGAACGCTCATAGTTAAGGTGACTACCCCGGTGTGGCGCAATGAAATTGCAATGCGCAAAAAAGACATACTTAGCAAATTGAATGAAAAGCTCGACAACCCGGCAATTAAAAACATTCGCCTGATATGACAGAAATGACCCAAAGCTCAAAAGATTACGGCGCTGAAAAGATAACAGTTTTGAAGGGACTTGAAGCTGTTCGAAAGCGCCCCGCTATGTATATTGGTGACACAGGAAAACGCGGTCTCCATCACCTGGTTAACGAGGTTGTTGACAACAGTGTAGACGAAGCATTGGCAGGACACTGTTCTCAGATTAGTGTAACAATCAACCATGACAACTCGATAACCATTACAGATGATGGGCGAGGCATTCCAATCGAAAAACACAAGGAAGAAAAAATCCCCGCACTTGAGGTGGTGATGACGGTGCTCCACGCCGGCGGTAAGTTTGACAAGGGAACATATAAAGTTTCAGGTGGACTGCATGGCGTGGGTGTGTCGGTGGTGAACGCACTTTCCGAATGGTTGGTAGCTGAGGTAAGCAGGGACGGAGAACGTCATCGCCAGCGATATGAAATCGGCAAGACAGCGTCAAAACTAGAAAAGGCTGGAAAAGCAACAAACACGGGAACCTCTATAACGTTTATGCCAGATATAACCATTTTCGATGCTGTGGCGTGGGACAGAGAAATGATAACAGAGAGGCTTCGGGAGTTAGCCTATTTAAATAAAAACCTATCAATTTCGTTTGTTGATGCACGAGTAGAAGAGGAGCCCGAAACCGAAACATTTCACTATGAGGGTGGACTAAAAGATTTTGTAGCGCTTTTAGATGGTGCATCACATCCCCTTCATCAGGAAATTGTTACAGTGTTTGTAGATAATAGCGAAACACCCGTGGATGTAGCGCTAAGGTACAACGAGGGGTACAGTGAAAACATCCTAACCTTTGTGAACAATATTAACACAATTGAAGGAGGGACACACCTTTCAGGGTTTCGCTCTGCACTCACCAGAGCATTGAATGCACACGCACAAAAGAATAGTCTTTTGAGGGGGACAAAAGGGCAAAAAGTTGCACTAAGTGGAGCCGACTTCAGGGAAGGCTTAACAGCAATACTCTCTATAAAGGTTGCAGAACCACAGTTTGAGGGACAAACAAAAACAAAGCTTGGTAACAGCGAGATAAAGGGGGTTGTTGACTCGATTGTTTTCGAGGGCCTTCAAGATTATTTAGAACAAAACCCTAGCGTTGCCAAGAAGATTATTGAAAAAGCGGTTCTTGCAGCTGCAAGTCGGCTGGCCGCAAAAAAAGCACGGGATTTAATTCGACGAAAAAGTGCCTTGGAGGGCGGTTCTCTACCCGGCAAGTTGGCTGACTGTTCAAGTAAAGACGCCAGCATGTGTGAGCTTTTTCTTGTTGAGGGGGATTCAGCGGGCGGCTCTGCCAAACAGGCGAGGGATAGAAGGTTTCAAGCGATTCTACCTCTGCGTGGAAAGGTGATTAATGCCGAGAAAGCAAGAATTGATAAATTGTTATCTAATAATGAGATTCAATCAATGATTACTGCTTTGGGAGCGGGTTTTGGTGATGAACCTGATTTGCCAGAAGACTCAACAGGCACAGAGCTCGACATGGAAAAACTTAGATATCATAAAATAATCTTAATGACCGATGCCGACATAGATGGAAGCCACATCCGAACACTGTTACTAACATTTCTCTACAGGAAAATGCAGCCACTAATTACTGGGGGCCACATTTTTATTGCCCAGCCACCCTTATATAAAATCAGCCAAAGTAAAAAAGAACACTACGCCTATGATGATAATGAGCGAGATATCACGGTTGAGAGATTTAAAAGGGAAAACAAAACCCAGAAAGTGAACATTCAGCGCTACAAGGGTCTTGGGGAAATGAACCCAGACCAACTTTGGACAACAACGATGGACCCAGAGCGGAGATCGTTGCTACAGGTTACAATTGAAGAAGGCTTTAGGGCAAATGAAACATTTTCTGAGCTTATGGGCAGCGACGTTGAGGCGCGAAGACGGTTTATTGAGAAAAACGCAAAGTTTGTTACCAACCTGGATGTATAAAAGAAATAGATGGAAATAACATCGCGCGACCACATCCTACCCCGTAACATTGTCAACGAAATGGAGGAAAGTTATCTTAACTACTCCATGTCAGTTATTGTGTCGCGAGCTTTGCCGGATGTACGCGACGGCCTTAAACCTGTTCACCGCCGCATATTGTTTGGGATGAACGATCTTGGGGTTCACTGGAACCGGGGCTATAAAAAATCCGCTCGAATTGTTGGTGATGTTTTAGGTAAGTACCACCCCCACGGTGACAGCTCAGTCTATGATGCGCTGGTACGGATGGCGCAGTTGTTTGCCATGCGTTATCCCCTAGTGGACGGCCAAGGAAACTTTGGATCCATAGACGGTGACCGGGCTGCGGCCATGCGGTATACCGAAGCAAGAATGACCAGGTTTTGTAGTGAGAGCCTGCGAGACCTTGAAAAAGACACGGTTGCCTGGGAACCAAATTTTGATGAGACCCTTGAAGAACCAACCGTTCTTCCGGCGGTTGCCCCGAACCTCTTGGTCAATGGTGCAGAAGGCATTGCGGTTGGAATGGCCACCAAGATCCCCCCCCACAACCTATGTGAGGTAGTGGACGCAATGGTTGCACTTATTGATAATCCGGAAATTACCATAGAGGGGCTGATGGAGCATGTTAAGGGCCCAGATTTCCCCACAGGTGCATTTATTGAGGGGTTGGACGGAATTAAGAGTGCCTACGAAACGGGCCGGGGTATTATATCTGTTCGCGCCCGAGTTTTTATTGAATCAACAAGAAAAGGTAAATCTAATATTGTTGTTAGCGAAATTCCCTATCAGGTCAATAAGGCGCGTCTCCTTGAAAAAATAGCAGACTTAGTTCGAAACAAAAAAATAACAGGAATTGCTGATGTGCGCGACGAATCAGATAAAGACGGAATTCGTGTGGTGGTAGAAACGAAGAGAGATACGGTTCCAGAAGTGATATTAAATCAGCTATATGTAAACACACAACTGAAGGACTCATATGGCATAATCCTTTTGGCGTTGGTAAATGGTGTTCCGAAAGTGCTTTCGCTCAAAGAAATGATGAAGCACTTTGTTGACCACCGGCACGAGATAGTAGTCCGGCGAACAGAGTTTGATCTGAAAAAAGCAGATGAGAAGGCACACATTCTTGAGGGGCTTAAGATTGCGCTGGATAACATAGATGCTGTAATTAAACTCATTCGGGCCAGCAAAGACCCCACCCACGCCAAAGAAGGACTTATGAACTCTTTTGATCTGTCAGAGCGCCAGGCCCAGGCAATTTTAGATATGCGACTACAGAGGCTAACCAGCCTGGAAGTAGACAAGGTGGTTGCCGAGTATAAAGAGACTATAAAAATTATTGCAGAACTAAAAAGCATTCTGGAGAGCCATCCCCAGCGAATGGCTATTATAAAAACGGAATTTGAAGAAATTCGCCAGGCATATGGAGACCCCCGAAGAACCGAAATTATACCGATTGGAAAAACGTTTTCTGTAGAGGATATGATTGCCGAAGAAAACGTGGTTATTACTATAACACACAGCGGATATATAAAAAGAACGGCAGAGGCGACCTATAGAAGCCAGAGGCGCGGAGGACGAGGACTGCAGGGGGCAGGAACAAAAGAAGAAGATTTTGTTGAAGACCTTTTTGTTGCAAATACTCACGACTACCTTCTTTTCTTTACTGACAAAGGGAAGTGTTATTGGCTTAAAGTTCACGAAATTCCACCTGGAGGCAGGGCTGCAAGGGGTAGAGCGGTGGTAAACCTTATTGGTTGTGAGCCTGGCGAAAAAGTTGAAGCATTTGTGGGTGTTAATGAGTTCGATGACCACCGTTTCATTGTTATGGCCACAGAAAAAGGTGTTGTTAAGAAAACAAAACTAGCAGCATACGGAAACCCGCGAAAAGGCGGTATTTATGCAATAGAGATAAGGGATGGTGACAGGCTTATTGAAGCCAAAATCACAAGCGGCGAGGATGATATAGTACTTGGAACCCGGGAAGGCAAGTCTATAAGGTTCTCGGAGAGAGACATCCGCGCCAGCGGTCGGAAAACCATGGGCGTAAGGGGTATAAGATTAAGCTCAAAAGATGATCGTGTGGTTGGTATGGTGGTCGTACGTCGCGAAGGAACGGTTCTGGTGGCGACAGAAAACGGACTTGGAAAACGAACAGACATTATTCAGTATCGTGTGCAAAAGCGGGGCGGAAAGGGCGTTATGACCGTGCGCACCACGGAAAAAACAGGCAAAATGGTTGCTATTATGGAAGTAGTTGACAGTGACGACCTTATCGTAATTACAGACCGGGGTGTTTTGATTCGCCAATCCATTGCGCCAATCCGGACAATTGGCCGGGTAACACAGGGTGTGAAACTTATTCAGCTTGACGCAAAAGACAAGATTTCCTCTATTACCAGGGTTCTCCACGAAGAAGATGTTGATTTGTTGGAGCCACCCGAGAAGGCTGAAAAGCAAGGCTTAGATGAAGGTGCCGGAGAAGCCGACGACGTTGAAAAAAAGACGTGATAGATGAATCCAATTTATCTATTATTAGAAAGCGGTTAGAGAAGGCCCTAAGCCGCCGAAAAAACCCCACCGACCACCCCATAGAAATCGTCGCCATCACAAAAGGTTTTCCAACTGCCTTTATTGTGGAGGCGGCTGAGTTGGGCCTAAATAACATCGGCGAGAATAGAGTTCAGGAGGCCGAAGAGAAGTTTCCCCAACTTCCAAAGAACATCAAAATAAAGCGCAGAATGGTTGGGCACTTACAATCTAACAAGACTCGCCGCGCCGTTGAGCTGTTTGACACAATAGACTCGGTTGATAGCCTCAGCCTGGCAAAGAAGCTGTCTCTTCTTGGGCTAGCCCGCGGAGCCCCAGTTGAAACCCAACTTCAAGTTAATGTTGACAAGGACATATCCAAGTTTGGTTTTGACCCAAACAGAGAAGAAGAACTACTTAGTGCAACCAACCTTGAAGGAATAAACGTTACCGGACTAATGACCATCGGCGTTTTTACAACTGATGAGCGGTTAAAAAGAGAAACATTTGGGGGGCTCAGGGAAATCCGAGAGTCACTAAATAGCAAGCTATCACAAGGCCGACAACTGACACATCTTTCCATGGGCATGAGCGGGGATTATGAAATCGCGGCGGAAGAAGGGGCAACCATGGTGCGGATTGGAACGGCACTTTTCGGCCCACGACCAGAACAGTGATATTCATTTATCTGGCACACACTCCGGACTTGTACGGGTTCTTGGTTAAAGATGGTTCCCAGACAATTAACATAAAAACCCACCACCGGGTGTACAGTACAGCACGGGCGAATGTTCTTGTCCCCGAAAAACCTTTTCGTGAAAGTGTTTCTCCAAAGAATTTTTTGGAGCTTAAGGAACAACTTGGAATAAAGAACCTACTGATTGTTGACTGCGTGAAAGGAGAGAAGGCTGATCCGGTAATACAAATTTCTGACCACAGAAACCTAGTTGGCTGGAACCCCCTCGAAGGAAGGACACCCACAAGAGAGTTCCCCCAATTTCCGGACATGAGCGATATTTATACCGGTGACCTCCCGGGAATTCAAACCGCTACAGTATCAACGGTTGGGGCGGAGAGATTTTCTACGGTGAAAGGCGAAGCTATTTCTGAGCTTGCCGCCCCCATTGCCCTCTGTGCCGCATATGTGGGCATTGAGGTGTGTGCACTGGGATGGAACCAGGAGAAAGATTTTGAGGGAGAGGCGTTGAACAGAATTATAAAAACAGCTACGTGTGGAGATTAAAGAACCTGATTTGTGGTGAAAGCAAACCTAAAACCCTAAATTCATCTATGGGAAGTAAAACAGAGACGAAAAAGTAAAAGCGAAAGGACGCTCAAAAATGACGGCAGAAATGACAATACAAAGACTTTTCCAGAACGCAGAGGAATTTGCAGAAGAGCCGGCGCTTTCCTATTTGGCCGACGACGGATGGAAAACAGAAACATGGAGCGAGTTTGTAAATCACACGACAGAAGTTGCCAAATCGCTAATCGCCCTGGGCTTCCAATCCAGCGACAAACTAAGTATCTACAGCTACAACCGGAGGAGTTGGTATGCTTGTTATGCCGCAGCTCAAATAGCCGGTGGTGTTGCGGTGGGCGTATATCACACAAGTTCATCCGAGGAGGTTGAGTGGGTAATTGGCAACTCGGACTCGAAGATTGTATTTGTCGGAAACAACCCATCAGACGGTGGTGATAGGGGAAAAATGTTAAACCATCGGTTAATGAAGGTGTTGGGGGGCCTGAATGGTGTTGAGCATGTAATTATGATGAAGAACATTAAGACGTTGGATCACCCCAAGGTGATGGCGTGGAGTGATTTTATAGCCAAAGGAAGCGCAACGGACGATTCAGAGGTGATGAACAGGAAGAACGCTATCTCTATGGATGACACATCGGCCCTCATCTATACCTCTGGAACCACAGGCAACCCCAAGGGTGTAGAGCTTACACACAGCAACTGGGAGTTTGAGCTTAAAGCAACAGACTCTATTATGCAATTTGAGCAGGGAGAAAAGTATGTCTCCTGGCTCCCACTAGCGCATGTCTTTGGTCAGCTGGTGGACAATCATTATTGGGTAAGAAACGCACTTCACATGTATGTTGTTGATAACCCATTAAATGTCGTTGATTGCGCCAAAGAGGTACAGCCACACCTCTTTATCGGCGTTCCCCGTATATATGAAAAAATATATTCCAACATAAGGGCCGCACTAGACTCAAAGGCGATTCTTCGTTTTCTCTTAAAGGTGCCTGGACTGTCAGGCATTATAAGCGGAAAACTACGGGAGAAAATAGGAATGGCTAACTGCCGCTTTGCCATTACTGGCGCAGCCCCCATCAACCCGGACATTTTGACCCTTTTCCACTCTCTAGGCATTCCTATTTTCGAGGGCTATGGAATGACTGAAGACACAGCCGGGGCAACAATAAACTACCCGAAGAAAAACCGCATTGGAACAGTTGGAACCCCCTTTGAAGGGACAGAAGTAAAGATTGCTGATGACGGAGAGCTTCTTATCCGGGGAGAGCACGTGATGAAGGGTTATTATAAAAACCCCGAAGCCACCGCTGATACCATCATCAACGGCTGGTTGCATACGGGCGATGTTGGTGAAATAGACGCCGACGGATTCGTAACAATCACAGGCCGCAAGAAAGAGCTTTACGTTAGCTCTGGCGGTAAAAACGTTGCTCCACTTGTCATCGAAGAGACAATGAAAACCATACCGGCTGTTTCGCAATGTTACTTGGTGGGGGACGGCAGAAAGTATTGTACCGCATTGTTTACACTTGACGTTGGAGCTATTTTGCGGGACAAATTAGGAATGGACCCCAATGAGATCCCAAAAGACCCAAACGAACAACGTAAGAAGCTGGAAGAGCTTGGAAAGACTCTTGCGGAATTTACTGAGGGCGAGGAGACAAGGGCCGAGGTTCAGGCACAAGTAGATGAGCTAAACAAGAAATTCTCCAACCCTGAGCAGTTGAAAAATTTCACGGTACTGCCCCGAGACTTCTCAATTGAGGATAATGAACTTACCCCAACATTAAAGCTCAAAAGGAAACAGATTAGCGCTAACTGGGCAGAGACTATCGAAGAAATGTATGCCGAATAGTCCAGAGCGACCCCACACCAAGAAAAAAGCCCTCTACTCAAGCGAGCAAAGGGCACTTCTTTTATATTGCGCGTAGTTGCCTACTTTATTTCTACTTCAACACCCTCTACCTTCGCCGGCTTTGTTCGCGGCAGAGAGATGGTCAGCACACCATCCTTGTACTTGGCGGCTACCTTCTTCTCGTTTAACACGTCATCTGGCAGACGGAAGGAGCGAGAAAAGCGGCCACAACAAGACTCACGGTGAGTGTAGTTATCACTGTCGTTGGTTGCATCAACATGTTTCTCTCCAGCAACAATAAGGACTCCATCCTTGATTGAGATGTTGAGGTCGGATTTCTTCATCCCAGCTGCTTCAACACGAAGCTGATACTCCTTATCTTTTTCCACGACATCAAACGCCGGTAGCCAGTCAACGTCTTTCGAGGTCGCCGGCAACACACCAAGCGGCTCCTTGAAAAGCGAGTTGAAGAGTTGATCAACATCGCTCGTCCAGCGAGCGGTGGAAAGGGGTGACAGCCAACTGTTTCGCCGCACAGGCCTGTTCATGGGGGTCCACTTTACTAGTGTCATTTTCATTTTCTCCTTTTTATTTATTCAATATTCACACACACAACACTACAAACAACTTTTATGCCAAAACACGAACCCTTACTCACTGTCAGGTTGAAAAGCCATCTTGACACACAACACCTGCCATCCTGTC
>DCXX01000039.1:0-166 GCA_002329125.1 Fidelibacterota bacterium UBA2125 | reverse complement strand
GATCAACATCGCTCGTCCAGCGAGAGGTGGAGAGAGGTGAAAGCCAACTGTTTCGCCGCAGGGGCCTGTTCGTGGGCGTCCACTTTACTAGTGTCATTTTCATTTTCTCCTTTTTATTTATTCAATATTCACACACACAACACTACAAACAACTTTTATGCCAAAA
>DCXX01000084.1 GCA_002329125.1 Fidelibacterota bacterium UBA2125 | reverse complement strand
TACATCCAACCCTTCGCTGGCAGACGCTATGGCCGCCCGTTCTCCTGCCAGACCGGCACCAATCACCAGCACATCTGTGGTAATTATTTTACTCATAGGGAGTTGTCCCAAGCTCCCGCCATTAATGATTCCAGTGGGGGTTCAATCAAGCCAGATAGCACAGCCAGCGTAACAATCCCAACCAGAACAAAAAATATGAGAATAACCTGTTCAACGATATGTGTTTTCCTGCGCGTCACTTTACCAATTAAAGCAAGCTGTTTGCCGAGCCACCATTTCACAGTAAAGCGATAAAGTCCAATTCCCGCATGGAATTCAACACAGACTAACAAGACAACATACAGCAGCCAAAGACCTGACCCGACCCGGTTGGTACTTTCCAATGCAGTTATACCAGCCCCACCCAAAGTCCGCTGCAAAATGTCCGTACCGACAATAAACAGATGGATTGAACCTAAAACAAGAATAGTCATACCTGACCGCACCTGCCAGATCCAGAGAGTCGTCTCAGAATGACTGCGAAGGCGGATGTCGGATGTTGCATCCTGATTCCATCTACTTCGTGATTTTTTAATGCTTTTACCCAGTTCCATCATTCTTTTGCGATCACGTAAGCCTCCGGGAATTTTGCGGCTGGCGGTAACAAAATGGACAAAAAACACGATAGTTATTAGAATGATAGTTATTTGTGCAAGCCATGTATTCTCAAAGAGGTTAGCAACAAAATCAAATGTTTGTTCTCCAGTTAGAATGGAACTGACAAACAGCATATGCCCCCACATGAATAGAGCAAGAAAAACTCCTGTTAGGCCGCTAATCCATTCATCTTTCAACGCCTTTTTTGCACGATCATAGGGATCACTATCCGGCCCGTGTTGTGAGGCACTACCCGAACGTTGACTTAAGTTCACACCCACTACTATTAACCTTTCTGTTTAGGCGGAATATATATTGCTAAAACCCAATCCATTTCCTGTATAAATCTTATTTAAGCATGATGTTCAGGTATTTTCTGATAATTGAATTACAAGGGGGAACGGTAGATTATCACAATTCTGGTGGGTAGTTTGATTTCCCCCTAAGCTCGGGACGAGCTGGCTAGAGGTTCCCAAGGTGGAAACAAGGGTATAATCAGAGCATTTAACTCCTCTCCCCCTTTCGAAACGTGGAGCTATCCTTTCAAACGAAAGTTGACTGGAATTGAAATCCAGACACCAACAGCTCGATCGCGTTGCTTTGCAGGCTTGAACCCCGTCTTTTTGATGGCCTCCATTGCCGCTTCATCCAGACCAGTATTGGGGATACCTTTCAGTACAAGTGTGTCAGTCACTTTTCCTTTTTTGCTCACAAAGGCTTGTATTACTACTGTCCCCTCGATCCCCGCCTCCTGAGCTATTTCAGGATAGATAATGTTGCGCTGAATAGCTCCGTATCCGCCAACTGGTACTGGTGGATCATCATAAGGAATGAAACGTACCCGTGGCCCTTCTTCGGGCGGTGGCGGAGGTGACTCCCACTCAACAAAATCGTCCAGTTCCGTCTCTTCGATGGTGACGTCATCCGCCAGATCCTCGTTCTCTGACTCAACAGGCACTGCCGGACGGGAAGGCGGTGGGGGTAGTTCAAACTGTTGCGTTTGAGGAATATCAAACTGCTCAATATCCACATGTACTTCCTTCTCAAGCGTACTTTTCGCCTCAAACTTAGGAAAAGCCACCAAAAGCGTTATAAGCAGCACAACACTCACAAGAAGTGTAGCACGGACTGTGATTGGGTATCGCAGTTTGAGGGATACGCTGGGATTTTTCCTGATAATCATCCTATCCAGGGGCGGACCGCGCTGAGTAGTTGACTTTCAACGCGTCCGCTTCTCGAAGTTCATTGTGCATACTACTGATCAATTCCATGAGTGCGTTCTTGTCTGACTTAAGAGAAACTGTAATTTGAGGGTTGGCCACGCGTTTTTCATACATTACGTGCTTCACATTATCCAGCGGGATAATTTTGTCATCGATGGAAATTAAACCGTCCTTTGATACAAAAACATAAGACACATGACGTTTAGTTTCTAGTCGTTCTATCTTCCTCGCTTGTGGCAAGAATACGTTTAATCCTTCGTACTCCCTCAGGACTGTAGTCACCATAAAGAAAATCAGCAGCATAAAGATGATGTCGGGCATGGAGGCTGTCGGGATTTCTCCGGAAACCTTTGTTTTGGCCTGGAACTTCATCGGTCTGGATCCGCTATGGATATGCGCGTGGCGTTGGCCTGCTTGAGCTGATCAAGAACATCTACATATACCTGATATTTCGCCCGGGGGTGAGCTTTCACCGAGATAATGAGTTTATCGTTGGCCGTGATTTTCTCCTGAACAACCCTTTTGATATCCCGAACCTGAACTGGCTGCTTATCCAAAAGAACATTGCCTTGGGCATTGATCAAGAGGTTTGAAATGTTTTTCTTGGGAATCTCTATTTCATCGCCCTTAGGGGGCAGAACAAGCCCCAGACCTTTATCCATATCGATAGTGGTAGTAACCAGAAAAAAGATTAAGAGCAAGAATGCGATATCAGCCATGGAGGCTGTTGGGATTTCACCTGCTTTCACTCTTTTCTTCATAAACTAGGTCTGTCTTTTTACTTCTTGCCGCTCTTCAGCTTTCCAGACTGTTCCATTTCCACCAGCTCATCAATGAGAAGTACCGAGTTTTCCTGCATATCGATGATCAGCTTATCAATCCTGGATATAAGAAAATTCTGAAATGTCTGAATAATAATTGCCACAATCAGTCCAAAGAGCGTCGTCAGAAGGGCAATAGAAATACCCCCTGCCACAACGGAAGGTGAAATGTCGTTTGCTGCTTTAATATCATCGAAGGCCCGAATCATTCCAGCTACCGTTCCTGTAAAGCCAAGCATGGGGGCCAGCGTAACAACCGTACTCAGCCATACCATGTTTTTCTCCAGAAACGCCATTTCGATGGTGCCGGCATTCTCGATCCCTTTCTCCACCACCTCAATTCCTCTATGAACCCGTGTCAACCCGGCGTGAAAGACCTCAGCCACAGGACCTCTTGTGTTGCTACAGACTCCAACTGCCGCATCATATCCTTCATCGTGAAGAGCGCTTTGTACCTTTGCCATGAATTTTCGCGTATCCACCGACGCGCGGAACAGTGTGTAAAGTCTTTCTAATCCAAATCCCAGACCAAATATCAAGAGGGCGAGAATCGGCCACATGAAAGGACCACCATCCAAAAAATACTGTACCATCTTACGTGTCTCCTTCTTATTTAATGCCCGTTAAAATAACGATTCCACTAAGGAAAGTCAACATGGCGCTACACTGTTAGCATAAGCCCAATAAGATAGCCAATTATTGTCTAGCTAAAAAGGCTTTTGCCTCATCAAAATGCGATCTGGCCTCTATTACCTGAACATCACCCATAACCAGCAGGTGATAGTAAGCCTGCTTGCCCCAGAGCGCGCCAGCAATCTCAGCTTTCATAACTGTCTTAAGATATTCAGTGTCTTTCTCCAGCTCCGCTTCATCAAATTCCACATCTTCACTCGAGATAAACGATTTGAAATCAGCCATCACCCGATCCGTAACTTTGAACGACCCGGCGAACTCTTGAACAGATGACCAATCATCTTTACTTTGGGCCGCATAGTCAGTCCCCCAGTTGAAAGTAAAGCGCTCGGGATGACCCACGATCTTTGACGTGGTCCCCGTCAAACTTGCAAACGGAACATAAACGTCCGGAGTAATGCCCCCTCCCCCAAAGACTGTTCGGCCGGCCTTCGTCCTATAGCTGGGCTTGTCTACCCTAAGGGAATCAAGCGACTTTTCTCTACCCTCTCGCGCAAGCTCACGGTAGTATTCATGTGTTCCGTTATCATACGGTTTCTGGATAAGTCTTCCCGTTGGCGTGTAGTAGCGCGCAATTGTTACACGCAGGGCTGATCCGTCCTTCAGTGGCCACTGCCTCTGAACCAGCCCTTTACCAAAACTCGTCTCACCTACAATTAGTCCTCTGTCAAGATCCTGAACTGCTCCGGCCACAATCTCGCTGGCACTGGCTGACCATCGATTAATGAGCACAATAAGAGAGAAGTCTCCATAACCGATGTCGGGATTGGCGAAATACACCTCGGTGGCATCCCGCTGACGGCCAGCCGTATAAACAAGAGTATCACGGTCGGCAATGAAGTAGTCGGCCACAGCGACCGCCTGTTCAAGATAGCCGCCACTGTTAGTTCTTAGATCGAAAATCAGCTGTGTCATTCCCTGAGCAATGAGAGTCCTGATCGCCCCGTGAACCTCGTCAGAAGTGTTGGTCGCAAACCTGCTGAGCCTTATATAGCCTGTCTCCTCATCCAGCATAAAAGTAGCGATAACACTGTGGATGGGAATCTTATCGCGAATGATCTCTACATCAAATGTTTCATCCAAGCCCGCACGGCTGATAGTTACGGTTACGGCTGAACCTTTCGGTCCTCGCAATTTATCAAACACCTCTTCACGCGTAATCTCAAACGCATCATTACCATTTATTCTTACAATCTGATCGCCTGGCTGAAGACCCACTCTGTCCGATGGGGATCCTGCTACAGGTGCTATAACTGTAATGTATCCGTTCAATATGTCGAACTCAATGCCTATCCCTTCGAACTGACCATGGAACTGTTCCGTGATATTCTCCAGCCGCTCCCGTGGAATATATGCTGAGTGGGGATCCAGTCTGTCCAACATCCCGTGGAAGGCGCCATCGAGAGCTCCGTCCCAATCAACAGGCTCAACATAATTGTCATTAACAATAGTTATGATTTGGTTGAGCACCTGGATCTTGTCATAAATATTAACCGCCCGGGAGTAAATAGCCGGAACGACAGGGGCCACAGCAACAACAATAATTGCGCTGGTGAGAACAACAAGAGCCGTTCTTTTCTTTCTTTTCAGCATCTTTGGATCAGTTCACCGATTTCTGTTTTCAGCCAGAAGGTCTACACTTAGTGGCCAAATTAGATGGGTACTGCTATAAACCTAAGTAAATCATTGCCCGGACAGCCATGGAATTAAGCGCGGTTTCTGGAGAGTCCAAGATCGGCTTCCTGTCTTCAGTCCGCCATCCACCTTCATTTATTGTCCCAGCATTAAAGCCGGCGGTCATTCGCAACCCCATACGGTCAAGTAGTTGCAGCTTCACAGCAATGTACGGTTGAACATTAAGGAATGTGCCCGACAGTGATGTCATGGTGCTGTTGATGGCAAGGTTCGGAAACTGGTTCTTCTGCACATAGTCGAGATCCAAAGTGTCTATAACACCATCACTATTGGCATCTTCAATAAGTGTATATCCATTCTGCCCTATTTGAAAAACGGGGCTGAACTGATTCTTCCACGAAGGGCTGCCGGCTGATTGGGAAACGTTAAGATTCAGGCGACCTACGCCAAAAAGCGATCCTATGGATATCTCTAAACCTCGAAAAAGCGGGAACAGGTATTCAATGGTTGCACCACTAAACCACAAGGAAATCTTTGCTTGGAGGTCGGGTGGTTTCTGAAAAATCTCTTTCTTTTCACCGGTATCATATGTGCCATTTCCGTCTGAATCAAGAAACA
>DCXX01000112.1 GCA_002329125.1 Fidelibacterota bacterium UBA2125 | reverse complement strand
CGGAATGCTTCAGAAGCGCTTCATCTGCAAGCTATTGGTCTTGAATTAAAACGTAGGGATGAAGTGATTATTACCACCCAAGAACATCCCGCCGGACACCGACCATGGATGTTCCGAAAAGAAAATGAAGGTGTTAGGATCAAGGAAGTGTTCATCCCAAGTCCCTTGGATAGTGAGGATGACGTGGTAGATCGTTTGGAAGAGGCTATTACTCGAAAAACTAAAGCACTCAGCTTTTGTCATGTTACTCGGGGAGGGCACAGATACCCGGTAAAAAAATTGGCTGCCATGGCCCGAGATCGAGGGATAGTTACACTGGTGGACGGTGCCCAGGCGGCAGGACAGTTCCCTATTAATCTCCACGATCTGGGATGTGATGCGTACGCTGTGAGCCTTCACAAATGGACCCTGGCCCCGGCGGGAACAGGTTTTCTCTACGTTCGACAGGATGCAAGAAAAAGAATCAGATCAGCCTTCGCCCCAGATCCTACATTAGAAGCACCTGGCTTCGATCCACCGGGTACCAAGGATTTCCCCGTCCGGGCCGCTATTGGTGCCGCTCTGGACTTTGTCAATACTTTGGGTCTGGAAAATATTGAAAATCGGTGTCGGTTCCTTTCAGACTACCTGAAAGCAGGATTGGCAGAGATTAAAGGGGTAAAACTTCTCAGCGGTCACACGCCAGAAATCTCTGCACCGGGCTCAACCATCTTTGAAAAAGAAGGGCTGAACGCCATGGCTTCTGTACCAATGATGGAAGAACGGATCAAAACGCACATTGACGAACACCAGCGGGACAGCCACAATGCTATCAGAATCTCAACCCATGTCTACAACACCAAAGCGGAGGTCGATAGACTATTGGAAGCGTTAGCTACAGCCTAAGTTCATTTGCTGATAAAATAAACTTCAATTCTTCCACCCAGTCCATCCTGGTCCCCGAACAACGCGACCGGGTGTAGCACCTGTATGCTCACCATCTTTTAGCACCTGCTCCCCGTTCACAAAAACGTGGTAAACCCCAGTAGAGTATTGATGCGGTTTTTCAAAAGTGGCGTGGTCCTGGATGGTGGCCGGATCGAAGACCACCACGTCTGCGTAGTACCCCATTTTAAGGAATCCTCTATGGCGGATCTTTAGGTTGGTCGCCGGCAAACCAGAAAGCCTGTAAATGGCCTCATGAAGCGGGATCACTTTCTCATCCCGAACATACTTGCCCAAAAGCCGCGCAAAATTACCGTAGGCACGAGGATGGGGATTATATTTTAAAAAATCGCCTTCCGGAGCAATGGATCCGGCATCCGAATCAAAACTGACATACGGAACACGAATTTGCTTTTTCACATTCTCCTCTGACATGAGGAAGTAAACCACATCCACTCTACTTCCGTCCTCCACCACCAGATCCATAGCCGTCTCTTCCGGTGGGGTTCCGCGCATCTCAGCCACTTGCAACAATGTTTTTCCGATGTACTGACGTAAATCGGTGTTTCGGAAACCGCTTAATAGAACGTTTTCATAACCAGCTAACAAACCAAGGTTTTCCCAATCGTCTGTATCTTCTTGCATTTCCGCCTTCACTCGGGTACGGATTTCAGGATCTTGGAGACGTTCTGCCCATTTATCATACCCTCCCTCCTGGACCCATGGTGGCATGGAGGCGTCCAGTCCAGTGGCACCAGCAGTGTAGTTATACATATCGGCGGTGATGTAAAGTCCCGCGGCGCGAGCCGAATCCATTTTTGCTATGGCAAGATCCATTTTATAATGATTCTTTTTCCCCCCGGCTTTCAGATGGTATACCTCAGCCGGGATATTCGCCTCTTCCGCAATTTGTATTAGTTCATCCAATGCCTGAAGTAAGCGGTTACTCTCACTTCGCATGTGAGATATATACATACCGCCGTAGTCGGAAGCCACTTTGCAAAGTTCGATGAGCTCTTCTGTTGAGGAATAAAAAGCAGGTGCATAAATAAGAGATGAGCCGATACCCATGGCCCCCTCCTCCATCCCTTCCTTAACCAGAACTCTCATATTTTCCATCTCTTTATCGGTAGGCGCCCTGTCCTCAAAACCCACTTGGTGAATACGCAAGGTAGTTGCTCCAATGAAGGAAGCCACATTGGGAGAAACACCTTTTCTCTCCAGAAATTCAAGATATTCACCCAGAGTAGTCCACTCCGGCGGCGTGTCGTACTCTGATTTCATTGATTCGCTTAGTGGTCCTGCAGAACCGCCTTCGCCAAACACTTCCAGGGTCACCCCCTGGCGTATGTCACTTTGTGACCGCCCATCGATAATAAGAGATTCTGTTGCCCAGCTAAGCATGTTGATATAACCGGGAGTAACAGCCATACCCGATGCATTCACTTCTTTTTTACCCTTCCCGGGCAGGTTGAGCCCGATCTTGGCAACACGGTCACCGGAAATGGCCACGTCCGCTACATACCCTTCCGATCCGGAACCATCATAAATGGTGCCGTTTCGTATAACATAGTCATAAAGGGAAATACCCGGAGCAGAAGGATCAGGTCCCGGAGTACAGCTCCACAACAATAGAAATGAGAGAGTATATTTTTTCATTTTTCCTCTTTTAGGGATTTCCCCTGTATCCTGGACCTTTCAGGAAGCGGCCAGGAGTTGCTCCAGTATGCTCACCTTCTTTTAATACATGGTCCCCATTCACAAAGACATGGGCCACGCCAGTTGAGTATTGATTCGGCTCCCGGAATGTGGCGTGATCCTGGATGGTTTCAGGATCAAAAACAACCACATCAGCATAATATCCTGCCTTAAGCTTTCCACGGTTCTTTAGTTTTAGATTATCTGCAGGGAAAGACGTTAGTCTCCGGACACCTTCCGCCAGTGTTATAACACCCTCATCTCGGGCATATTTCCCCAAAACTCTGCTAAAACTACCGTAGGCTCTCGGGTGCTTCATACCTGTAGACCAAGAGGGATCCACAGAGCCAGCATCTGAACAAAAGGCTACCCACGGTAGAGCAATCTTTTTTCGAATGTTCTCTTCTGACATACTGAAATAGACACACTGGATTCGGCTGTCATCTTCCAAAACCATATCGATAATTGCATCGGCAGGAGCCTGTCCCCGCTCTTCGGCAGCTTCCGCAAGAGTCATTCCAACATATTTTTCACCCATCTTTTCATTGCGGAACCCTACCAACAAAATTCCCTCTGGCGGCTGGACGGTCAATTCCGCCTCTAAATCTTTTATGAGGCGTGGCCTCACGGCTGGATCCTGCATCCGGGCCATCCAAGCTTCGTGACCCCCTTCCTGAACCCAGGTGGGAATAACGCCTGTGAGCCCCGTAGAGCTAGCATTATAGGTATACATATCGGCGGAAATGTCTAATCCCTCTTCCCTAGCTTTATTAACCAAGTCGATCAGATTGTCCAGTAGTTTCCAGTAGGGTTTTCGAGAAGCTTTCAAATGGTAAATTTCTGCGCCAACGCCAGCTTCCCGTGCAATACGTTCCAACTCTCCATAGGCTTGCAGCAAATCCTTGTCTTCACTTCGCATATGAGAGATATAACGGCCTCCGTATTCTCCAACCACTTTTGAAAGGGCTATAAGTTCATCTGTGTCGGCATAATCAGCTGGAGCATATATAAGGCTACTGCCCAAACCTACGGCTCCCTCCTCCATAGCTTCTCGGACCAACGCCTGCATCTCGGAGATTTCTTCTTGGGTCGCTTTTCTGTTTTCATACCCAACCACATGAATCCTGACGGTGGTTGCTCCAACAAACGAGGCTACATTGGTAGAAACACCTTTATTCTCAAGATGAGTCAACGCTTCACCCAGTGTGACCCAAGGTATATCTGAATCGTCTCCTGAGTTCCAATCCAGCATCTCACTTTTCATGGCGTCGCTTAAAGGACCCGGTGAATTCCCTTCACCAAATACTTCCAGTGTCACTCCCTGGCGTATATCGCTCTGGGAAAGGCCATCCCGGAGGAGAGAATTGAAAGCCCAGCTGAGCATATTGATAAACCCGGGGGTAACTGCCATGCCGGTACCATCTATCTCTTTTTTCCCTTTACCCGAAAGTTTGGGACCTATTTTAGCAATTCGGTCGCCCGAAATGGCTACATCCGCTATAAATCCCTCCGATCCAGAACCATCGTAGACCGTACCGTTTCGTATCATTACATCGTAAACGGGAAGAGTTTTATCAGTTGTTTTTGGCACCTGCGCGCAACTCCAGATAAAAAGTGCTGAGAGAAAAAATAGTTTAGAAACTTTCATCCTGGTCTCCTTATGGATTAACAATTTTCAATTCTCTTCTATAAAAACTGATTTGATGGCTTCCCCAATAGGGTGAATGCTATTATACTCAATATCCAGAAAAGCCGAGATGGATGCGGCAAACTGATTTGAGAATACTGCGGGATGATCTCTCATTTCTCCCCCCGTAGGCGTATCCGGACCCATGACCGCCAACCATACTCGATCTGCACCATCAACTGAACTTCCGTGGCTTGTCCATTTATCACCTTCACCTCTGCCGTGATCAGTGGTTATCATTAAAGTTGTTTTATCCCTGTAAAACGGGTGGGACTGGAGCCATTTCCACAATTTTTCCATAAAGCCGTCCTGCACATTAGCTGCAGTAAGATAACGGTCATATTTCCCTTGGTGCGCATAGTCATCCGTAGCGTCAAATGAAATATAAATGACTCTGGGGGTCTCTTTCTGTAAATATTCCATTGCTAAGTGGAAGGTAAATGCATCCCACCGCACTGTATCGAAGGGTTTTGGCATTTCTGAGATTAGTTCATTTAAAAGACCTTCTCTATCTGTCAGCCTTCTACCCAAAGCACCATCTTCACCAGCACTGACAGGAATCCCACTACGTTGACTATTGATGATATAGGGAAAAACATCCCAGGAACAGAATGCAGCTACCTTATTTCTGAACTGTTTCTGTCCGTTAAGGAACTCTAAAACAGTCACATTCTTATTCCACACTTTTTCATTACTGTTAATGGCAGGATCCGCATATCCAACCAGTATCTCGTTGTAACCCGGATAGGAAAACCACTCTCTGTTGGTTAGCCGAACGGTACTCCCAATGCGATAATTCCCGTAAAGCTGCCCCTTTTTTGCAATGGTGCCCCAGAAGAAGGGCATAAGCTTTTCCCTTCTTCTTTCCGGGGAATCAACCCAAAACCTGTCTTGAGTCGCTTCCTCATTTTCTACGAAATTCTTGTTATTCAATATAGCTTTGTCGGCACCCGAAAAAACCTCCTGCCACCTAACCCCATCTAATGTTATTAAAACAATATTCTTCGTTTGAAGTCCTGAGGCACATAATGTTGTAAGAAGTGTCAAAGTAAAGACAAGAAACTTCATCAAATATTTTCCTTTGGGATTCGATAATTCACTCCCAATCTGTCCAGGCGTTTAAAATGCACTGTTTTAAGGCGGTGCACAAATTTTTCAAAAGACCGCCTTTTTTCCGGTGTCCAGAGTACTTCTGCCATGGCACACATTCTTGGATAAATCATATACTCCGCATATTCTTCACTGCTTATATACTCTGTCCAAACATTTCCCTGGCCACCTAAAATG
The DNA here is from genome assembly GCA_002329125.1 of Fidelibacterota bacterium UBA2125. Lineage (GTDB taxonomy): Bacteria > Fidelibacterota > Marinisomatia > Marinisomatales > S15-B10 > UBA2125. Next base: position 3,608 of record DCXX01000112.1, on the reverse strand, counting down.
TGATGTGCTTTCTCCGGATCTAAATCCGGAGGCATGGGCTCAAACTCGTATACTTTCTCTAAAGAAAGAAAACCACCAATGGCTATCGGCTCAGCCTCCTTGTTTTCGGACTGATAGTAATCAAAGTAACAATGCGATGTCGGTGTCATGACAACATCGTGACCACTGTTGGCTGCTTCAATACCACCTTTAACTCCCCGCCAAGACATAACTGTCGCTTCCGGGGCAAGGCCACCTTCCAGGATCTCGTCCCACCCTATGAGCCGTTTGTTTTTTGAAAGAAGAAAGCGTTCAATCCTTTTTATGAAATAGCTCTGTAGTTCGTGTTCATCCTTAAGGCCTTCTTCCGCTATACGTTTCTGATCCAAATCATGTTCTTCCCACCTCACTTTCGGGCATTCATCGCCACCAATATGTACATAAGTGGACGGAAATAGCTCTACCACTTCCGCTAACACATCTATAAGAAATTCAAAAGTTTCTTCCTTGCCGGCACAATAAACATCTTCATGGACTCCCCACATTTTTTCTACCGTAAAAGGTCCCCCTGTGCAAGACAGTTCCGGATATGCCGCAAGAGCCGCCACGCTGTGACCAGGCATCTCAATCTCAGGCACTACTGTAACAAACCGACTTTCGGCATATTGAACAACTTCTCTAATTTCATCTTGCGTATAAAATCCACCGTAACGGACGCCATCAAACTTCCGGGGTTCATCAGTATAATGACCCACCAGTGTTTCAGGCCGCCAAGCGCCTACCTCTGTCAGTTTCGGATATTTCTTGATCTCAATCCGCCATCCCTGATCTTCCGTAAGATGCCAGTGGAATTTGTTCATCTTGTGCATAGCGATGAGATCTATATATCGCTTGACAAACTGAACAGGGAAAAAATGTCTCCCGACATCCAGATGCATACCCCGCCAGCTGTAGCGGGGCGAATCAACGATATTCACAGATGAAATAGAGCTGGAGAGCCCCTTCTTTTCACCTTCATCAAGAAGTTGAATGAGCGTTATTACTCCATAAAATAGACCTGATGGATCTGAAGCCGCGATAGAAACACCTGAAGGTGAAGTCTCAAGATGATATCCCTCGGGATTCTCGAATTCATCAGAAATTATTAGTCGGACGGCCCCATTGTTTTCGGTTTTTCTGACATTAATCCCGTATCTCTGGTTAAAGTGATTGGAGAAATAGGCAACGACGTAATCTATCTCGGGAGCTGACGAATTGATGGAATAGGTTGTTTCGTCGCTGAACTGATAGTATCCGTCAAGTACTTCGACCTTTTTAGGTAGAGGAATAAGTCCAAGATTCAAAGACTTATCTTTGATATCCAAGATGGAGGCACAACCACACCACACCAAAAAAGAAATAAATGTTAACCAAATGTATTTCATTATTATCTCATTGTCCCATTTTTCCCGTAAAAGTAAGCAAAAGAAATACTATGTATAATTCTCTAATTTTGAACTTCATTTAATCTTCCAACTCGTTAATTAATTTCCTCAAGCTTTCTGTCAAAACCTTCCCACGATGATACTGAAAAACAGCTTGTGTAATTTTTATGCCCACCCCAGTGGCCAGGGTATAGTCCGCCCATCCTCGGGTGAGAATAACCAGAACAAAAGGTGAATCGTTCTCAGACATAACAATAGCGGCATCGTGGGTAATGCCGGTGATCCGCCCTGTCTTGTGTGCCACAGATGTGCCGGCAGGCAGGCCGGCAAGAATCATTTCATTGAATTGTTGGCTCTTGAGGATCCCGATCATTTCTTGCCGGGATTTGGCGCTAACGAGTTGAGAATCAAAGACAGCTTTCATGGCCATCATCATGCCGTAAGCATCTGTCCGATTACTTAAACCCTGATCAAACGCTTTCAGGTCTTCCACACCTCTAATGACCGAGACGCCGTCGGCGCCAGTCTCCTTCAGCGTTGCCATCACAGCTTCCGGATCCGCCAATTCGATAAGAATATTGGTGGCCAAATTGCTGCTGGTGGCGATCATGGCTTCAATGAGGTGCCGAACGGTCATCTTGTTATTAATGTTCCCCATAAGTGACTTTTCCTCTTCCTCAATAAGTTCGATGGAATAAGGAGAACCGTCCACGATACTTTTGAATTCATTTATGACGGGGAGAGAGTCTTCCAAGCTCAGCTGCCCCGCGTCCCGCATACGGTAAAGCTGAAACATAATTGGCGTTTTAATGGTGCTGGCAGCATGGAAAACTGTCTTCTCACTGTGAAAGAATGTCTCGCCTGAATCGAGGTTCAGATAAGCGACACCGATCTCATGTTGTTCAGCGGGTGTATTGGAACATCCCATTGCCATAATGACCATGAGAAAGGAAAGTGCAATGATCAGACGTTTCAGTGGTTTAAAGAAATGAACGACTGAACAGTTGAAATATCTTTCAGATTGGTGAGGTCAGGAACAGGCTCCGACAACGGTACCGTAAACATGCTATCCTCTCTTTCTCGAACAAGTAAACGGACTGTTTCCGTCAGCTCTTTCTCATCACGTTCAGGGTGAAGTGGTGTCTCTTTGAGTAATGGTATCATGGTATCTGTATCCAGCCTGAAAATGTTCATACTAACGCCCACTCGGCCCTTTTCATCAGTGGCCTTCAACACCTCCTTCTGACAAGGCTTTTCCACAATATCCGTCAGATAACCGTTGTCACTTTTCCAAATGACGGCAAAGGCGTTAACCCGTTCCGGTTCAACACCCAGGGAATCCCTGTCGTAGTCGACGAGGGCCGCAGAGTGATCATCCTCCAGCAGCAGGCTCAGAGCATGAACGGAATAGAGGTTGTCGCTGTTACAGACGGTAAATTTCTGCCCTGCCCAATCCGGCCGAGCCTCCAGTCCCGACAGTACAGCATCGGCAGTCCCCAGTGGTTTGACCCGTCCCTCCGGTACCGTCTGCACCGCGAAAGAAAATATGAGACCCTCAAAATCGAGATCGGCAGCATGACTGGTATAATAGTTGCGAACAGAATCATCTTTGTCATTCACAATAAGCAAAACATCCCTGTAGCCCGCGTCTCTGGCATTGAAAAGAAGATAATCCATGAATGGCCGGGAATCTTCTCCAACTCCCAACATCATTTTCGGTTTTACCTGTGCCTCTTTTGCCAGTTCGGAGCTGTTTTCAGCCGCCGCCGTTTTCCTCATCCGGGAAGAGATGCCCGCCGCCATGATCATCAGGTTCCTATCCATCTTTTGTCGACCCTTTATCCACATGAACAATATAAGCCTTTCCTCCTACTCTTTCGATAGCAGCCGCCACTTCTTCCGCACTGTCTGGCGCATAGGCGAACATGCAACCTCCACCCCCTGAGCCGTTGATTTTTCCACCGTGTGCACCAGCCACCATAGCCGCCTCTAGCATTGTTTCAATTTTATCTGTTGAAACACCAAGACTATCTCGGAGAATGGCATGCTGCCGGTTCAACAAATCGCCTAATCTTATTTCGTCTATATCTTCATTTAATAAATCCAACCCTTCAGAAGTAATATCCCTGTTAAGAAGGGTCTCAGTTAGAAGGGTCATCTCTTCTTCAGAAAGATTCTCTATTTCGGCAACCTCATGGGACGTTG
>DCXX01000097.1:8890-20834 GCA_002329125.1 Fidelibacterota bacterium UBA2125 | reverse complement strand
CGTTGCGTTTTGGTATTCTCCAGTTCTTTTTGTGCATGGGGATGATGACAGGAATGTTGATTTTATTCAGACAACCGATCTTGTTCAGCGACTTCGAAAAGAAGGTAATGCTCACGTGGAAATTCTAGTTTTCCCTGATGAAGTTCACGGTTTTCTAAGACAGTCAAGCTGGATCAGGACTTATGAGTCAACAGCTGATTTTTTCAATCGTTTTTTAAAAAATTGAAAGGCCAATAATTAATAGGGAGAAAACGTAATGAACGGAAACAACCTTAAATTGTATAAAAATTTTTCCTTTTTATTTCTTTTTCTAGCATTAATTGGATTGCCATTAAATGGGCAATACACCAACCCCAGGGACGCCGAAAAACTGCTGGGCCAGGGGCCTAACTCCGCTCCAGACCGGCGAAGTGATGAGGGAGAGGGTCCTTTTGAGCGGCTTATCATTCGTGGCGGTACTCTCATCGACGGCACCGGCGGCCCGCCCCGCGGTCCTGTGGATATTGTAATTGAAAATAACCAGATTGTCCGAATTGCCTCAGTGGGTACGCCCTTTATACCGATTGATGAGGATCGCCGTCCTAAAGATGCCACCTACGAGCTGGATGCTGAAGGGATGTATATACTTCCCGGCTTTGTGGACCTCCACATCCATAGCGGAAACCAGTTCAAAGCTCCAGATGCAGAATATACTTACAAACTCTGGCTGGCACATGGCATAACCACCGTTCGTGGTGTCGCTTTGGGACCCATGGAATGGACTCTCAGAGAGAGAGATCGCAGTGCGAAAAATGAGATTGTGGCTCCCCGCATCTATGTTTACGAAAGGCCTGGTAATGGGGAAGATTGGAAAGATGGTTCCATCAATGATCCCGAGACTGCCCGTAAGTGGGTCCGCTACGCCACCCGGAAAGGGGTGGATGGGTTGAAACTGGGCGCCTTCCGGCCAGACATCATGGAGGCGCTTCTGGATGAGGCAAAAAAACAGAAGGTGGGCTCCACAGCTCACTTGGCACAGACCGGAGTAGCACAGATGAATGCAATAGATGCTGCTCGGCTTGGCCTTGGCGCCATGACACACTACTACGGCCTCTTTGAAGCACTCTACAAAAATCACGACGTTCAGCCCTGGCCCATGGATATGAACTACACCAATGAACAGGACCGCTTTGGTCAGGTGGCCCGGCAGTGGAACATGATCCACGAGCGGGGAAGTGTTGAATGGAACGCCTTGCTGAAAGAATTCAAGGAGCTCAACTTTATTCTTGATCCCACCATGACTGCCTATCTTGCCAGCCGGGATGTCATGCGGGCCCGTAATGCCGACTGGCACGAAAAGTACACTCTCCCATCCCAGTGGGAATTCTACCAGCCCAGCAGAGTCTATCACGGCTCCTACTACTACGATTGGACTACCTGGGACGAGGTGGCGTGGAAGAACTTTTACCGTGTCTGGATGTCATTCCTAAATGATTACAAGAATATTGGCGGCCGGGTTACTGTCAGCTCAGACGCCGGCTATATCTACAACCTTTACGGCTTCTCTACCATTGAAGAGATGGAGCTGTTGCAGGAAGCGGGTTTCCATCCGCTGGAAATTTTCCGCGGCGCAACCATGCATGGAGCCCAGGCTATCTTTGACCCCAAGGGGGAGAAGATACAATTTGGCGTAGTCCGTGCCGGCATGCTGGCCGATCTCGCCATTGTCGGTGAAAACCCCGTTCAAAACCTGAAAGTGCTCTATGGTACCGGCGCTATCCGCCTTAACGATGAGACAGGTAGAGCCGAGCGTGTTGGTGGTATTCTCTACACTGTGAAAGACGGCATCATTTATGATGCCAAGCAGCTGCGGAAAGACGTGGAAAAGATGGTTCGGAAACAGAAGAGGGAAAGAGGGGTTCGGTAGTATTTAAACAGTTAAATGTGATGAGACAGGATAAGAACAGGTTTATTCTCGCTCTTTTATTAGCGGCTTTTGGCTGCGACAGCACACCGGAAGTAGCCATCGACACACCGGCTCCGGCTGACACCGTGGCTGAAGCTGTAACTATCACACTCACTGCCACCGATAACGACTCTGTCACTTTTGTGGAGCTTTGGGTAGACGGCGATTCCACCGGCCTTACGGACGACTCAGAACCTTTCTCCTTCCGATGGAACACTGTCGATCACGGGAACATCTCCGCTCACAATCTCGTGGCCTACGCCGTTGATATAGACGGCAACCGCGGCAAGAGTGACACAATTGTTGTTACCGTGGACAATCGCCAGTCATATCCAGAGCCCAAGTCGGTGGATAGCACCGCCTTTATGAACAACCGATATACTCTTAACTGGGTCTTAGCCGCAGATAATGATTTTGCTTCCTACCGCATCGAGAAGTCAGATGATCCGAAGATGGCTGAAGCCCAGGTGATCACTACCTCCGAAAACAGGAACACAACCACCTTTACCGACAGTAACATGGATCCGTTGCAACACCATTATTATCGTATTGTTGTTATTGACACTCTCGGTTTTGAGTCTCCCGGGTCTATTCACCGTTCGGACCTCTATCCACCACCTCTTCCTGCTAATGTCACCGCTGTCACCTACGACTATGACGCCATGACAGTGGAGTGGACACCCAGCAACGGCGAAAACTTTGAACAGTACACACTTTTTACCGCCTCTTCCGAAGTAGGCTCCAGAAGAGCAGTGGCCACTTATGATGATCCCATGGTCACCACTCATATTCTGGATAATTTCGATCCCACCCGGGAAAACTGGTTCTGGGTTGTTACTCGGAATATTTATGATCAGACCACCCAGGGTGAAGGGATCACTCACACTCCCGATCCGCCTCCTGTGACTCTGGCTGTCACATCGGTGAAATACAACCTGAAGAAAATGGTCATTAATTGGGAGAAAACGCCTGATGATGACTTCAGAGTCTATGAACTGCTCCACAGCGAAACTGAGGACGGAATCAGGACATTGGTTGCTACAGTCGAAAATCCCGAAATAACCAGCCACACACTCATCGATTTTGATCCCACCCATGAGAACTGGTTCTGGATCCGGGTCACCGATCACTGGAGGCTCAGGTCCATTGGGAATGCCATGACACATGAAACGGATAAGTCACCAAAACCCATTGCTGTCAGATCCGTTAGCTACGACCTTGAGAAGATGACCGTAAAGTGGCAGCGGTCCAGAGAACAAGATTTCCTTGCCTACGAGGTTCTCCATTCGGACAGCGAGATGGGAGAGAAGCAGCTGCTGGAAATTATCACCAATCCCAAAACAACCACCTATCGGTGGAAAGATTTTGATCCCACCCATGAGAACTGGTTCTGGGTCCGAGTTACCGATCACTGGGGCCTTACCTACAAAGGGTCGGGCAAGACTCATGAGATCGACCCACCACCGGTCTCCGTGGATGTGGACTCTGTCTGGTATAATGAACAAATAATGACCGTTACCTGGGGCATTTCCAAGGAAGCTGACTTCGCTTACTATGAACTATTCACTTCGGACACCGAATATGGTAACCGTCGGCCTGTAGTGAAGATCGGCGACATCAACCGGACCAATTATGTTTTCCGTCATTTTGATCCAACGAAAGAGAACTGGTTCACCGTTGATGTGGTGGATAAATGGGGACTCAGATCAACCGGTCGGGCCAGGACCAACGAAGCAAACGAACCGCCTGAGCCTATCCGCATCACCTCCGTCAATTATAGTTTTGAACAGTTCAACATTACTTGGCGAAAGACTGCCCAAACCGATTTTTCCTTCTATGATCTTCTTGTCTCCACCGAACGGGATGGTAAGCAGAAGCGGCTGGTGACACTTACCTCAGTGAAGGATACAGCGTACACTATTAACGGTAGGGGTGTGTTTGATCCCACCCGGGAGCACTGGTTCTGGATCCGCACGGGGGACTCTTGGGGACAAGAGGTAACAGGTCCCGGCTATCGGGTTTTGGATGATCCTCCGCTCATGTCTTATCTCCACCCTGTAGAGTACCGAAAAAACCGATTCATCTTTACTTGGGCAACCAATGACGAGAACGATTTCAGCCGTTACAACCTCTATGAATCGGCAAAGCCTGAAATGCTTGATGAATCTATAATTTTTACAACCGTAGACAGGATAGACACCACATTTGTTCTGAAAGGGATCGACCCTTGGGAAGCCCGCTACTACCGTCTTGAAGTGGAAGATGTATGGGGGCTTCGAACAACCGGCGAGGTTCGAAAAGGTGATTCAGAGAGCTGGTTTATTGCCACCCATGGTGACGTGCACCATGAAGAGGGACGTTCGGTCCAGGAGACTGCCGACGGTGGATTCATCGTTGCTGGCCACGCCTACGCCAATGAGGACAACGGTGACATTTGGCTCGTAAAGACCGATCCCAAAGGCAATATCGACTGGACTCAAATCTACGGTGGCGACGGCGACGACCATGCCTATTCAGTGCAAGTCACAGCAGATGGCGGCTATGTTGTGGCCGGTTTTTCTGAGGCCATTGCCGAAAAGTGGAGCGACGCCTGGGTAATCAAGACTGATAGCGAAGGGCGCGTAGAGTGGAACCGGACCTACGGCGGTTTTCGTTGGGATAAGGCACACCACATTCGTCAGACTACTGACGGCGGTTACATTATCACAGGTTATACCTTTTCGCGCGGTAGCGATAATGCTGATATCTGGCTCATCAAGGCCGATGTCAACGGTTATCCAGTCTGGACAAACACTTTCGGCGGCCCCGACTGGGAGTATGGCTACGCGGTCCAAGAGACTGCTGACGGAGGTTTTATTATTTCAGGATTCACAGAGACAGAAGAGAAGAAATCAAGTCGCATCTGGTTGGTGAAGACCGATAGTCAGGGCCAGGAGCAGTGGACAAGAACATTCGGCAGCCGAAAGCACAACACCGGCCATTTTGTTCAGGAGACTGCCGACGGCGGATACATTGTTGTGGGTATCACTCAGTCGTTCTTTCCCAATTTTGAAGATGTTTTGCTTATCAAAACTGATGCTACCGGCAAGACTCTCTGGGAAAAGACCTTTGGTGGGCAGAGCTGGGACCGATGCCATACTGTCCGGCAAACCGATGACGGTGGTTACATCCTGGCCGGCTCCAGCCGTCTCAAAGAAGAGAGTAATGCCGACGCCTGGCTCCTGAAGACCAATGCCGTTGGCAATCCCCTATGGCAGCAGACTTTTGAGAGTATATCCAGTGATGAGGTCACCTCTCTCCAGATCACCTCAGACGGCGGGTTCGTTCTGGCAGGATCCAGTGCTTCCATGGATGGTAGCCCCGCCGATCTACTTTTGATCAAAACTGATGCTCGCGGTACGACACCATCCCGGCCGGAAGAAACTCTCCAACGTCTCGGTGCTGTATTAGAAAAAGAATAAGAGGTCCGCTGAGTATTTCTTTATTGTTTATGAATCAATTCATAACGTAGAGGACACAATGAAAAAGACAGCTGATGTAATTATTATAGGTGGCGGCATCATGGGGTGTAGTAGCGCCTACCATCTCAGTAAGGCCGGTTTGAAAGTTACCCTGCTGGAAAAGAGGTATGTAGGAGACGGACCTACAGGAAAATCGTCTGCTATCATCCGGCAGCATTACTCCCATAAAATCACTGCCAGCATGGCATTCCATAGCCTGAAAATATTTCACAATTTCAAGGATGAGGTGGGAGACGAATGCGGATTTAATCATACAGGATTTCTCAATGTGGTGAGTGAGAAAGATTTGGAAGGCCTCAAGCTTAACGTACAACTCCAGCAATCTCTCGGTATCAATACTAAGGTTATATCAGGTGAGGAAATTGCTGAAGTGATGCCTGGTCTGGTAACCAATGATCCTTTGTATGCCGCTTACGAACCTGACGGCGGTTATGCGGATGCCTATTTGACTGTTGGCGCTTACGCCCGAGCGGCAAAAAAGCTGGGTGCCGAGATAGTTCAGAAGGCGGAAGTGACAGCCATCCGGCGGTCAGGTGATAAAGTTGTGGGTGTCGATTCATCAAAGGGTCAGTTTGATGCACCTGTCATTCTTAGCGCCACCGGAGCTTGGGCCAAAGGGGTGGGTCAAATGGTTGATCTGGATCTTCCCATTAACTCCTGCAGAGTTCAGGTGGCTTATTTCCACCGCCCTGGGGATATGAAAGGTTATCATCCTGTGGTGGCTGATTTTGTGAAAGCCTCTTATTTCCGACCCGAAGGGACGGATCTTACTGTCGCCGGTCTCATCGATCCAGCGGAGGCAAATGCCGTTGTCGATCCAGACGAATACGACGAAGGTGTGAATCTCGATTTTGTCACTGAGGTTGGCGAAAAAATCATGTACCGCTATCCCGATATGGAAAAGTCAGAAAGCCGGGGCGGTTACGCCTCTCTCTATGCCGTCACCCCTGATTGGCACGCCATCGTTGATGAACTACCTCAAGGGAGCGGTTACTATGTCTGTTCAGGTTTCAGCGGCCACGGTTTCAAACTGGGGCCAGCGGTGGGCCTCATGGTAGCCGATTTCATTACAGGAAATTCCACACCGAAATTTGATCACACCCTTTTCAGATTTTCCCGTTTTGAAGAAAAGGAGACGATGGAAGGTAGATACCAATACAGCATAGTGGGGTGATCAGAAACTTGAGACTGGAGAAAAACAATGGGAAGCGACAGAAGAACATTTCTTAAAACCGCTACGTTTGGAGCAGCCGGTGTTGCTCTGGGGAATCCCTTGACAATGGCTCAGGGAAAGCGAACCGTTGACAAGTTATACGAGGGAGCTATTGTCATTGATTCCCTTTCGGTAGGGCGTCAATGGGGGGAAGTGGCATACTCCGCAGTTAAGGAATCCGGTTACACGGGGATTCAGACCAGTCTTCACAACCGAACATGGGACGGTGCCCTGAAAGATATTGCGGAATGGAATGATAGAATTTCTGAGAACCCTACCCTTTTATTAAAAGCTACTACTGCCAACCATTTCCGTCAGGGAAAGAAGGAAAATAAACTAGCGGTCATGTATGGACACCAAAATACCACAATGATTGAAAATAAAATTAACCGTCTTGATATTCTTCATGACTTGGGTACCCGCTGTATCCAGCTCACTTATAATTCACGAAACTTGGTTGGTGATGGATGTACTGAACGAACCAACGCCGGTCTTTCCGATTTTGGGGTGGATGTTGTTAAACGCATGAATGAACTGGGTATTATTGTAGACCTTTCACACTGTGGAAAACAGACCTCATATGACGGTATTCAGTTTTCTGACCCACCTGCATGCTTCACGCATACTATGTGTGAAGCTATTTATAGGAACCATCCCAGAGCCAAAACGGATAACCAAATCCGGACGATGGCGGATAAAGGGGGCGTCATGGGAGTGGCTGCACTGGGGTATTTCGTAGGTCCCGACCCTGGTGGTGAAACCACAATTGAAACATATCTTAATCATGTGGACCATGCGGTGAAGGTTGGTGGCATTGACCACGTTGCACTTTGTACTGATTTTCCTATTCAGGGGATAAAAGTGTGGGCAACCAAAGAAACCTGGTACGAGCCAAGGCTCAAATCGTTCAAACCTTCCTACAACGTAAAGTGGCCTCCTTGGATACCTGATCTGGATAAACCTGGAAGATTCCGGAGTGTGGCTCACGGTCTCAGTAAACGCGGCTATTCCGATGATAAAATAGAAAAAATACTTGGGCTTAACTGGTTGAGCTATTTTGATACCGTTTTGGAGGGTTAATGCAGATAGTAACGAAGAAATTGAAGAAATAAACTATGTTGTCTCTATCCCGTTGTAATAACATAAATGATCTCAGGTCTCTTGCAAAACGCCGTTTACCCCGGTCCATGTTTCATTATATTGATGGTGGAGCGGATGATGAGGTGACTCTCCGGCGAAACACGGATGCTTTTGAAGACTATGAGATTCAACCTCGCTTCCTCAGGCCGGTAGATGAGATTGACACAACTGTCACACTCTTCGGCAAAAAGCTCGATGTCCCATTCTTCATCGCACCCACCGGCATGTCGAGGCTTTTCCATCACACCAAGGAAAATGCTGTAGCCCGTGCCGCCGCCAAGTTTGGAACGGCTTACAGCCTGTCAACACTCGGAACCGCCAGTCTTGAGAAAATTGCTGAGGAGACCGAAGGGCCAAAAATGTTTCAGATCTATATCCTGAAAGACAGGGAACTGACTCGGGAGTTTGTGGAGCGGTGCAAGGCCGCAAACTATGACGCCCTCTGCCTCACTGTAGATGTCCCTCTTGCTGGGAACCGGGAAAGGGACAAAGTGACTGGCATGACCATGCCGCCGCGGTTTACGATGAAGAGTTTCTTCAGTTTTTTTATACACCCGAACTGGTCATTCAACTTCTTGCTTCATCCCGATTTCCGTCTGGCCAATGTGGTCCACCGGGTTGATGCCCTGGGCAAAGGTGCTATGGGCCTCATAGAATATGTGAATAGTCAATTCGATAGGACAGTCACTTGGGACGATGCTTCCCGACTCATTCAACAGTGGGGGGGGCCTTTTGTCATTAAGGGGGTACTCACTTCCGAAGATGCAAAACGGGCCCGGGAGATCGGCGCCACAGCGCTCATGATTTCCAACCACGGCGGCCGCCAGATGGACGGTGTCCCGGCAGCCATAGATTGTTTAGAACCCATAAGGGATGCTGTTGGAAGTGACATGGAACTGATTCTGGACGGCGGCATCCGCCGCGGAACTCACATGCTGAAGGCATTGGCATTGGGAGCAAATGCTGTTTCTATCGGTAAGGCCTATCTCTACGGACTTGCCGCCGGAGGGCAAAAAGGGGTAGAACTGGTACTGCAGATACTTAAGAATGAACTGGAACGTGACATGGCACTTATGGGATGCGGAACTATTCAGGAATTATCTAAAGAATATGTAAAACACCGATACAATAGAAGCATTCCATGAAAGTTATTATAGGGCTTTTTCTTACACTCTCAATCACAGTTGCTCAGTCCTCAGCTGACAAGCAGTTTGAGGATATTGCCCAGCTCCCCACTTTTTTTGTCGGTTTTTTGAAGCACTATTCCCTAAGGCATGAGGTTCAAAAACGGCCTGGTGCTAAATTTGTGTTGAAGGATTATCATGATGAAGAGCAGTTTTTCAGCTCACCGCCTGTCCAGTATGTGCGGGCACTCATGCTGGATGAGCTCATTCAGGCGATAAAATGATCGATTCGAAGCAACTTATACTTGTCGCAAGCCCTCGATGGTGCGTGGGAGTGTTTATATTACTCATCATTCTGGCCATGTTTCTTTATCCCGGCGGAACCTACCGTGATGCAAACACCGAAGGTTATATTTTATCCCAAAACTTTTTGAGCGATCTGGGGAGGTGGTCTGCATGGAACGGTGATCAGAATTTCTATTCGTCCTTTTTTTTCAGTTTTTCTTTTCTAATGGTGGGAGTGGTCTTCTCTGTTTTTTACTGGCAGCTTCCTTCTCTTTTTTATAATGATCAAAAGGTTCACCTCTTTTCAAGGATCGGTTCTGTTGCCGGAATATTAGGTGGTATTTTCCTTGTTGGTGTTGGTCTTACACCTGGTGATGTAATACTAGGCCCACATGATTTTTTTGCTACTTGGTTTATAAGATTTTTCCTTGTTTCAGCTTTGTGCTACACCGTTGTTTTTTATCGATCCACAGTTACTCAAACCAAGTACGGTTTAGGTTATGCTTTTTTTGCCCTGTTTATAGCAGCCTATATAGGAATTTTGGAGATCGGGCCAGACATTAAGGAAAGCCTTTCAGCTCTTAAGGTACAGGTGGTATCTCAGAAGCTTATTTGCCTAACCTTTATTCTAGCAGTTGCTTTTCAAACATTAGGCAACCAAGAAGTCCTTAGTAAGAAGGGTAACTGACCTTTTATTGTTTCTTTTCCCATTGCAGTGCCCTCGGGTCTGGACTTAATTTGTACTGTGATGAGAAGGTCTAAATGAGTTCAACTTTGAGGATTGGTCTCATGGGATTTGGCCGTATTGGTCGTAATCTGTTTCGTCTCGGCTATGACAATCCCAATTTTCAGTTTGCTGCCATCAGCGACCTGGGTCAACCGGAAACTCTCAGGTATCTACTGCTCCGTGATTCCGTCCACGGCCCCTTTGATGTGGAAGCTACCGTCAAAGATAGCTACCTTGAAGTAGGTGATCAAAATGTGAGACTCCTCCCTGGGGGCAAACCTTCGGAGATCCCATGGGATATGATGAACTTGGATGTGGTCATTGATTCCACCGGTGTCACCTGGTCTGACGAAGAGGTAGAGGCTTATCGCAACCACACAAAACGAACCGTTATCACAAATCCGGACGTCACCTCTGTTGACCGCATTGTTGTTCCAGGTGTGAACGAATCTGAAATTTCTCGGGATGACAAAATAGTATCGCCGTCTTCCTCCACTACTCAGGTCCTGGCACTCATGCTCAAGATTTTGGATCAGGAATTTGGTGTCAGGAACGCCATGATGGCCACTGTTCATGCGTACACTTCAGATCAACCCTTGGCTGACAATACGCGGGTTCGGCGCCGCCGGAGCAGGTCAGCTGTGGAAAATATCATCCCCAACGAAACACCTTCACCCCGGTTGGTGGAAGCCATATTCCCTCATCTAAAAGGAAAAGTGAAAGGGATTGCCTTCAACGTACCCGTCCCTGATGGTTCTTGTATTGATCTTACCACTGAGCACGATAAAATGCCCTCTGTTGACGATGTGAATGGGGTCATGAAAACCTGGTCTCAGGGCGACCTATCCCATATTGTAGGATATACGGAAGATCCCATTGTTTCCAGCGATGTTATCGGCCGTGGGGAGTCCATGATCTTTGATGCCAAGGCCACCATGATTGCTGCTGGCAACTTTTTGAAAACAATCTGTTGGTATGATAACGGGTGGGGTTATTCAAAGCGCATTTTAGAGCTAGTAGAAGCCTACAGCGGCCTGGGAGGTGACAGTTGAGAGTCGCCATTAACGGTTTTGGCCGCATCGGCCGGTCAGTTTTTCGAATTTTAAATGAACGGTCTGATGTTGAAGTGGTGGCAATTAATGACCTTTCTGAGCGGGAGGTACTGGTCTATCTGTTAAAGTACGATACTGTCATGGGCCGCTTTCATGACAAAGCGGAACTCACCGATGATATACTAAAAACTTCCAACCATACAGTTACCCTGCTTTCGGGTCCCGATCCTGCCCAGCTCCCCTGGGATGATATGGGCGTTGATGTGGTCGTGGAAGCTACCGGTGTTTTTAGGCAGAAGGAACAGTTGGAGAGCCACCTTTCCGCCGGTGCCGGTAGGGTTGTTCTTACCGTCCCTGCCAAGGATGAGATTGATTACACCGTGGTTATCGGTGTGAATGATGACGATCTGAAGCCTGAGCACAAAATTATTTCCAACGCCAGCTGTACCACCAACTGCCTCGCACCCATGGCCAAGATACTGAATGATTCTTTCGGAATTGAGACAGGCGTCATCAATACCATCCATGCTTACACCAATGATCAGCGGCTGGCTGATGTCCCCCATAAGGATTGGCGCCGGAGCCGCGCTGCAGCTGAGAATGTGATACCCACAACCACAGGTGCCGCACGGGCTGTGGGTATGGTTCTCCCTGAACTGAACGGGAAGCTGGATGGTATCGCTATGCGCGTCCCGGTCCCTGACGGATCTGTGGTTGATCTGGTGGTTCGCCTGAATCAGGATGTTACCGAGGAACGTGTGAAAGAAGCAGTCCGCACCGCATCTGAGACGGATAAACTGACGCCTATCTTAGAGTACCAGGAAGAACCTGTCGTTTCTACCGATATAATAGGTAATAGCCACTCTTCCATTTTCGACGCACCGTTTACACAGGTCATCGACGGCTCGCTGGTAAAAACACTCAACTGGTATGACAA
>DCXX01000097.1:0-8517 GCA_002329125.1 Fidelibacterota bacterium UBA2125 | reverse complement strand
ATCCTCGCCAGATTTGACAGCGGTACGGCGTGAAGGGCGGCCGGAAAGTTGCCCTCGCCATTTTTCTCTTCTGGGCATTTTTTCTTTCTGCTCTCGGCATTTTGCTGAACCGCTACGATTGGCTTTAACGGTACCTCATCCGTGAAAAAAAGAGTGATCCATTTTATTGTGCTTCTGCTGTTTGTCGGTTGTGCAGAAGAGCCAACAGTGGTTACCGAGACCTATCCCAACGGTCAGAAAAAAGAGGAGGGAGACATTCTAAATGATCGCAGGGAAGGGAATTGGGCGTGGTGGTATTCTTCAGGTCAGAAGCGTGGTGAAGCAATCTACAATAATGGAAAGAAGAATGGGCCCGCTGCCTACTGGTTCAAAAACGGGAATTTAGATCGGAAGGGTGAATTCAGGAAAGATAGGCTCCATCACGAGTGGATTTTCTGGTATCCCAGCGGCGTGAAACGGTCGGTTGCTACTTACTTAAGAGGCAAGTTTCACGGTCCTTACGGGCGTTGGTATGAAAACGGTCAGCAGGAGATGGAAGGACACTACTATCGCGGTGAGCGAACGGGTGAATGGAGTTGGTGGTATGAATTGGGACAACTTAGATCGAGAGGATTTTATGAGAGAGGAAAACGGACAGGGAAATGGACGTTTTGGGATACGAAAGGAAAAATGACTCGAGAAATGAATTTCAACCCATCAGATTGACCACAAACATTGTCCTTGAGTAACACTACTTATGTCATTTTTCACCCCCACCCTTTTATTATGATAAAGACCCGTGATATTGATTAACCCTGTATCAGTCGGCATTTTCATTTTTAATGATGTGGAAGTTCTGGATTTCACCGGTCCCTTCGAAGTTTTTTCCACAACACGCAAGCAGGCAGGCGGTGAAGAACAGTATCTATATTCTGTTTGCCTCATCGGGCCCAACGATGGTGCCATAACGACAAGAGGCGGCATGGAAGTAAAACCCCATTTTTCCACTAGCTCACATCCTCAACTGGACCGGCTTATCGTTCCCGGTGGCTATGGTACCCGGCCGCTCATGCACGATGAATCCGTAATTGATTGGATCCGGTCATTCGACCCAAAGAGTACACGGTTGGCATCTGTCTGTACAGGGAGTTTACTTCTCGCCAGTGCCGGGCACCTTGACGGAAAGCGTGCCACTACTCACTGGACCGTTCTGGACATGATGGAAAAGTCTTTCCCCGAGGTTCAGGTGGACAGGGATTGTCACGTCATCATTGATGAAACTGTTTTTACTTCGGCGGGGGTCTCCGCTGGCATCGATCTTGCTCTCCAAATGGTCAGACTCGATTTTGGAGAAGCGCAGGCGGATTGGACCGCTCGCCACATAGAGTACGCTTTCGACAGTGAAAACTTTGAGAGGAGACTGAAGGCGGACAATGGCTGACGGATTAATATTATTTGAAAATTGGGGCGGGGGGCGCACTTTCGGGTCATCTATAAAAAACTGTTTTCCATACCGGGATTGTTGACTGGATAGATGATAATCTCCACGGTGCAAAATAGATAGATCGGCCAGACTAGAGATGAACAGAACGCTTGTAATTCTCCGCTATCCGATCTTTGCCTCCGCGTTGGTTGGATTAGTGACAGGCATCTGGGCTGGTCTAATTCGGATCGGATGGTGGTTCCCTTTCAGTGAGCATATCCCCCTTGAGGCTCACGGCCCTCTCATGGTCAGTGGTTTCCTTGGAATCGTTATCGGACTCGAGCGTGCCGTTGGCTTGAATCAAAAATGGAATTACCTTGCACCGGCACTGACCGGGATCGGCGTACTGGGGGTTATCGTGGGCCTTCCGTTACCTCTGCCTCGTTTGTTGATCACACTCGGTAGTCTGGTTTTTGTACTTATTTCACTGCGAATTGTCCAGATACGCAAAGCAATGTTTACGGTTACAATGGCACTTGGCGCTTTAGCCCTCTATGTGGGTAACATGTTGTGGATGCTCGGTCATCCCCTCTTTAACGCCGTCTATTGGTGGGGCGCTTTTCTTATCTTTACAATCGCCGGCGAGCGCCTTGAACTGGCACGAATCGTGCAAGTATCGAAGGTAGGAAGGATTCTGTTCATAATGATGGTTACCTTACTCGCTATGGGACTCATTATTATTTCCTTCGGTCCCGAAACGGGAGTTTTCCTCACAGGAGTGGGAATGGCAGGAACTGGCCTGTGGCTCTTGAGATACGACATAGCCAGGAAAACTGTCCGCACGGGCGGACTCCCGAGGTTCACAGCCACCAACCTACTCATCGGCTACATCTGGCTTTCTGTCAGCGGGACGCTGGCGATCTGGTACGGCGCTGTCGATTCGGGACCTCAATTTGATGCCATTCTCCATTCCCTTTTTCTCGGATTCGTCTTTTCCATGATCTTCGGCCACGCCCCCATGATCTTCCCGTCACTTCTTCAAGTTCCCATGCTCTTCCACTGGAGTTTCTACTTTCATGTAGTGCTATTACACATCGCACTGCTTGTACGGGTTGGGGGTGATCTGTCCGGATGGTTTATCGGCCGTTCCCTTGGGGGTCTGATGAATGCCGCTGTGCTTGCACTTTTCTTTCTCAATACGGGAATCGCTATTATAAGAGGGAAACGGTCAGCAAAAGTAGCTTATCAAAAGGTTTGACACTTCAGTTTTCTGCGTCGAGTAGTTGTGCGTAGTCCGGCGAATTGAGTAAGACAGTTTTGAATATGCTATTACTGCAATTGTTGATAGAAACAGATCCATTTCCGTCTTAGGCGTCTCTAATCTCTCACTGAATTCCTCATTGGAATTTCTTAAACTCTCTATCTTTCCCACTTGAGACAGAAAAAAGTAAGGAGACTATTCCGATGTATAGAAAATATGTTGCACTGCTGATATCATTTTCTCTCATGGGGTGTTCCACACCTCCATCAGAGGCCTCTCCGACCGCTGCTCCAATGGCCGATGCTATTTCCACCTTGGATGCCGGTTTCGATGCGACGGCTCAGCGGAAGTTGGAGAAACAGTTCGATTCTTACCTCAATCCTGATAATCTCCGGGAATGGATGAAACACATGTCTTCAAAACCCCACCATGTAGGTTCACCATGGAGCAAACAGAACGCGGAGTATATTGCAGCCAAGTTTGAGGAGTGGGGGTATGAAACTGAGATCGAGCAGTTTGATGTTTTGCTCCCCATCCCAAAAGTGAGACTTCTAGAAATGGTTTCGCCCACCCGATTCACAGCTGAGCTTAAGGAGCCTGTTCTGGAGGAAGATGCCACCTCGTCCGTCATGGAGGATCGTCTCCCTGGATATAATGCCTATTCAGCCGACGGTGATGTGACAGCCGAACTGGTTTATGTCAATTACGGTATTCCTGCCGACTATGAAGTCCTGGAACGTCAGGGCATAGATGTGAAAGGAAAGATTATCATTGCCCGGTACGGAGGTTCATGGCGTGGAATCAAACCGAAAGTGGCCTACGAAAAAGGAGCCATCGGCTGTATTATTTTCTCTGACCCCAGGGATGACGGCTATATGCAAGGCGACGTCTATCCTGAGGGACCGTACAGAATGAGGAACGGTATCCAGCGGGGATCGGTGGTGGACATGCCAATGTATCCTGGCGATCCCCTTACTCCGGGTTACGGTGCTGTTGATGGCGCCAAACGCCTTGATTACAAAGAAGCACCTACCATTATGAAAATTCCTGTACTGCCCATTTCTTATGCTGATGCCCAACCACTCCTGGAAGCCATGGAAGGTCCTGTGGCACCGGCCAATTGGCGAGGGGCGCTGCCCATCACTTATCACTTGGGACCGGGACCTTCAAAAGTGCACCTGAAACTGGAATTTGAATGGAAACTTAGGACAGCTTACAATCCCGTGGGAAGGATGGTTGGAAGCCAGTATCCCGATGAATGGGTTATGCGAGGGAATCACCATGATGGTTGGGTATTCGGAGCTTCGGATCCCATCAGTGGTATGGTCTCTCTCATGGAAGAGGCACGGGCCGTGGGTGAACTGGCAGAAACAGGGTGGCGACCGAAACGAACCATCATTTACGCCGGCTGGGATGCGGAAGAGCCGGGTCTTTTAGGTTCCACCGAGTGGGTGGAACACCACAAGAAGGAACTTAGCGAAAAGATGGTGGCATATATCAATACAGATGGCACCAGTCGAGGATTCCTTGGTATCAGTGGTTCACATACGCTGGAGAAGTTCGTGAACGAAGTTAGAGAAGATGTGGATGATCCTCTTGTGGACGCTTCTTTGCAGGAGAGGCTTCGGGCGAGGATGATGGTGAATGGCAGTAAATACGCTGACAGGGAAGATCTTCCCATTGGTGCCCTGGGTGCTGGTTCAGACTACACACCTTTTCTTCATCATGCCGGTATTGCCTCACTGAATATGGGTATGGGAGGCGAGGCCGGCGGTGGTTCTTACCATTCCGTTTACGACTCCTTCGATCACTATACCCGCTTTATGGATCCAACTTTTGAGTATGGTGTAACCCTTGCAAAATCAACGGGCCGAGTAACACTTCGGCTTGCTGATACCAATGTGCTGCCATTTCGGTTCACCAATTTTGTGGATCATGTGGCGCAGTATGCAAAACAGTTGAAAGAGTTTGCGGTAGAGGTGAGAGAGAAGACTATTAACAACAACAAGCTTGTTGATCAAAATGCCTATTCGCTGGCGGCTCATCCAGATAAAACTTACGTTCTTCCAAAAAAGCTTGATTCTGTTCCTTTGTTTGATTTTTCACCTATCGACAACGCTCTTGCCCGTTTGAGAACAAGTGCGAACAGATATGAGGTAGCTCTGACGAATAACATCAAAAAGGGCGGGCGTCCTTCCGGGGATGAGGCTCAAAACCTCAACCAGATTCTTATGAAAAGTGAACGAGCCATGATGAGGGAAGAGGGTCTTCCCCGTCGGAGTTGGTTCAAGCACATGATCTATGCACCTGGGTTTTATACCGGTTATGGTGTCAAAACACTCCCTGGTATACGGGAAGGGCTGGAGGAACGAAAATGGGATGAGGTCAATCTGTTTATGGGTGAAGTGGCGGCAGCACTCAACCGCGTTGCTGACGAGTTGGACAGGGCTACTTCCCTGCTATAGTAAAGGAGATTCATATTATGAAAAAAGTGTTTAGAGCACTAGTCTGTATATTAACTGTTTTCACGGTCAGGGCTGCTAACGACAAGCTGGCGGTCATAAACGCAAAAGTCATCGATGGAGAAAGCGACCGTGTCCAGAGCGGTGTCACAGTTCTCATTTCCGAAGGGAAAATTGAGTCAGTCAAGCGGGGTGGTAAAGTACCGAAAGGTTATGAAACTATTGATATTGCCGGAGCAACACTTATGTCCGGTTTCATTGACGCCCATACTCATATCAGGTCTCTTTCTTCGGCGAAGCGTGCCTTGGAGTCCGGTGTTACTACGGTCCGGAGTGCCAGTACACCCAATTATCAGGATGTCAATATCCGGGAACTGGTGAAATCAGGCGTTCTCTCCGGTCCCGATATGGTGGCGACCGGTGTGTTTGTGACACCAAATCTCGGCGAAACGGTTCTGGCTGATCCGCGCCTTGCTGCTCTCATGAATGGGGTTAACAGCGAAGAGGAGCTTCGAATGCTGGTTCGCATCAATGCTGACCGAGGAGTGGACTATATCAAGACACGGGGGACAGAACGGGCTGGATTGCCCAACACTGATCCCCGAAAGCAGACTTATACCCAGGCACAGCTGACCGCAATTGTGGATGAGGCCAGAAAACACAATATCCCGGTTATGGCTCACGCCCATGGTGATGAAGGAGGTTACGCTGCTGTGGCCGCGGGGGTGAGAAGCATTGAACACGGCACTTATCTCAGCGAAAAAACCCTGAAGTTGATGAAGCAGAAGGGGACATATCTTGTCCCCACATTTACAACGGTGGTGGATCTTACCGAACCGGGTGGCGACTACGACAATCCTGTTCTTTTCATTCGTGGTCAGCATATGTTGTCAGCCTTAGAAAAAACGGTAAAACGTGCCTATGAAATGAAAATTAAAATTGTTACTGGCGCAGACACCGGATATGGCCCTAACAGCGTCACCCGGGTGGGGATGGAAATCGCCAACTTCGTGAAGCTGGGGATGAAACCGATGGATGCCATCCGCTCCGCCACAAGCGTCGGTGCGGAGCTGCTACAAATTTCTGACAGAACAGGTACTGTGACTGTGGGCAAGGAAGCTGATCTTATTGTGGTTCCTGACAATCCGTTGGAAGACATACGTTCCGTTCAGGATGTGGTGTTGGTCATCAGTAACGGTGCGATTGCCATGAACCGTTTGCCCTTCAGGAAGGAGTAGATGATGAAGTTTTCCCGATACCAGTTAATATTAATCTCTGTGGCAATTGCATTGTCTTTTCTCCCTGCTGCGCCTCAAAAACCGCTGAAGATTTTCATCTCCGTGGATATGGAAGGTATCGGAGGGATTGGGACGAGCGAAATGACACGCCACGGCGGAAAGGATTATGAAACCGGCCGCCGCCTTATGACAGGAGAGATAAATGCAGTGGTAGAGGCTATTTTCGAGAATGGACCTGCTGAGATTTTGGTAAATGATTCTCACGGTGATATGCAAAATCTCCTACATCAGGATCTCGATTCGAGAGTCATTTACATTCAGGGAAATATAAAACCGCTTGGCATGGTACAGGGTCTCGACGCGTCGTTCGATGGTGCGATCTTTTTAGGCTATCATGCCCGCGCCGGCACAGCCCGGGGATTCTTGGCCCACACAGGCTCAGGCTCCGTTAAAGGACTGTGGCTTAACGGAAAAGAAGTGGGTGAGGGCGGACTTAATGCCCACTATGCCGGGGAACAGGGTGTTCCTGTCATTCTGGCAGCGGGGGATGATGTATTTACTGACCAGTTCGGTAGACTAGTGAAGTGCGAACTGGTTACCACCAAGACAGCGGAGACTGCTCAGGTAGCTCGTCTGAAACATGGTGAAGTGGTTCGCCAGGAATTGGCAGAAGCAACCAGAAAAGCGCTGAAGAATCTAAAAAAAGCCAAACCTCTCAAAGTAAGTAATCCTGTTAAAATAAAAATGAGATTTTCGAGCACTACTCACGCCGAGGTATTACAAGCCATTCCAGGAATGAAACTTATTGACGGCTTCACGGTGTATTATGAAGCTAATAATATGCAAGAGGCCTATCCTTTTATAAGACTGATGTATAAGTATGTGAAGTCTTAAAAGAGTCTTAATGAATTCAGCTTCCCCCGAACTCAAACGATCTCTAGGTATCTTTGACGGAATAGGCCTTCTCGTGGGGATCACCATCGGTGCCGGGATTTACTCCACTCCCCAGATCATCGCTGGCTACCTCAGTTCCTACGGCACTATCATGCTTCTCTGGATCGGTGTAGCTCTCTTTGTCTATGTGGGAAGTCTCATTTACGCGGAGCTGGGTAGTCGGTTTCCTGAAACGGGCGGAGAATATGTTTATATTCTTAAGGCTTTTGGGCCGTTCTGGGGATTCCTGTTCGGTTGGGCTCAGCTTTTTATCATCCGCACCTCACCGGCCGCTGGCCTCTCGCTGGTTACCGCCAACTATATTGGTTATTTCATTGACCTGAATCGGACGGAAAAAATCATTATCGCACTGTCAGTCTTAGCCCTGTTCGGAGCATTGAATGTGGCCGGAGTAAATAAGGCCAGTTTCTACAATAAGTTTTCTTCAGCCGTAAAGATTGGTGGGTTGGCGATCTTGGGTGTCGTCGGGATGCTGTTACTCAACGGTAATGGGGATTTTCTGAGTCAAACCGCTCATCCAACAGCGACACTCGGTCCGGTGGGGGATGTTATTGCAGCGCTCATGCTTGTCCTCTTTTCTTACATCGGCTGGGACAGGGTTGGCTATGTTGCGGGGGAGATGAAGAATCCGCGTAAGGTTATACCGCTCAGTATGTTTCTCGGTATGGGTATCATCATTGCCCTTTACCTTTTGATGAATACGCTTTATCATGCTACGCTGGGTATGGAAGGGATGCGGGGCAGTACCATTGTCGCTTCTGACGCTGCGGTGCAGATCTTTGGATCAGTCGGGGCAGCAGTGGTTTCCCTGCTTGTCATTGTCTCCGCAACAGGTAGCATCAACGGTACAATTATGTCAGCCAGCCGTGTCTATTACGCCATGGCAAGGGATGGTCTGCTTTTCAAGTGGCTGGATTATATCCACCCCAGATTTCAGACCCCCACACGTGCTATCTTTGCTCATTGCGTATGGGGAGCCGTCATCCTGATCGTCCGTGGAACATTTGAAACCATCGTCGCCGGAATGGTTTTTGCCATTCTCATCTTCTACACCTTTACCACCATCGCGTTGTTCAAATTCAGAAGAGAAAAAGCTGGGTCCAGTGATGCCTATGAGATTCCCGGTTTTCCTGTTGTTCCGGGGCTCTATCTGGCGGGGATCGTAATTCTCATCTGTCTCCGGGGCTACTATGAGTGGGG
>DCXX01000016.1 GCA_002329125.1 Fidelibacterota bacterium UBA2125 | reverse complement strand
GCATCTTCCGCCAGTTTTGCCGCTTCATCATTGATTACACCGTCCTGGAGCCAAAGGGCCTTGGCACCGATCTCAACCGCCGCTTCAGAAATGGGAACCGTATGTTCCGGTCTACGGAACACATCTACCACATCCACCTTGACCGGGATATCCAGCAATGAAGGGTAGGAAGTCATGCCGGCAATCTCCTTGTGGCCCGGGTTAACAGGGATAATATTATATCCCTGTTCTTTTAGGTACATGCCAACATAATGGCTGGGCCGTTCCGGCTTGGGGCTCATCCCTACTACTGCGACAGTTTTCATTTTAAAAATTTGATCGATGGTTTCCGGTTCGTTCATCACTTCCTGAAAAAGTTTCTAACAATATACGATGCAATATTTGGATTTTCCTTGAAACGCCTTATAGCATAAGCGTACCACTGGTCTCCGAAGGGGATGTAGTAACGTACTTTGTGGCCATCCTCCAATAATTGTTCCATCCTGTTTCCAACGGGAACACCATAGAGGACTTGAAATTCGTAGCGTTCTTTCGGGATGGCCTGATTTTCGATCCATGTCTCCAATGTATCAATCAGATAGATATCGTGTGTGGCAATTCCGATATAGGCACCTTCAGAAAGCCCCGTTTGAACCAGCTTTATATAACTTTCTCTAATCTCTTCTCTGTTGTGAAATGCCAACGCTTCAGGTTCCAGGTAGATTCCTTTACAGATCCTCACATTAAGATTATGAGAGATCAACCGTTTGAGGTCCATTTCACTGCGGCGTAAATATGCCTGAAGGGCCAGCCCCACGCCTGCATACTTGGATTTACACTTTTCGTACAGAGAAAGTGTGGTGTCTGTGAATGGCGTATTCTCCATGTCGATGCGGAGAAAGTTGCCGGTTTCCTCGGCTGTTTCCAGAAGGGCGAACAAATTGTCTTCTGCAAGTTTATCATCATAGCCGAGACCGAGATGAGTCAGTTTAATGGAAATGTTACAATCGAGGCTCGAGTCTGCAATCACTTCGAACAGACGGATATAACTTTCGGTGATCACCTTGGCTTCTTCTACCGATTTGGAATGTTCACCCAGAATGTCCAGGGCCGCTGAGAAGTCCAGCTGATTGAGCTCATGAACCAGGCCGAGTGCGTCACCTTCGTTATCTCCGGCAACATATCGCATGGCGAAAGGACGGATGAAATTTCTTGGGAGCATAGGAAGAAAAAAGTTGAGTGAGCTGTTTACAAGTCCCATAAGAGAAGAGCGAATTTAGGTGAAGAGATCTCCTTCGTCAATCTGTTTTGGATGAGACAGACTGGCATTTCTCATTCAATGTGAAAATAGCGTTTTAGAACCCTTTCTTGACGGAAATTGCCTTGCATGACCATAGGGGTAACAATAAATTCCTTGCCTGTTATTAACAGCTCAACATCCATGTATAGAGACTTTGGTACCTCATTTATTTTTGTCCTGATCGGCATTATTCTTGTTGCCGTTCCCTTGTTGCTTCAGAGAATCCTGTCACCCCGCCGAAAGACTGCTGAAAAGATGTCCACGTACGAGTGTGGGGAGGATGTTGAAGGCCCTGCCTGGGTCAAGTTCAATATTCGTTTTTATGTGATTGCTCTCATTTTCATCATTTTTGACGTGGAGGTTGTTTTTCTTTTTCCGTGGGCCGTTGTCTATAAGGAATTGGGCCTGTTTGCTTTTGTTGAGATGATGATTTTCCTGGGTATACTTGCTTTGGGACTAGCGTATGTCTGGCGGAAAGGTGACTTGGAGTGGGTTAAGTATTCCGTTCCTTACGGCCGTGGCCGATATCGAAAACTGACTATTATAGAAGAAACTCCCGCATCGCCTGCTCCTGCTCCTCAGGAGACAGCGGCCTAGTCTAGCCCTCTGGAACGATGGATTTTGCGGGGATTATCGGAATTATCAATGCGAAGTTCGGAGAAGGCTTTGCGTCCATCGATGAAGAAGTTTCGGCGGACACAGTCAGATTAACGCCGGAGCAGTGGGGGCAACTGGCCCCTTTCCTTCGGAAAACGCCGGAACTTTTCTTCGATGCCATGATGTGCATCACAGGTATCGATGAAGGAGTAGAGAGTGAAAATCTGGCCGTTAGCTACAACCTCCACTCCATGAAGCATAATCACAAACTCGAGATATATGTCTCCATGCCGAAAAGTGACCCGAAGGTTCCCTCGGTGGAGCAGATTTGGCGCGTAGCAGACTGGTTCGAGAGAGAAGTGTATGATATGTTTGGCATAGAATTCGAAGGGCACCGTGACTTACGCAGAATATTACTCCCCAGTGACTGGGACGGTTTCCCTCTTCGCAAAGATTACGAGTTTCCTGAAACCTGGCACGGAATTGTTATTAACAAGATGAAAGAAGGATGGGAGTAGTTATCGAGCAAGAACTTGGTACTGTTCATGGTGATGAGATGATCCTCAACATCGGGCCGCAGCACCCCAGCACACACGGTGTCCTTCGACTTAAGGTACATACGGACGGGGAAATCATTACACAGATTACACCCTACATCGGTTACCTTCACCGCTGTTTCGAAAAACATTGTGAAAATCTCACCTATGAACAGTCCATTCCCTATACTGACCGCTGCGATTACATCGGCTCCATGAACAACAATTTTGGTTACGCCGTTGCTGTGGAACAGTTAATGGAGACCAAAGTTCCGGAGAAGGTGGAGTATATGCGGGTCATCGTGGCTGAGATGAACCGAATCGCCAGTCATCTGCTGGCTTTGGGTACTTTTGGTCTTGACGTAGGTGCATTTACACCCTTTCTTTACTGTTTTCGCGATCGGGAAAGGATTCTGGATCTTTTTGAAATGCTTTGTGGTGCCCGTTTGCTTTACAATTACATCTGGATAGGTGGTGTTTCTCATGATTTCCCCGTTGGGTGGGTGGAAAAGACGTATGAATTTCTCGATTATTTCGAACCCAAAATCAATGAATACAACGACTTACTCACCTACAACAAAATTTTCATAGAACGGTCAGCCGATGTGGGTGTTATTCCTGCCGATGTGGCTATCAGCTATGGCGTCACAGGTCCTAACCTTCGTGGCTCGGGAGTCCGGTGGGATCTCAGAAAGGATGACCCCTACGGCATTTATGATAGATTTGAGTTTGATATTCCCATCGGTACCGGCGCAATGGGTTCTGTGGGCGATTGCTGGGACAGGTATTACGTTCGGGTGAGAGAACTGGAGGAGTGTGTAAAGATTATTCGCCAAGCGCTGGATGCCCTGCCTCGCGACGGCGATGTGCATGCTGCTTTGCCGAAAAAGATCAGACCAAAAGCGGGCCATGTTTACAGCAGGACCGAAAGTCCCCGAGGTGATCTTGGCTATTACATTGCCAGCGACGGGAGTGATATTCCCTCCCGAATCAAAATGAGGTCACCTGCCTTTACTGCCTTGAGTTGTCTCAACGAAATCTCCCGGGGATGGATGATTTCAGATGTCATCGCCATCCTTGGCTCACTAGATATCGTGCTGGGGGAGATTGACCGCTGATGGTAGATTATTTTCTCGAAACCTTTTCCGAAATAACGTGGTTGGCGTCTTCGCCAAATTTGTCATTTGTCTTGGCTGTCACTCTGGCTGGGCTTCCCATATTTCTCTTTATGGCTCTGAATGCTCTGATTGCCGTTTATGCTGAACGGAAAATTTCGGCTTTTATGCAGGACAGGCTTGGTCCTATGGGTCAGGGGGTGGGTCTTCACGCCGGGAAATGGGGCATTCTCCAGACAGTGGCTGATGCTGTAAAGCTTATTACAAAAGAGGACATCATTCCAGCCACTGCCGATAGAAAACTTTTTATCATAGCGCCGTTCATTCTTTTTACGGCCTCCTTTACCGCTTTTGCAGCCTTTCCCTTTAATGAATACTTGGTGGCGGCCGATTTCAACATTGGTCTATTTTACATTCTTGCCATGGGGTCAGTGGGTGTCATAGGCATCATTCTTGCCGGCTACAGTTCCAACAACAAATGGTCACTCTATGGTGCCATGCGTTCCGCGGCGCAGATTGTCAGTTATGAGATTCCTGCTGGCCTATCTCTACTGTCGGTGATTATGCTTTCCGGTAGTCTTGCTTTCAGGGATATTGTGGCTGCTCAGACAGGTACAACACTGGCCATACTGCCGAACTGGTTTATCTTAGACAATCCATTCACTTTTATTGCTTTCTGGATCTTTTTCGTTGCGGGTGTGGCGGAAGTAAATCGGACGCCCTTCGATCTGCCTGAAGCTGAGTCGGAACTGGTAGCGGGGTGGATGACCGAATATTCTGGTATGCGTTGGTCGTTCTTTTTCCTGGCTGAGTATGCCAATATGTTTATTGTTGCAGGTGTGGCTTCCCTTCTTTTTCTCGGCGGTTGGCTCAGCCCTATCCCGGGATACTTAGAGGGTAATCTCTGGGGTATTTTTTGGTTTATTTCCAAAGTTTCTTTTCTCATTTTTGTCATGATGTGGTTTCGTTGGACATTCCCACGCCTTCGGACAGATCAGCTCATGCGTTTGTGTTGGAAGTTTTTCTTGCCTGCTTCGTTTGTAACCATCATTGGTGTTGGTATCTGGGACCTTTTTGTAAGGTGAGCTTTTGAACTATCTATCTAATATTTGGGAATCAATTTCAACGTTGTTAACCGGAATGAGGATAACTATTGGTCACATGTTCAAAATCAAACGTGGAAATGTAACTCTTCAATATCCCGTGGAGCGTTGGCCCCGACCTGAGCGCCACATAGGCTTTAGTGCTGATAGTTACAATGTGATTCGATCCCGCCTCACCGTAGATGTGGACGACTGTATCGGATGTCTCAAATGCCAGCGTGCTTGTCCTGTTAGTTGCATCAAGATCGAAACAACAAAGGTTGAGAAAGGTGAAGATATCTCGGAGGCAAATCACCGCGGTGTAACCTCGAATGGAACACAGAAAAGACTTCTTGTGACACGGTTCGATATTGATATGACTGAGTGCTGTTATTGCAATCTTTGTACTTATCCCTGTCCTGAAGAGTGCATCTTTATGGTGGGCGGTCCCAATTCAAGCAGGCGTGAGATTGATTATGAGTTTTCAGAGTACGATCGCAACGATATGATATATCGCTTTTCAAAAGTTCCGTTTGATATTCTTCAGAAATACGCCTCCGCCGTTGAGAAAAGCGAAGTAGAAGAGGCCACATAAATGTCAGGACAATTAATCATTTTCTGGATCGTAACGCTCGTTACCGTTTTGTCTGCGGCAACGGTGGTCTTTTCAAAGAATCTCATCTATTCGGCTGTGGCACTGCTGTTCACTCTTCTTGGTGTTGCGGGGCTCTATGTCTTTCTGTGGGCGGACTTTATTGCCGTGACTCAGATTCTCATTTACGTTGGGGGGATACTGGTGCTTATCATTTTCGGTATTATGCTCACTCATAGGATCACCAGCGTAAGACTTTCCCACTCCTCTATGCAGCGAGGTATTGGGGGCGCCATTGTTTTGATGATTTTTGTGGGGCTCACATCCATGATCTTCAGGGCGCCATGGTACAGAGTTGCAGCAGTTGAGCCTCAGGAAACTGTCCGCCAGATAGGTCGATTGTTGATGGTCGATTATTTGCTGCCGTTTGAAGTTGCCTCCGTCTTACTCCTTGCCGCACTCATGGGTGCAGCTCTTTTGTCCAGAAAGGTGAACTGATGGTGGATCTCAACACTTATCTGGTTATTGGCGCCCTGCTTTTCTCGCTGGGAATTTTTGGCGTCATCACACGACGTAATGGTGTGGCGGTGCTTATGGGGGTGGAATTGATCCTTAACGCGGCCAATGTCAATTTTGTAGCTTTTGCCCGGTTTGGCGGGATGGATCTTTCCGGCCATATCTTTTCCCTGTTTGTCATCATTTTAGCGGCGGCTGAAGCGGCCGTGGCACTGGCTATCATTTTGAATATTTATAACAATATGGGAACCATCAACATTGATGAGGCCGATCAGCTAAAACAGTAATGGTCAACTACGGTATAGCAATTCTTCTCCTCCCTCTCATGGCTTTCGTGGTCCAGATTTTTATTGGGAAGCGCTTGCCGAGGAACGGGGACTGGGTTTCCGTCAGTGCGGTGGCTCTCACGCTCTGTCTCTCCCTGGCCATGTTTGGTGTTATGCTGGTGAAGTATGACCCTGAATTCTCTGTTGATGAGACTTGGACTTGGTTCGATCTCGGTTCGCTTCAAGTTCAAATAGGTATTCTCATTGATAACGTTACTGTTGTGATGCTCCTTGTAGTCTCTCTCGTTTCCACACTGGTTCATGTCTACTCTACAGCCTACATGGAAGGCGATTTACGGTACTCTCGCTATTTTGCTTTCCTCTCCCTGTTCACTTTCTCCATGAACGGTATTGTTCTCGCAAACAATCTTCTCGGCATCTACATTTTCTGGGAGCTGGTAGGGCTCAGTTCTTACCTCCTCATCGGACACTGGTTTGAGAAAGATTCGGCATCTGATGCTGCCAAGAAAGCATTTCTTGTTAACAGAGTGGGTGATATTGGCATGTTCATCGGTATTATGCTCTTTTTCACTGCCACCGGTTCTTTTCTTTTCAGGGATGTTTTTGCCGGGGTGGAAAGTGGCCTTTTGTCCACTGAGATTCTCACCGTTGCCGGACTCTGCCTGTTTGCCGGTGCCATAGGCAAATCGGCCCAGTTTCCGCTCCATGTCTGGCTGCCTGACGCTATGGAAGGTCCCACGCCCGTCAGTGCTCTCATCCACGCCGCCACCATGGTGGCGGCTGGCGTCTATCTATCATTCCGTCTTTTTCCCATCTTTACACCGACAGCTCTCACTGTCATTGCTTACATCGGTGGGTTCACTGCTATTTTTGCTGCAATCATTGCCGTAACACAGAATGATATTAAGAAGGTGCTGGCTTACTCTACGGTGAGTCAGCTTGGCTATATGATCCTGGCTGTGGGTGTGGGGGCGTACACTTACGGACTTTTTCATCTTGTGACTCATGCAGCGTTTAAAGCGGGACTTTTTCTCTGTAGCGGTAGTGTCATTCACGCCATGCATTACGCCTATCATGAACTCCACGATCATGAGTCCGATCCGCAGGATATGCGGAACATGGGCGGTATGAGAGATAAGATGAAAACTACCTTTCTTACTATGCTTATCTGTACAGTGGCGCTGTCAGGTGTTCCGTTTACATCAGGTTTCCTCTCAAAGGATGCCATTCTTGCCGGCACGCTCTCTTTTACCCTGCATCATCCTGAGCATTTCTTGCTTGTCTTGTTTGGATTTGGCGCTGCTCTCTTGACGGCTTTCTATATGTTCAGATTGATCTTCATGACTTTTTACGGCGAGCCTGTTCGGCGGGAAGTGTATGATAATATACACGAGTCGCCTTCGGCCATGACGGCACCCCTGGTGACCCTCGCCACACTGTCATTTTTTCTATTTTTTACTCTGCCGTATTTCAACCCGTTTTCTGATCACGGTTGGTTCACCGTTCTTATTGATTCGCGGGACTCCGTTGTGCCTGGGCACCTTAATCTAACGGCCCACGAAATTGCGGAAGGGATGCATCATGCTCATACGCCGGCCATGTTGCTGTCAATTCTCATCGCCTTCAGCGGCATTGGGTTGGCGGTATTCATGTACCTGCAAAAGCGGATCTCCGCCGATCATATCGCGGCGAAGCTTTCTCTGCCGTATAAACTTTCTCTGAATAAATTTTTTGTGGATGAAACGTATCAGCGTTATCTCATTAACCCTTCACTTATCTTAGCCCGAATGATAGCCTTTTTCGATTGGGAAATTTATGACAAATATATAGTGAACGGATTTGGTAAGGTGACAGAGTGGTTTTCCAGGGTAGTGGGTATCCGCTGGGACTATGATATTCTCGATCAGCAGATTGTGGACGGTGTGGGCCGGACCACAGGATTTTTTAGCGCAAGACTCCGTTTGATCCAGACGGGAAAGGTTCAGAACTATCTTGTTTGGGTTCTGGCCGGAGTCATCATGATCTATGTCTTTCAAGCTATTTAGTTAAAGAGGGAATCGAATCATATGGATTTCAATATTTTAAGTTGGTTGATCTGGGTGCCGGTAGCCGGTGCTTTGGTTATTGTTGCTTTACCAAGAGACAAAAAAGATGTTATTAAATGGGTGGCGGCATCATTTACCGGGCTTCAACTCATTTTTGCCATTGTTCTCTGGATGAATTTTGATAAAGATTTTGTGGGATTTCAGTTTATGGAGAAAGCGGCTTGGATACCGTCCTTTAACATCACTTATATGCTGGGTGTGGACGGTCTCAGCCTCCCCATGGTGTTGCTGACAGCTTTGCTCTCATTCCTATGTGTCTTTGTCAGCTGGAATATTGATAAAGCGCTGAAAGGTTATTTTTCTCTTTTCCTTCTTCTGGATGCGGGGATGATGGGTGTGTTTG
The DNA here is from genome assembly GCA_002329125.1 of Fidelibacterota bacterium UBA2125. Taxonomy (GTDB): domain Bacteria; phylum Fidelibacterota; class Marinisomatia; order Marinisomatales; family S15-B10; genus UBA2125. The sequence goes on along the minus strand of DCXX01000016.1, from coordinate 4,270 downwards.
TGTCTCTGGACTTTTTCCTATTCTATATATTTTGGGAAGTGATGCTTCTGCCCATGTATTTTCTCATCGGCATATGGGGTGGCCCCCAGCGCGAATATGCTGCTATTAAGTTTTTCCTCTACACACTGTTTGGTTCAGTTCTCATGCTCATTGCCATCCTGGCTCTCTACTTTACATGTGGCAGGACCTTTAACATGATCGAACTGATGGCCACCGCTCCCACCGCACTAGATACACTTTCTTGGTGGGGCTTTAGCGGAATGAAGGTTGTATGGATATTGCTCTTCATCGGTTTTGCCATTAAAGTTCCCATCTTTCCGTTTCACACTTGGCTTCCTTTGGCACATGTTGAGGCACCGACGGCCGTATCCGTCATACTTGCTGGAGTACTTTTGAAAATGGGTACTTACGGACTGTTGCGAATCAATTTTCCCATGATTCCCGATGGGACTGTCTGGTTCGCTGGCGCTCTGGCAGTGCTGGCACTCATTAATATTATTTGGGGCGCGCTCTGTGCTTTGGCCCAGACAGACCTAAAGAAAATGGTAGCCTATTCATCCATCAATCATATGGGTTACGTCATGTTGGGGATGGCTGCTGTGGTAGCAGCGGGAGCACAACATGGTTCCAATTCAGCGGCGGCTCAACTGGGGATGAACGGTGCTGTACTCCAAATGTTTAACCATGGCACCATCACTGCCATGCTCTTTATTCTGGTGGGTGTCATTTACGATCGTGCCCATCACAGGAATATAGATGGTTTCGGTGGTTTGGCTTCGAAAACACCTATTTACGCAGGTGTTGTTGCCCTGGCTTTCTTTGCGGGCCTCGGTCTGCCCGGTCTCTCAGGGTTCATCAGCGAGGCCATAATCTTTCTGGGTGCCTTTCCCGTTTACAGGACTATCGTCATGATCTCTACCCTGGGGATTTTGCTGAATGCAGCATATTTCCTTTGGTCTTATCAGAGAATTTTCCTGGGGAAACTGAATGAGAAATATGCAGACCTTCCGGAAATTAACGGGAGGGAGCTGTTCACTCTTGTGCCGTTAGCGGTACTGGTAGTCTTGCTAGGAGTTTATCCATCACCCATTATTGATGTTATGAAAACCACTATGGCAAACATTATTGAACTTGTTCAGGTGAGCCCTCTCATGATAATGCCTTGATCAATGGGAAATATTCAGAGTATATCCTACTTCCTTCCTGAATTGATGGTGATTGCTACCGTAGTGGTGGCCCTCATCGCCGATCTGGTCTATTCGGACAGAAACTCGTATAAAGTGGGCTATCTGGTTATTGCAGGTCTGGTTGTGGCTTCTTTTACCTTGTGGTTGTCGCTGCCGGAAGAGACCACCCCCATTTTTCTCAATACAATTGTGGTTGATCCGTTTTCAAGGATTTTCAAATTTGTTTTCCTCCTGGCTACGTTCATTGTGGTACTCATGTCCATGAACAGTGATGAATTGAAAGGTGTGAGAACGGGAGAATATTACACCCTCATGGCAGCAATGGTGCTAGGGATGTCACTCATGGCGTCAAGTGTAGACCTTATTATGGTTTATCTCTCCATCGAGATAGTCTCCATTATTTCATTTATCCTTGCCGGTTACCTGAGGGCTCAGGTGCGATCCAATGAAGCGGCGCTGAAGTACGTTATTTACGGGGCATTTTCATCAGGGTTGATGCTCTATGGTCTCAGTCTATTGTACGGGCTCACTGGGACGACCAAATTGTTCCAGCTGAGTGGATCGATCTCAAGTTTAGGACCGGGATCAAATTTGACTCTCACAGTATCCACCATTCTGATGCTGGCTGGATTCGGCTACAAGGTTGCAATTGTACCGTTCCACTTTTGGACGCCGGACGTCTACGAAGGAGCTCCAACACCTGTAACAGCTTATCTGTCTGTTGCACCCAAAGCGGCAGGATTTGCACTTCTGATCCGTTTTTTCAATACACTTTTTGGTACCGGTCAACCCCTCAATTCACCTGTCTGGCAAGCTATGGAAGGGGTGCCGTGGCAAGATATTCTCATGGTATTGGCAGCGGTCACTATGACTGTGGGTAATCTGGTGGCCATTCAGCAGAAAAATATCAAACGCCTACTTGCTTATTCCAGTATTGCCCATGCCGGCTATATTCTCATGGGTGTACCAGTTCTTTCTCAGGAAGGTGTTTATGCTATCGTCTTTTATATCATTGTTTATTTATTTATGCAGCTGGGGGCATTTTCCCTGGCCATCGTTGTATCCAACAGATATGGAACCGAGATAATCGAGGAGTACAGCGGCATCGGGTGGAAATCACCTTATCTCGGTTTCTTCATGGCTGTTTTCATGTTTTCTCTCACCGGTATTCCACCTACGGCCGGTTTTATTGGCAAAATGTATTTGTTTGCTGCCCTCATTAACGGTGGTTCGCAGTTCTACTGGCTCGCCATTATCGGTGTTCTTAACAGTGTTATTTCACTATACTATTATATGAGAGTTGTGAAGGTGATGTATTTTCAGGGTGGGCGGGAGAAAGATCTTTATGTTCCCGGCGGAATGTCAGCAGCTATTGTTTTGGCTATGGCTATTCCTTCAATCTACTTCGGGGTTCGATGGTCATTCCTGGCCGATTGGGTTAACAGCTCACTGAAGTTTTTTATAGCAGGATTCTGATCAAGCCCAGTTTGATAAATCCAGGGATGTTCAGTTATTTCAATTGAAGTGCTAAACTAACAACTGGTCATGATAGAAAATTATTTTCCTATCCTGGTAGTTTTGATTGTTGCAGCGGGTTTTGCCTTCACAAGTCTAATATTAACGCATCTCATAGGCCCACGTGTCCCAAATGCTATAAAAATGATGCCTTATGAATCGGGCGTGGATCAGGTAGGGGAGACCAGGATTCGTTTTTCCATCAGATTTTTCCTCATCGCACTTCTATTCATTATTTTTGATATTGAGATTGTTTTTCTGTATCCGTGGGCGGTGGTGTTTAGGGATTTTCTTTCAGAAGGCTCTTTTATTTTTTTCGAAATGGTTGTTTTTCTGGCTATTCTGGCGTTTGGATATGTTTTCGTCTGGAAAAAAGGAGCTTTGGAGTGGGAATAAAACGGCCATGGAAGTGGATCTGTAGTTGATGAAAGAGAAGACAATTTGAATTGACGATGGGTAAGCAAGACATCAAATCCAATATTCTCACGACAACGGTGGAAAGTGCCATTAACTGGGGTCGTAAAAATTCTCTCTGGCCCATGCCCTTTGGCACAGCATGCTGCGGGATCGAGTTTATGGCTGTTTTGGCTTCCCGCACTGACATGTCCCGTTTTGGTGCTGAGGCAATCCGTTTTTCACCCAGGCAATCAGACCTGCTTATTGTTGCCGGGAGAATATCCATCAAGATGATGCCAGTTCTGATACGTATCTATGAACAGATGCCGGAGCCGAAGTGGGTAATCTCTATGGGGGCCTGTGCATCCTCCGGAGGTGTATTTGACACCTATAGCGTTATCCAGGGCATAGATCAGTTTATTCCTGTTGATGTCTATGTCCCGGGGTGTCCTCCTCGACCAGAAGGTGTGGTAGGAAGTTTGTTGAAAATCCAGGATTTAGTGGACAAAGAAAAACTGTTTGACTATACGTTTTCTGGTTCTAAATGAATGTCACTTGAAAAGACAACCTCACATGTAAAAGAAAGATTCTCAGAGGCTGTTCTGGATGTAACAGAATTTGCCGGTGAGCAGATTGTTCATATCAAAAGTGGGTCTGTTTTTGATGTACTGAAAATATTCAGGGATGAAGGGTTTAATTTCTTAGCTAATCTCACAGCTGTTGACAATTTGACCTTGGGTGGCTTTGAACGTTATTCTGTTGTCTACCATCTTCTCTCCCACGGTTCTGTGGAAAGAGTCACTGTAAAAGCGTACGTGGCTGAAGACGATCCAATAATACCATCTGTAGAAAATCTCTGGAAAACCGCTGATTGGCAAGAACGGGAAGTTTACGATCTATTTGGGATCACTTTTGAGGGCCATCCAAACCTTGTTCGCATTATGAATCCTGAAGATTATAAAGGACATCCCTTGAGAAAAGATTATCCCAGAAAAGGTAAAACGGAGAGGACCGATTTTCCCGTGGTTGAACGGGGAATTAGCAAAGAAAACAAAACCTAATGATGCAATTAACAGACCAGCGATCTGAAACAGGTAAAATGATTCTCAATTTCGGCCCGTCCCATCCGGCCACGCATGGGACTTTGCGGGTCATCATGGAGCTTGATGGTG
>DCXX01000012.1 GCA_002329125.1 Fidelibacterota bacterium UBA2125 | reverse complement strand
GTACCGGAATATTTTAGCTAAACCAGGACTAGCTATAGATGATGTAACATTTGGCCAATTCCGCGTTAAATACAAGAACGGCTCTTACGGCCCGCTAAGAGAGATACAGATAGGATCAGGTTACTGGAGCCAAAACAGCAGTATGGTTGTCGGTTTCCGTCAGGGAGAGAAGGTTATAGAGATCATGTCTGTTGACGGCAAAGTAAGAAAACATCCTGTTCAGACAGATACACCATCCTCTTTTTAGATGAAACTTCAAACAGCACATTAGAATAATTCGGTATCTAAGAATTTGAGACTCCTGGAACTTGCTGACGTTCTATATATAAGACTTCCAGTGAGAATTAGACAAATATTCGAGAAAGTGGAGAAAGAGATGTTTATTGTGTTGGTGCTATTGTTATTTGTCCCACTCCAAGGACAGGCTGTGGCAGGGCGTGTTGTTGATGCAGTCACGGGAGAACCTTTGCAAGATGCTAACATTATTCTCGAAGGGTCAACCCTTGGTGATGCTGCCGATAGTGATGGGCGGTTTATGATCGATGGGGTTCTTGCAGGAGATTATGTTCTTCACGTCACCATGGTAGGGTACAGACGTGAGTTGGTCTCCCTTCATGTAACAGACAGCGCCACCGAGTCCGTTACTGTCCGATTAACGCCTGAACCTCTTGAAGGAAGATTGGTAACTGCCGAAGGAGAGCGGAGCGCCGATCCGCGGTTTGAATTCTCCGCGCCGTCTTTTGAACTGACAAGAAGGTCCATTGAGGAAATGTCCGGAACTCTTGGCGATGCCCTCACGGCTGTTCAGTCCCTCCCCGGCATTCTCACTACTGATGATCTGTCCAATACTTTTGTGGTGCCTGGAGGAAGTCCGGATCAAAATCTCATTCTCATCGATGGAATGGAGCTGTTCAACCCTTATCGTAGAAGCGGAATGGCGTCACCTTTCAATCCGCGACTCGTGAGTGAAATGAGGGTTTTCACGGCAGGCTTCCCGGCCATGTACGGTGACCGCCTCTCATCCGTCCTAGAGGCGACCACACGGGACGGCACAAAAGAGAGGCCATTTGCAGGCACGGTAGCGGCCACGACTTACCACACCAATGTTATTCTGGAGGGGAAATTACCTTACGACGGGAGTTGGCTCGTGAGTGGTCGAAAATCTTACTACGGTACAGTTGGTAGAACTGTAGCAGAAAAGCTGAAGATCGGCAACGAATTGGCCTTTCCTACATTCGAGGATCATATATGCTAAAATTGCCCTTCACCCGAAAGAAGATCAGCGACTGGAGATTACCATGTTGTCGGCATATAACAACATGGATTTTCTGGTGAAGCCCGAGTTAGGCGAACAGGAGAGTGAAAGAGGGACCATTGACGGTGTGGACAGAATGTGGAATCAGCTGGCCGGGATAAGGTGGTACACGCCGTTATCTGAATATTATTCAAGTTTGGTCTTTTTTCTCAACGGTTACCTTTACGGAGGGAAGAGCGACTTTGCCAGTGAGCTTGTTCCGCTGGATGATCCGGATGGAGCAACTCCCCAGGAGCTTTGGGAGTGGAGCCGCCCTTGCCGCCGCCCACCTTCGGGACAGTAGACACCATTCGTTTCAATCACAACCAGATATACAGCTTTGAAAGAATTTCCCTCGGGGGCTGGAGTATTATAAAAAAAGGTGATCATGTCATGGAGTTGGGCGGGAGTTTTGACGGCATCTCAGCCACCATGGCAAGTGCCCTGGAATTGAATGAGTTCGGTCAGAAGGTACGTGAAGCTATGGTGAATGCTCCTCTCTGGTTCGGCACCATGATGGACAGTGTAGATATTGCCAGCGACTATTCACGCTTTGGCGCCTACATCCAGGACAGCTGGACGCCTTCGGGTGGCCATTTTACCCTCAAGCCTGGCCTCAGGATCGATAGAATAGGTCTCAGTGAAGAACTGCTAATCTCTCCAAGGATTCGCGCTTCTCTGGAGACAACCGCCGGAACTGTCCGGACGGCGGGTGGCCGGTTTGTCCAGAGTCCCGGTTATGAGAAGTTTCTGGATGGTAGCCGCGTCTTTGATCTAATGCAGTACAGAACACTGGAAGGACTCAATTCCCCGGTCGGCTGGCACGCCAATGCCGGGTTTGAAAGAAAAAACCGTCGCGGTTTCAGTCTCGCCCTGGAGGGATTCTGGAAAAACTTCGAAAAACTGATTATACGTAAAGCTGACATCCGGTCTCGGCTGGTTGGAGATTACATTACGGGACCGCCGGCCTTATCTGAAAGTTACGACGTAGTTACGACTATGCGGTTCCAGCCCGAACTGGAGGCGGAAAACGGCAGTTCCGTGGATGCGGTAGGAATTCAGGGACGGCTCGAGAAAAGGCGTGTCACCATGAATGACAGATGGGCCGGCTGGATTTCATACACTTTCAGCCGTGCGGAAGAGGAGCGTATGGCACAGGGAACTTTTAGACATTTCCCCTTCGAGTACGACCGGCGGCATTCCCTCAGTGTGGGGATAAACGTGAGGGTGGGGAAGGGATTGACGGTCAGTTCCCGGTGGCAGTACGGCTCCGGATTTCCCTATACTCCCGCCATCAGCGTGGAGCCCCTAGTGGGGCAGGCGGTGGATGACTTCGATTCTACCACTATCAGAAATATCATCCTTTCGGACCCGGAAACAGGTTACGCTCGTTTTGTTCCTACTTTTGGAGGGCCGGAGAATTTCAACTCAGCTCGGTATCCTGCATATCACCGTCTCGATATCCGTCTGGAATATGAGCAGCCTGTTAAAGAGCGGGTGCATCTTAAGCTCACTTTTGATCTGTTGAACGCCTACAACAGGAGAAATGTGCTGGAGTACAGAAGTATTATCAAAATTGAAGGGGACGAAGAGCATCTTCCTCCCAGTTTACAGTTTCCTAAACCGGCTCTTTACTACGAACCCATATATACTCTGCCTATTCTTCCCACCTTTGGGATTGAGGTTTCATT
>DCXX01000091.1 GCA_002329125.1 Fidelibacterota bacterium UBA2125 | reverse complement strand
CATGGCAGCCCGAGGAGCTAATTCCGCATGAAACATATCGGAAAAAGTAATAATGGATGAACCGAGGATGTGGGCGGCACCAGACCGTTCCATGGCAATTCCAACAGGGATGAAAGCTGCTATCATAACAATGACGGACCAATTTACTGAATGATAAGCTTCTTGCGGGGTAATGGCACCTACTAAAAAAAGAATCACAGTTCCTATAAGGGCGGCCTGGAGAATATCTACAATCCCAGTAGCAGCAAAAAGCATAATGAGGGGAATAACAGCAATTGCCAACCACCAAAATCGCACCTTATGGAGACTAATATCGTGTTCCTGAAGAATGGCCAAATCGGGGTTATTGATAAGAGAAGCGAAACTGGACTTAGGTATAAAAATCAAAAGTGTGTCAGCAAATTGGAGTCGGATACGGGCAATCTTCTCCCGCAAAGTTTTTCCCTCCCGTCTGATTGCCAAAACAAATGAGCCGAATTTGTTTCGGAAGTTGAAGTCTTTCAGCGTGTTTCCAATAAGGCTGGAATTTTGTGTCACAAGTCCTTCAACGATGGTACTGTCACCGCTGGTCAGTTCGTTCTGGTTCATTTTTTTATCCGTTAGCATGAGTACTTTTTCTTCCTCACGAAACTGGACAAATTTTTCCAATGACCCCCGGGCCATGAGTACATCCCCCTCTCTCAGTTCCTGGTTCCTCAGATCGGTCTCAATGTGACGGTCTCCCCTGATGATGGATAAGACCGTAATGTCATAGATCCGGTTGACGCCCCTTTGCAGACAAGTTGAACCGATAAGGGGTGAACCTTCACCAATTTCGAATTCGGTGAGATAAGCTGAAAGGTGGTACTTGCCCGTGAGGCTTGATATACCCGCCCGTGAAGGGAGAATCCTAGGCACCAGGAATACATTATAAAGTGTACCCACAACAAGAAACACCAGACCCATGCTGAAGAACTCGAACATCCTCAGTGGTGCATGCCCCTGCTGTTCCACCATGGAACTCACCAGCAAGTTCGTGGAGGTACCGATGAGGGTAAGCATGCCGCCGTAAATTCCGGCAAAAGATAAGGGCATGAGAATCTTGGAAGGAGAGATATGAAACCGCTGACCCAAATGTATGGCCAACGGAATGAAAATGGCTACGGCAGCTGTATTGTTGATAAGCCCGGAGATTAAACTGGTGGCAACGAGGAACAACCCGATGGCAAGCCAGCCCCGTTCGCCGAAGCTGCTGAGGCGCTCAGCCAAAACTTCCACAAAGCCTGTTTTCACCAGGGCAGCGCTGAGAATAAACATGAGACCCACGGTGAGCACCGCCTTGTTGCTGAAGCCTGATACAGCTTCGTCCAGTGTTAGAAAACCCGTCAGGAGAAGAACAGAAAGGAGCGCCAGGGCGGTAACGTCCATTGGGAACAGTTCCCAGGCGAACAGAACAAGCGCCACGGTAACAATGACCAGAAAAAGTAGTGGTTCAGCACCCATAAGAATTGTCCACTAAATTATTAGTTTCCTTAAGATTTTGGGAGGTGCCCGTTGGACCTGTTGTGTGACCCTTCCACCACATCCAGCAATCTCTCAATGATGTAATCAGTACGAATCTTGTTGAGAATTGTAATGACAAAAATGCCGTACTCCTCGTCGGGCAAAACCTTTTCGAATTCATCGAAAATATTGGTGTTATCAAGAAAATCATCGATGTCTTTGCCACTGGTAAACTGAGTAGCAACGTAGTCCTGAATCTCGAAAAGGTACTCTTTAAGCCCGGACCGGTCCAGGGATTTAAGGGGGTTTTTCTTCATCCGAGAAGTGCTTCCTGTTGGACCTCATCAATCTGAGTGGGTTTGACATGTTCCTCGGCATACTGCTGGTAGACACCTTCCTTAACAAAAATTTCGAAGAGGTCCGGATCAATATGGTAGTCATCCCGCATGAATCCCATAATCCGCATTGCCATGGATATCTTCTTACCATCCTTGTATGGGCGGTCGGCAGCGGTAAGTGCCTCATACACATCGGCAATGGCCATAATCTTCGCCTGCGGAGACATATCGTCATGTGCCAATCCCTGGGGATAACCTGTCCCATCCAGCTTCTCATGGTGGCCGCCGGCAAACTCCGGCACGTTTTTCAGATGTTTCGGATACGGGAGCTGGTTCAGCATGTCGATAGTGATGACAATGTGGTCATTGATAATCTGTCGTTCTTCAGGAAGCAGTGTCCCTTTGGGAATGTTGAGGTTCCGAACGTCTTCATGGGAGAGAAACGACTGTTTCTTTCCATCTTGCCTGTAGGGGTATTTACTGATGCCGATGACCCTTTCCTGGAGGGGTTTCGCCATGTATTCACCGCCTATATTGCACTCCTGGATGAACTTCTGATCTTTCCTAATCTTACGAAGTTTCGCCTTGTACTCCCGTTCCAGCTGTTTTGCCTCGCCGTTTCTGGAAGATTTCTGGTTCACCAGTTTCTGAAGATAGTCAATCTTGGCATCCCTCTTCAGCACCTCGAAACGGGTATCGATGGTATCGATCCGGTCGAAGATGGTTTCCAGCTTTGTCCCTTTGTCCACAACGTGGGTAGGCGTTGCCACTTTTCCGCAATCGTGAAGCCACCCGGCGATGTAGAGCTCATACCGCTCTTCCTCCGTCATACTGAAATCCTTGTAAGGACCGTACTCAGCTTTTTCTACGGCATCAGCCAGCATCATAGTTAGAGTGGGTACTCGGATACAGTGACCACCGGTGTAGGGCGATTTTTTATCAATGGCAGTGGCTATAAGCTTGATAAACGATTCAAACAGCTCTTCCAGCTGATCGATAAGCTGCTTGTTGGTTATAGCCACTGCCGCCTGGCTGCATAGCGATTCCACCAGTTTTTGTGCATCTTCGGAGAACGGGATCACTTTTCCCGTCCCCGGATCCTGGGCGTTCAACAGCTGGATAACGCCGATGATTTCGTCCAGGTGATTTTTCAGTGGCACTGTGAGGAATGATGTTGAGCGGTAACCCGTTTTTTCATCAAACATCTTGGTACCGGAAAAGTCGAACCCTTCCGCTTTGTAGGCGTCGGGAATGTTGATGGTCTCCCCTGTCAGGCCGGCGTAGGCGGCGATCATACTGTGGTTCGGCTTGCCGTCTTCCAGGTAGAGCTTTACAGGATAGAAAGGGACCTCCTCACCGCTGGTACCGCCCATGTGGAAATTGAGGGAGTCTGTCCGTACAATCTCAAATTTCAGCTTCTCATCGTCCTCCATCATATAGAGTGTTCGGCCGTCACAGTTGGTGATCCGTTTTGCCTCTTCGAGGATCATTTCAAGCAGTGTGGGCATATCCTTCTCTTTCGAGAGGGCGAGCCCGATTGCGCTCAATTGTTCGATCTGTTCTTCCAGAAGGGAGACGTAGTCCCGCACTTTGGAGGCGGCATTTTTCAGGATAGCGTCCCTGTCCGCCGTTGCCAGGGATTTCAAAGCTTTACCATTCTTATTACTCATTGCATCAGAACCCTTGTGTTTGAATTCAAAAACTGATATCGTTAAACTTATTAACTCACCGCTTCTTTCTCAAGGGAAAGCGGATGAAACTTTTATGGAAACCAGTCCAGCAAGCGGTAATAACGGCTTGCCATGGGAAGAAACCACGGCTTGTTCCGGTAGAAGAACATTGTCTGGTGACTAATTTCCTGGAAAGGACTTCGTTCCTTCAGACCTGAAATGAGGAGACCCAGTTCCGTCCCAAGGTAAGTCGCAATGGAAAGGCCGTGGCCTGAATAGCCGTTTCCGTACCAGACACCATTCACTTTCCCTATATGAGGCATAAGATCAAATGTGACTCCCAATTGACCGGACCAAGAGTGAGTTATGGGGACACCTTTCAGCTGAGGAAAAGCAGTTCGCATTTCCCTGCCTAAGATTGTTGAGCTTATCTCCAAATCCAAGTCAACACTCAAATCGTTACGTCCGCCCCACAGCATGCGTCCATCAGGTGTCAGCCTGAAATAATTGATGAACCATTTGGAGTTATAGTACATTCTCCGTTTAGGGCTCAGTTCATCCTGCAAATCTTTGGAAAGGGGTTCCGTTACAATTATATAGCTACCTACAGGGATCACCTTTGGTTTCAGCCCCGGCAATGTGCTGTCGGTATAACCGTTGGTGGCCATAACCACCTCTTTCGCTTTCAGGTCTCCCCGAGAGGTGACAATGTGAAAACCAGTCACATTATTTTCAATAGATTCCACATTTGTATTTTCAAAAAATGAAACGCCCAGGTTCCCAACGGCACGTACCAGACCAAAAACATACTTCGCCGGGTGGATGCCGGCACTGATCTCATCCGAGATGGCACCGTAATAGTAATCCGATCCAATCTCATCTTTTAGTTGATCACGGGGAATGATTCGCATTTTGTGGCCAAACTCTTTTCCTATCCAGTTAGCATAGCTTTCTAATTCAGTGACGTGAGACTTCTTGGAGGCTAGAGCCACATGACCCACCCGGGCCCAGTCACAATCTATATTGTTTTCATTGACGATATTTTCAATAAGGTCTATGGCAGCCACTGACGCTTTCCAAAATTCCCGCCCTTTTTCAACACCATATTTCTTGTAGATTGTAGACATACCCTGTTTCAGCCCCGGTGTTGCCATACCGCCGTTCCGTGAACTGGCACCCCATCCCATGGTGTTCCTCTCAAAAACTGCCACAGACGCTCCTGATTTCGCCAGCACTCTGGCAGCATTGAGTCCCGTATAGCCACTTCCCACAACTGCAACATCTACTTCAGATGGCAGGTCGGAAGAGATCGGTAAATCATCGGGCCTTGGGTATTGGTCCGTCCAGAGGGGGGTTGTGTTCACAGGTTCAGTTCTTGGCGGCTTTTACAGCATCCTCGAACTTGTTCAACGTTTCACTGATCAGCTCGTTTGTGTGTGCTTCGCAAATAAACCACGGTTCCCGGGCATCCATTTCCGCCCAGACCCCATTTTCGTAAAGGTGGGCCATAATAGCATTGTAAAAATTATCATCGTGATTGGCCAGGTCCCGGACTTCACTGGCCGGCGTCTCCGTGATAAGGAAACCTTGCATATTGGGATGCCCTGTCACCTGATGAGGAATACCCGCATCGGTGAGAACTTTGTCCATGCCTGACTTAAGTATCTCTCCCCGTTTGGACATATCATCAAGGACAGGCGATGACTCCAGAATTTCCAGCACTGCTTTTGCTGCCGCCATGCTGGAACCGTTGGCACCGAAAGTACCGGCGTGAGCTATCTCTCCTCCGCCGATCCTATCCATGATCTCCTTTTTCCCACCGAAAGCAGCCACGGGATAGCCATTCCCAAGGCTCTTTGCGTAAGTGGAAATGTCAGGGATTACACCGTAGGCTTCTCTGGCGCCGCCGTTGGCCAGGCGAAAACCTGTTTTCACTTCATCAAAGATGAGGACTATACCGTGATCATCGCAAAGTTTCCGGAGATGGGCCAAGTACCCTTCTACCGGTTCCAGACCGGAAATATTGCCGAGACACGGCTCAATCATCATAGCAGCGATTTCCTCATGATGATTCTTCACAGTTTCTTCCGCCGCCTCAAAATCATTGAAGGGTAACAGGTGGAGGTACTCTTTGATCTTGGCAGGAATGCCGGAACCTATCTGCGCCGGAACGGGTGAACTCCTCTCTCCCATTTTATCTAAAGGTGAACTGGCGGTGCTGAAGAGTACATAATCGTGGGCGCCGTGATACTGCCCTTCCAGCTTGATGAATTTTTCCCTCCCCGTCACACCCCGGGCAACCCGAAGGGCGTGCATGGTGGCTTCCGTGCCTGTGTTGGTAAACCGAAGCATCTCCATACCGGGTATCATCTGTACCAGTATTTCCGCCACTTCCACTTCCAGCTCAGTAGTAGCGGCGAAAGTGGTACCGTTTTCAACGGCTTTGGCAACAGCTTCATTCACCCTGTCATCAGCGTGACCCAGGATAATGGGACCCCATCCCAGCCGATAATCGATATATTCATTGTCATCGGCGTCCCACACTTTGGCACCTTTGCCCCGCTTCACTACCGGGGTGGAATCAGGACCCCAGTAGCGGAAATTTGAGCTGACACCCTTGGATAAAACGTTCATGGCCCTGTCAAAAACGGCCTGGGATTTTTCTCGATTAGGCATTGTCTTTTCCTTATCTGTAATTGCTACTGTTCAATTTTATCCAATAATTATATTTGTGATTTTCCTTTGTGTTTGTCAAATGGAAGAATGTCGTATGACAGCGAGAGGAATTTGATGCTGACAGGCTTTTCAACGGTCATCACGGTCAAAATTTAATCGTACAGTATCTGAAAGCAAGAAGCTAGGAAGCTAGCTAATCAAATGAACTCACAGGCTGTTGGTGAATCATGTGAAAAATTTAATGGGGGTTATTTCAACAGCACCATCTTTTTGGTATTTTCAAGCTCCCCAGCTTTGATCTGATATAGATATATTCCAGCACTTACCTGTCCTCCCGCCTCATCTGTTCCATCCCACATGACAGTTTTGACTCCAGGTTGTTGTCTCATATTCACCAGCGTCTTCACTTTCCGCCCCAACAAATCTATAATCGTCAATTCCACTTTCGAGAATTGAGGGAGGTCATATCTGATAGTGGTCACGGGGTTGAAGGGGTTGGGATAGTTCTGGTGAAGAGCGAACTCTTCCGGCAATAGAACCGGCTCATGTACAGCAGCAGTGAATTCATCCATACCGGCAAGCACCACATAGGTCAGCGCACTTTGCAACATGGACTGGAAACCATCGGGAGAGTCAGTAGCCACCAAAACAGTAATAAAATTCATTTCATCCCCAGGATCAAGTTCTACAGCCCCGGACACCTGTATTACACCATAATTGGCTGGAGCTATCTCATTGGGAGAATCGGTTTCTGACTGAAGCCGTTCAACGAACAACACTTCATCTTCAATGTCTTCTTCATCCATGTCAAATGAGAGGTGCGTACCAACACCTATCTCATTTGCGAAAATGGTGGCTGAACCTACATAACCAGGCGAAGAACCGTCATCCCCGTCAGCATCATACATGTAGCTTACCTTCACAGGAATGGTGTTGGCATTGATCGGATCTACCAGATCAAAGCTTACCGAACCTGAAAGATCATCTTCAGCGGGAGAATCAACATCCTCAGAATAAGAAACATCCCAATCAAGGGCATAACCGGCCCTGACGAACGTTAAAGGATCAGGACCATCGTGACTGAGGCTCGTTCCAATCAAGACCATATCCTCGCCGTCCTTGGTAACAATGATCTCTTTTGCATTCAGACCAGTGGTTTGATCAATCATGTATCTGGACACAAATTCAAAGCCTTCTTCAACATGAGAACTAATGCCCCAGGAGTTTGGAATCCAACTCTCTTCATCTCTACCTATGCCACCCAGCAACAGGTCTTCACCGTCATATCCCATGACCAACAGACCACCATAAGAAAGATAATGGGCCCCAGATTCCGCCGGCCACTCGCCATTAGGGCCAAGTGGAGTACCTTCATTTAAGTCCCAATGGGTCATTTCACCGTGGCTGTTCCAGATGAAACGGAAATTCCCGTGGAGATTGGGAACGAGAGTGAAATTATTCGCTCCCAGCATACCGTCATTACCAATCTGCTGAATATAAATATCCGCAGCTGTGTCGATGTTTCTATCCTGCT
>DCXX01000015.1 GCA_002329125.1 Fidelibacterota bacterium UBA2125 | reverse complement strand
AGAACACTCCGGCCGGCTGATGAAACCTACTATACAGATTAGGAGAATGGGCACTATAGTGAAACAAATCTCGTGATCTTAAACATTATCTATTGGGCCACTCAACGTAAGTGGCTGCTTATCTCTCTTCTTCTCTCTACTGTTCTATACCTGTTGCCTACGCCGCAAGGCTTGACGGCTGAAGGGTACCATACCATCATCATTGTTCTTTCCACCATTCTTCTGATCGTTTTTGAGCCCATTCCGCTCCCTGCAGTGGCTATGCTCATTCTCGTATTCCAGGTGCTGTTCGGCATCGCTACGCCAAATCAGGTTGCATCTTCTTTTATGAGTGATGCGGTTTTTTTCATTATGGGGTCCCTCATGCTGGCAGTGGCCATCGTTTCTCAGGATCTGGATACACGACTTGCCTTGGGAATTATCAATATCACAGGGCACAAGACCTGGCGTATCATCGCCGGTTTCGTTGCTGTCTGTGCACTGCTGTCATCATTTATCGGTGAACATACAGTGACAGCCATGATGATGCCTGTAGGTTTGACGCTGGTAAGACACACCAGTCGCGATCCAAAAAAGGTTGCTGGACTCACTTCTCTCATCCTTTTTTCAATTGCATACGGCAGTGCCATGGGTTCCATAGGGACACCTTCCGGCGGCGGCAGGAACGTCATTATGATCGGCTATCTGTCACAGTTTGGTATGGGCAATCTCTCCTATCTGGATTGGATGAAATATGCCTACCCCATACTTCTTATTGAGATTCCTCTCGCCATCATGATTCTGTGGTGGACATTTCGCCCTGAAAAAACGATTCTTGATTCAGCTGTGAGAAAACTGAAGGTACAGGTTGCAAGATCCGGCCAGATTACGGGAAGTCAGATAACCGCTATGGGTGTGTTTGTCTTAGTCTTTCTAGGGTGGGTTTTTCTCAGCCCAAAGATTGGTCTTGGCATTGTGGCGCTCATGGGTGTTGTTTTATATCTTGCCATGGGTCTGGTGGAGTGGCAAGATTTGAATCGGAATACCAACTGGGGTGTCATCATGCTTTTTGGTTCGGCCATCTCTATCGGGATTCAAATGAAGGATACCGGCGCAGCGCTCTGGGTGGCGAACAATGTTATCGAAGGACTCCAAGTGATTACCTCCAATGTTGATTTTTCCAGATCTTTCGTCTCAATTTTTCTCACTTCGGGATTGACAAATTTCCTCAGTAATGCAGCTACGGTCGCTGTGCTTGGACCGATTGTTTTGAACATGGGCGGTAATGCAGTTATGGTTGCACTCTCAACCGCATTAGCCTCGGCGTTCGCCTATCTCACCGTTGTGGCATCCCCAACCTGCATGATCATTCATTCCAGCGGATTGGTAAAATCGTCGGATTATCTCAGGGCTGGCTGGAAAATGACTGTCATGTCCATTGCTGTCTTGCTGCTTTTTATTCATCTGTTTTGGCCCTTAATGGGATAATTGTATATTGAACAAATGAAACCGACATTACTTATGATGGAAAAAACTCCATTCATAATCCCGATGAGGTTATGAAGTTCCTCTTAGCGGTCAGCAGTCAGGAATTTTCCGAATCCACTCTGCGGATGGGGTCAAAGGTAGCCAAGTCATTCGGCGCTCAGTTGGCGGTGGTCTATGTAGGTCCTAAGCCGAAAGAACTTTACGCCGGCCGAGTTTCCCTTGCCCGGGATACGTTGGCAAAGTGGGAGATTTATCACCCTGGGGTTGAAGTGTTGAGGTGGGCATTCGACGATCTCAAAACATCCGGTTTTCTGGAGAATTCGGATGATAACGGATTCAATCCTCTCAACATGGTAGAGGAGAAAGGTCGATACCGAATGGCCTTACCCGGAAGCTATGGTCAGGATATAGATCTTATTTTGCGGGAAGGTGACATTGTCGATGAACTCCGCCGGGAGTGTAGTGAGGATGAATATATGGTGTCTATTATAGGTGGAAGCAAAGGGAGGAATATGGCCCACGATCTGCTCCAGTATCTTCCCACTTCTGTGCTGGTGATGAAAAATGTAGACCAAGACCGCCACTACAGAATCCTTCTTTGTGTGGATGACTCTTCCGCTACCGACCGGGCTGTCCGCTTCGGTGCCACGATTGCAAAACAGATGAATTTTCCTGTTACTATCATGACCGTTTCAAAGACAGAAGAATTTGGGCCAGGTTACAGCGGGGCGGCAGAAGCAGCATTGCAACATCTTGAGTCTCAACAGGTAGATCATGAACAGAAATTTATCACGGGAGATCCGGTTAATACTTTTATTGAAACGGCTGGTGAAGATCATCTCATTGTTATGGGTTCCTCCAGCAAGTCCGCCCTTGCTAAATTCTTTTTGGGAAGCAAACCAATGAAAACTCTGGAAAAAGCAAATTGCCCAATTCTTGTAGTGAGGGATAAGTGATGTTAAAGGGCAGCTGGAAAGAACGTTATGGAGACTGGGCGCTGGTGACAGGAGCTTCTGCCGGTATCGGTGAGGAGTTCTGTCGTCAGCTCGCTGAAAAAGGAATGAACATTATTTTGGTAGCACGCCGAGGAGACCGCCTGAAGGAACTGGGGGAAGAGCTTTCATTGAATTTTGGCGTCAGTACCCGGGAGGTACCCATGGACCTCATATTACCGGACGCAGCTGAAAAAATCGACACTGCAGTAGCTGATCTTGAGGTGGGACTGCTAGTGAACAATGCAGGCTTTGGCCATTTGGGACGTTTCCACAAGAAAAGTGCCGACCGGGACGCAGATATGATTAAGCTCAACTGTCTTACTCCTGTGGAGCTGACACATAAATTTTTGCCGAAAATGGTCGACCGAGGGCAGGGTGCTGTTATTTTTGTGGCATCCACGGCCGCTTATCAGGCAACGCCTTTTTTCTCTGTTTACAGTGCTACCAAAGTATTTAACCTTTTCCTGGGCGAAGGGCTTTGGCAGGAATACAAGAAATTGGGTATTGATGTCATGGCTCTCTCGCCAGGCTACACAAAAACAGAATTTCAAAGAGCAGCGGGACTGAATGAAGATGTGGGGGGGATTCTTTGGGAGACCCCTGATAATGTTGTGACAACAGCTCTGAAAAACCTGGGTAATAAACCGTCTGTCATTCATGGTGGCTTGAATCGGTTCCTGGCATTTGCTGGACGTATAGTCCCAAGGAAATGGTCTAGTGCGGTGGCGGGAATGGTTAATAAATCCCAGCCTTAAACCGTGTGCAGATTTCTGGCTTATCGAGGTGGTCCCATTCAAATGGATAAGCTGCTCTACCGACCTGAGAATTCTCTTATTCATCAAAGTTTCATGGCACGGGAAAGAGAGGAGCCGCTCAATGGTGACGGTTTCGGTGTTGGGTGGTACACACCTGAAATAGAATCGACACCAGCAGTATTCACATCCATCCAGCCGGCCTGGAACAATAGAAACCTCAGGAATCTTTCTCCAAAAATCTGTTCAAGTTCAATTTTTGCACACGTCCGGGCCGCAACACACGGAAGAGTTTCGGAAGCAAACTGTCACCCTTTTCAGTACGGGAAACTTCTCTTTATGCACAATGGCGCCATTGCCGGTTTTAATGTTATCAAACGGGCGCTCAGGATGCGCCTGTCCGACGGCATCTACGACTGGATCAAAGGAGATACCGATTCAGAGCATTTTTTTGCTCTAATTATGCAACATCTTGATGCCCATGCTAAACTGACAGTGGGTGAAATTGCTGATGCGTTCATCAAAGCTCTGGTGGAACTGACTGAATTATTGAATGAGCACAGCATCGACCGTCCTTTTTATATGAATGGTTTGTTAAGTGACGGGGAGCGGATTGTAGCAAGCCGTTATGTTTCTGATGAAAATGTAGAACCTCACACCCTTTATTTTTCAGACCGTGGAGGTTTTGAGTGCGATGACGGAATCTGCCGTATCGTTCATGGAAAATCGGAGAATGATTGTATTATGATTGTATCAGAGAAGTTGACAGATGTAGCTGAAGATTGGCACCCCGTTCCCAAAAATCATATGGTTATGCTGGATAAGGATTTAAGTCAGTCAGTGAAACCTGTTGAACTATGACTGTCTGAGATATGCCTTGGACCACGGAAAATATTCATCTTCTTTTCCTTCATTTTCCTATAGCACTTTATTCAACAGGATGGGTTTGCGACTTTATTGGTGTTTCATTCAGTAACCGGTCGGCCACTGATGCTGGGTGGTGGTGCTTGCTTTTCGGCTTGGTCAGTTCACTGTTTTCTGTGGGAACCGGCTTTCTCGCTGACCGTTTGTACGGCCACATGACACTCCCTTTCCCTTTTTTCGAGACACATGGCGCTCTGCAGATAGCTTCCTGTTTAATTTTTTTTGGCCTGTTTATGTTCCGTTTCAAGAATGGTCAGCAGCTACCGGAAGGGAATCTCCGTTCTGTTTATCTTTTAGTAGCTAGCGTCGCTGTGGGTTTGCTTTTCTACGGCGCCCATCTGGGTGCACTGCTGTCTGGCCGGATCTAAGGTGATTGGACCGACCGCAAACTTCCAATACAGTCTATTATAGAATTGCCGGCATGAAGTTCGATCACATTCTCTGCCACTATTCAGAAATTGGCCTCAAAGGTAAAAACAGAAGATTCTTTGAGGATCGGCTTCGGAAAAATATTCTAGAAGCAATAAAGATCCGTTGTGTCGATTCATCTGTATCGGTCAAACGTTATCACGGAAGGTTGGTTATTGAATTGAAGCAAAAGGGCGCGGACTTGGATTGCATCAAGGGGGCACTGAAAGATGTCACAGGGCTTGCTTACTTTGCACCAGCATTCGAATCGAAACAAGATTTGAATACCCTCAAGAAAGACTCACACGCATTATTCTCCGATGCAAATTTCGAATCATTCCGAATAACTGCCCGGCGCGGCAGCAGTAACATTCCGTTGAAAGTGAGAAAGGTAAATGATGAAGTGGGTACCCATATTGTTGAAACCATGAAAAAAAAGGTTAACCTTACTCAACCGGATGCCAACTGTTACGTCGATATGTTTGAAGACAAAGCATTCGTATATCCTGAAAGAATTCCCGGTCAGGGAGGTTTGCCGGTGGGCGTTAGCGGAAAGGTGATTGCCATGCTTTCCGGTGGTATCGATTCCCCTGTGGCGGCCTATCTGGCCATGAAACGGGGCGCCAAAGTTATATTTGTACACTTTCACTCGGTGCCATATACGACACCGGCATCCATTGAGAAAGTGCGGGAAATGATCACCACACTGAACCGCTTCCAGTTTAGGTCGAAACATTATTTGGTTGAACTGGCTCCTATTCAGAAACAGATCATGACGGACACAGCGCCCCGGTACAGAGTTCTCCTCTATCGCCGGTTCATGTTCAGGATTGCTGATAAAATTGCCGGAAAAGAAAACGCCCACGCACTGGTCACAGGAGAATCACTGGGACAGGTTGCTTCACAGACCCTGGAAAACATGGAAGCAGTAGGACGGGTGACGGATATGTCCATCCTCCGTCCTCTCATTGGATTTGATAAACAGGAGATCATAGACAGAGCGCAGGACATCGACACCTACGATATTTCCATCCAGCCTGATCAGGATTGCTGTTCGCTCTTTGTCCCCAAACGTCCAGCCACGAAAGCCCGATCTGAACAGTTAATAAAGCAAGAAAACTCACTCAACGTTGAAGAACTTGTTGAAGCAGGTGTGGAATCAGCCTCAGTTGAAATTATCGATTGAAGAATCTCTCGGACTGACTGAAAGAAATAAACCTCTTGACAGAAAAATTAGACAGTCTTATCTTTAAAAAGGATATGGAGGTCTAGTTTCTTTGATATTTTCAAAATCAGCTGAATACGCAATACAGGCTATGATCTATCTGGCGGACAAACAGGCTAAGATAAATCCTGAAAAACCAATTATGGTACGAGAAATTGCGGAAGCTTATTCCATACCAGCCCAATTCTTGGCAAAAATTACCCAAACGTTAGCAAAGCATCATCTTCTCAATACGACACGAGGCAGGGGAGGGGGAATCAAATTGTCCCGGCCAGCTTCAACCATATTTTTACCGGAAGTCGTACACGCCATAGATGGCCCTCCATCAGATCAAGATGAATGTATTTTCGGTTTGGACCTTTGTAGCGACGATCAGCCATGCCCTTTCCACCATCAATGGAAACCGATCCGTAATGATATCAGGTCCATGATGGCCACCGATAATTTGGCTAGACTGGCAAAACGGGTGGCCGAAAAACATGATGAAATGAATTCAAAAAAGGCTGAAAGAAATAAAAAATATGGCTGAAATATGATAAATATGTCTCAATATCATATGATCGGTTTAAAACTTGTCGGTATTCGGGGAAATTCCCTCCTTTTTCCCCTTCATGTGCCCCTCAAGGACAAAAGGAATGGACAGGTCAGTTCTATTGCTCCCCGCAAATGTTCTGGTCAGCTGGTCCAAAACAACCCCGAATACCGGCGCATTATTAGTTTAGAGAGCTAGGATGATGTTTTGTTTCCTGCTAACAATGGTTAGAATTAGGAGTAATTGGGAAGGAGAAGCAAGCGGCGTCTGGGTATAATTGGCGTCAAGTAATTCTGGGGATGGGTGAGAAATTGGTCTCGGACAGATTTGCAGATGCCCGGGAAGACGATTCCAGTACGCCGCAAGATTTCATAAGCCGTTACAGGCTCATCGTAGCAGGGAAATTTGATGGTCGGTTCATTTATAATGGTTAGTAGTGCAAACATTGCCGGTGCATGGCGGAATCTCCTTTCTTTCATTCCTACCAATGCCTCCCCGTTTAGGAAGGAAAGGCCTGATTGGCATACCCAGAGTCTCATATGTCAATCTGTAATTCTTGAAGATTTCTTGTGCACCGGCGAAGATTTATTCCACAAGGTCATGTACACCAAATCGCACTGAGAGGATTATTTCTGATACCAAAAAGAAAATCCGAGAATGGAATGAACAGTATATTCAAAGTACCGGGAGTTAGCAACGCTTCCCTCAATATGGAATGCTGAAATAAAACCGAGAGGTATAACCTATGAAGCAGTACTTCAGTAAGATTAATCAAGTTATTACAAAGGCAGTCTGGGGAATATGGTTTTTGGATCCACCCAAGGATGTATCACTGGATGGTTACAGGATAGATAACACCATTCAGTACACTGATACAGTCATTACGTTCTACTTTTCTGTGGTCGTCTTGGCTCTTGTTTATTTCATCTTTAAATATCGTTCTCGCCCTGGTCATAATGCTCAGTATGATCGTGGAGACAGCAAGAAGAATCTGATTGCCACTGTGGCTATGGGTCTTCTGGTTTTCTTTTCTATCGATGTGGTCATAGAGGCAATGTCGTTCAAGGATCTGAAAGAGGCTTTCTGGAAATTTCCAAAAGGATCCGACGTTGTCCGTATTGAAGTGATGCCACAGCAGTACGCCTGGAACGTAAGGTATCCCGGACCCGATGGTGAGTTCGCCACTGAGGACGATATTGTCCCGCCTCTTAATCTGATGCACATTCCTGTGAATAAACCTGTGGTAATACAGATCGCGCCGTGGGATGTTATCCACTCCTTTTACATTCCCAATTTCCGGGTGAAAGTAGATGCCACGCCGGGAATGATTAATGCAATGTGGTTCCAGGCCACGGAAACTGGGGAGTTTGAGATTGCCTGTGCCGAGTTATGTGGAAACAGCCACTATCGGATGAAGGGATACCTGACTGTGGAGTCTGAAAGTGAATACAATGCGTGGCTAACCAGTTTGGCTGAAGAAGAGGATGAGTGGGAGGAGTGGGATGAATGGGATGAAGATCCCCTCGAAGAAGTAACAATCCCTGAGGATTGGGGATGGCCATGGAAGGAGATTAGATAATGAGTACGAACAATGAATCATTTCTGACCAAGTACATTTTCTCCACCGATCATAAGGTGATCGGGAAGCAGTTCATATGGTTGGGGATTTTCTTTCTCTTTTTCGGTGGCTACCTCTCTTTGCTAATGCGTTGGCAGCTGGCTTATCCGGAACAGGCTGTGCCGTGGTGGCTGTCTTGGGGAATCTTCTTTAAAGATGCCGGTGGTATTATTGATCCCGACACCTACAATCAGCTATTCACTATGCATGGAACAATCATGATTTTCTGGGCAGTTACCCCCATTCTCATAGGCGGATTTGGGAATTTTGTGATTCCGCTTCAGATTGGTGCGCCTGACATGGCTTTCCCAAGGCTTAATATGATCTCTTTTTGGACCTGGTTTCTTTCCAGTGTTGTTCTTCTTGCATCTTATCTGTTACCTCAAGGGCCTGCAGCTGCAGGGTGGACGTCTTATCCTCCATTGAGTTCCCCCATGGGGGGAATCCCTGGGGAAGGACAAACTTTATGGACACTGGCACTGGTACTAATGGGTACAGGTACCATCATGGGAGCTATAAACTATATCATAACAGTAGTGCGGCTGAGAGCTCCCGGAATGACCTACTTTCGAATGCCTCTTACAGTCTGGGGTCTCTGGCTCACCTCTATTATGAACGCTGTTTTTGTGCCGGTGATCGCGGCCGGGCTTATCCTTTTGCTGCTGGATCGTGTTTTAGGAACAGAATTTTTTGTTGCCGGTGGATTGGCCAGCGGTCCCGGAGGAGATCCACTTCTTTATCAGCACGTGTTCTGGATATTCGGTCACCCGGAAGTCTATATCCTTATTCTTCCCGTCTGGGGAATAGTGTCGGATCTTCTGGCGGTGTTCGCCCGGAAACCCGCTTTCGGTTACAAAGTGACGGCTATCTGTATGAGTACAATTTGTGTACTCAGTTCAATTGTCTGGGGGCACCACATGTATACCACAGGTATGAGTCCACTTTTGGGAAAGGCTTTCATGTTCCTGACACTGCTCATTAGTATACCGTCATCTATTTTCTTTCTGAATTGGCTGGCGACCCTTTGGAAAGGGAACCTGCATTTCGAGCCACCCATGATTTATACCATGGGCGTGGTTTGGGTTTTCGCCATAGGCGGTTTAACTGGGCTATATAATGCGACAGTCACTTCAGACATATACTTGCATGATACCATGTTTGTGGTGGGGCATTTTCACTTTACCTTGGCGGCCACCCTCGTATTAGGCCTGTTTGCTGCGATTCATTACTGGTTCCCGAAGATGTTTGGGAGGGAAATCAACAGAACGATGGCTAATATCCACTTTTGGGTCACGTTTGTAAGTATGAATTTTGTATTCTTCAATATGATGGTTTTGGGCTACGCAGGCCATCATCGGCGGCTCTACAACCCCATGGAGTTCGATTTTCTGAAGCCGCTGCTTGGACTCAACGAGTGGATAACCTGGTTTGCTATTATTAATGGTGTAATTCAACTGCTTTTTATCTTCAATTTTGTCTGGTCAATGTTCAAAGGAAAGGTAGCGGTACGAAATCCGTGGGGTGCCTCAACGCTGGAGTGGACTCTCGACGCGCCTCTTCCGCACGGCAACTTTGCACAAACACCTACAGTCTACAGCAGACCTCACGAGTATAGCCATCCCAGCTTAACAGATACGGACTGGGTACCGCAGTCGGAACCGATACCGGGGACCGCCTGAGATGGAGAGACAATCTAAACTTTCATCGATACCGCGGGTTGACAGTTTTACGTCCCATCTAGGCCTTGTGGTCATGCTGGGAGGTATGGCTATGTTTTTCATCACCCTGTTCGTGAGCCAGTCAATTCTGGAAAACCGCTTCGGTGTCAGTTACATGCCCGGCGGAGGAAGTACCTTCCTTTTTCACTCATCCATGAATACGATGGTGCTCATCGTGGCCAGTCTTTTTTTGGAAATGGGATGGCAAAAACTACGCAAGGATGATTCCAGTAGTGCCATTTTGTACCAAGGTTCGACACTCTTCGCTTCTGTTGTTTTCCTGATTTCGCAGGTTGGTCTCTGGAATAGAATGATTTCTGCTGGTTTTTTGCCGTCTACGGACCTAATGGGGGCGTTCTTTTACGCTTTTACGGGTCTTCACGGTCTCCATATTGTTGGTGCTGTAGGTACACTGGGGTGGCTTTTCTGGAAAATGCATACGATAGAGGAATCTGAACTGCTGATAAGGTGGACAGTCAACGCGCGAATGTTTGTCCATTTTCTTACGGTGGTATGGCTATTCATCTTTGTGCGGCTTTTTGTAATGGTATGAAAACAATTTAAAAGGGGGAAAGTGATGCAACAGGCAGCAGCAATCTCAGATCCGTTTGGAAAAGCTACAACAGGCAAACTGGGTATGTGGCTGTTCATACTTATGGACGGTCTTAGTTTTGGAGGGTTGCTTATTGGCGGTGCAGCTCTGAGAGCTGGCATGGACAGCTGGCCAGAGCCGGGGCAGATTCTGAATATCTCCTTAACAGCATTTAACACATTTCTACTCATCTGTACGAGCTTTACCATGGTCATGGCGCTGAATTCAATCCAAAAAGGAGACCAGAAAGGGCTTGTGAAATTTCTCACCTTTACCATGTCCGGCGGTATTTTCTTTCTCGGTATACAGATTTGGGAGTATGTCCATTTCATCGCCGGCAGTGAAGAATTGATGCACAATCTGGTCCTGGCGGGACTTGAAGGATCCAAATTCCTTCCTAGTACGGGGATTTATGGTGCCGTCTTCTATGCCATCACCGGTTTTCACGGCCTTCATGTATTGTCGGGTGTGATTTATATCGCGGCAATGCTGGTTCCAGCCAAGCAGGGCGCCTTTTCAGCCACCAACTATGACCGGATAGAAATTTTAGGACTTTTCTGGCATTTCGTGGATCTGATCTGGATCCTGGTGTTTACAGTCATTTACCTGATTTAGGAGTTAGCCATGGAAAACGATCATAAAAAAGTCTATATCAATAACGCAATCTGGCTCACAGTGCTTACGGTGGTAGAGTTGGGTATCCTGGGGATATCTCTGCCCAAAGCTGGGCAGGTAGCATTGCTTCTGGCACTGGCGGCGACAAAAATGGTCCTTGTGGGCATGGTCTATATGCATCTCCGCTATGAGACAGCTTTCCTTAGGCGAGTCATTTTAGTTCCCATCCCGCTGGCGCTCCTTTTTACTCTTTCACTCATGTATGATCTCCCGTTCCAGTGGGCTTTTTGATTATGAGCCGTATCTGGCTGAAGCTGACAGTAATTTCTCTTACGGTTATGCCGTCCCTGGTGTTGGCTTGCCCTTATTGTGCAGGGTCTGACACGGACAATTATTTCGCAGCTATCGCCGGGCCCATCTCAGCTCTCCTGGGCGCTCCATTTGTCATTTTTGGCGTGATAGCATTCATTGTCTACCGTAGCAATAAAGGTGACAGCAGTGCTCGCTCACGGGCGGCTGAAAATGGACACCGCCCGAAAAAAGACTGTTCATCCGCTCGTTAATCTTGAGGGGGCACCCTTGTTCTCGTTAGCAAGGGTTATGATCAAGACGTCCCTCTCTTTCTTTTCTGTAGGTGTATTATCAGGCCTTTATCTCTATGGAAGTGTGGTTTTCGGCTGGGTCGTGCCACACACACTCCGGTTAGCACATACACATATTCTTCTTATGGGCGGCGTTCTTATGATGATCATCGGTGTGGCCACCTGGATGTTTCCCCGCCGGCGCCGGGACCGGACGCCAGAAGGTGCGGAACGGGCGTGGTTGCTCTATTTCGGGTTTGCCGGTGCTACCGCTTTGCGGTTTCTTTTCGAGGTTTTTTCCGGTATCGCTTTGGACATGAATCTCAGCAAAGTGGCCTTCTTCATGGCAGTCTTTCAGGTAGGGTGTGCCGGAGGGCTGGGGTTGTTACTCTGGAAAAGGATAAAGCCCTTGGGCAGTCACCAGAGAGAGGAGGCAGGAGAAAGATTTCCATGAAAGTACCGACCTGCTGAATATAATCTATTGTGATAAATATTTAATGGCTTCTTGAGTTGCTTTCGAGATAGGCCTGTCTTTTCTCGTAATGATACCAGTTTTTCGATAGAAGGGTCCTTCTTCGATGGAAATTGAGACGAGGGTTTTTCTCTTTAATTCTTTTTGAACGGTGGCTTCGGGAAGCAGAGAAACGCCATCTCCCAGTTCCACTGATTGTTTTAACGTTTCCACATTATCGAATTCGTGAATAGTAATGACTTTAACTTTATGTTCTTTTAGAATTTTATCAACGGCTTGCCGTGTTGGGATTTCCTTGTTGAAGGCTATAAAGTTTTTATCCTTCAAATCTTTTAGATGGATTTTCTTTTTCTTTGCCAACTTATCCTGGGGACAACAGACAAATAAAAGTTCTTCATCGGGTCCATATTCTATATGAATTAATGGATGTTGGAACGGGTAAGCGACTACTCCAAAGTCACATACCCCGTGGATGACATTTGTGTATATCCTGTCTGACCGATTATACTCAATGTGGAGGTTGATATGATTATATTTTATCATAAATGATTTGACCAGTGGGGGAATATGATAGAAGCCAATAGTATAGATTGCCTCAATGTTTACTGTTTGAGCTATATCTTTCAATTCCCCGTCTAGCTCATCTAGTGTATGTTGATAGGTTTGAAGAATATCTTCACATGCTTTCAGAAAAATGGTACCTTCCTGAGTAAGGGAGAAAATTCCTTTTCCTCGAATGATAAGTTGCTTGCCAAAATGCTCCTCTAGAAAAGAGATTTGCTGACTGACTGCTGACTGAGTGATATAATTTTGTTCAGCAGCTCTGGAAAAGTTTTTTGTTTCGGCAACGTCTCGAAATACCTTAAATAAATCGATATATAGTCTTGATCCTTTCACAACTATTAGTGTTGCTAATATAAGAATTTAATACATCTCTAGGCATTTCATTATAATGAAACAGGTGTGTTTCGCACCGGCAGTCCGATGAGCCGAAACCTCTTTTGGGGATGGATGTTTCAGGTGTGGAAGAAAGTGCTTTCGCCCAGTCATGTTCCCGTTTCTTTTTATCATTGGTATACAGAATTTCTCTGAGTGTCATCTGAGGACGGAGGTAGTCCACGTGCCACCGCCGTTGTTTAACAGGGGAGATATGGTGTCGGAGCCGACCTCTCAGGCCGCCAGGGCCGAAAGCGCTGCCGACATAAATATAAAAGCCTTTGGGAAAACTGATATCACCCAGGGCGCCCACAGAGAGTGTGATTTTTTTTCGGTTCTCTAGAATTAGCAGATAGGTGCCGGGCTGAGTAAGGTTTGATTTATCCAACAGCTTGTTATAATTCCGCACCTGGGAACCTTAACTTACTTTCTACCGGTTGTCACTCCGTGGAACACTACAGTTACCATAACGATGGCACCTCCTGCCAAGGCCCATCTACCGGGCACTTCACCCTGAAAAAGAAATACCCACAGTGGATTGAGGATAGGTTCCAGCATAGTGATGAGTACAGCCTGAAAAGCCCGTACCTTCTGAATAGCCTTAGCATAGAGTACATAAGAGATTCCCAGTTGAAAGGTCCCCAGTGCAACAAGCATTAGGATACCGTTGATTTCCGGAAGTTCTTCTTTGAAAAAGAAGGGGAGACCTATAACAGCCGCCAGAAGATTACCCAGAAAAACAGATTCCACCGGTGATCCCCGTTTCTGTTTTCGGAGAAAGAGTGTCATCCACGCGAAACTCAGGCCGCTCAGTACCGCCAGTACATTTCCCCAAAAACCTTCTGGCGATAGCCCCTCTATAAAGAAGATAGAGATCCCCACCATAACAATTCCCACGGTCAGCCAGTCTTTGCCGGATGCTTTTTCCTTTAGGAACCACGGTCCAAAAATGATGACATAAATGGGAGCGGTGTACATGAGAAGAACGACATTCGCCGCCGTGGTCAGCTTGTTGGCAATGACGTAGAGTGTCACCGCCCCGGCATAGCAGACAGCACCGCCCAATTGAGGGAGTGACCAGGTTAACTCAGGTTTCTTGATTACAATGAGGATGACCGTCGCGGCAATAAGGCTTCGCATTCCTGCGATGGCCACCGGATGCCACTGGATACCTTTCACAAGGAATCCGCCAGTGCTCCAAAGAAGAGCCGTCACAACAAGCATTAGATAGGGAAGGTACGACTTCGGTAGTCTGTCTTTCATAGTACCTGAATGGCCGGGCAATATAGCTCCAGCTCTCAACTTCAGTCAATTATCCAGACTTGTAAATGGAAATTCGTTTTTATTCAGTCTCATGGTAAATTTGAGAGTGGTTTTTTACCCCCCAACCTTAAAACATAAGGGAGTCGTCTGTGAAATGGAATAAGGAAAAATTTCTCAAGGAAATGCGGAAGAACACTTCCAGGGAAGTCGCCAAGGTCGGTGAAATGCTGTGCAATTTCTCTGAGAAGGACGCTGATGAGGTTTCCTGGGGCCGAGGCGACGAATACGGCACGATGACCTATAAATCCAAGTCGGACTTTGGCCTCATTTCTCTTTTCCAGATTACGTCAAAGGGACAGATCAAGTTCTGTCTCAACGTGCTTCGGCAAAAAGAGGTACCTAAGAACATTATGCGAGATTTTGTCATCAAACTTGAAGCCAATTTTCTGAGAGACTACGATAATGTGAATTATCCCATCGACAGTCTTGAGGATATGGGTGAGCTCTTTACAACAGGCGCCCAGATAGACAAACTGATGCAATGCATTGAAGGAATCGCCTATCGTTTGAGGCAGTGAACCCGAATTCATATTTCATTCTTATGGCCCTTCTGGCTGTTGCCGGCTGGGCCTTTTCATTTTATTTTCTGAGGGTCTTGGACGGAAAAATGAGTCCCAGTGCGTGGTGGATACCCTCAGTGTTCCGTATGTCCGAAGGGGGCTGTCAAACTCTGGTGGAAACATCCTACGGCAGAATACTCGGTAAACCGAATGCATTTTGGGGGAATCTCTATTATCCCTTTATGCTGATAGTAATCGGTTTTTCGGGAGCGGAACTGATTGACAGGTCATTTCTTTTGATTCCAGCTCTGTTTGCCATGATTCTGAGCCTCTACCTTTTGTGGGGACTTTACAGGCTTAGAACACCCTGCCCAGTCTGTTTTGCTACGCACACTGTCAATTTACTGATTCTGATTCTGGCCGGGAGGACGTTGTGACATACCTGTTGTGGCTCTTTTTTTTTATTGTTATCATTTTTCTCAGCGGCGTTTTTGTCTGGTCACTGAAGCGTGAACCTGACGAGAATGAACTGAAAGAGTCTGAGTTGGAAGAGTGGAACTGTCCTTCTTGTGGTTTCACCGTTCAGATGGGGACGGAATGCATCTATTGCGGTGAGAAAAAACCGGCCGAGGGAGGAGGACAGTGAAAAAAATTCTGTTTGAGCCGACAACGTTTGTCTCAAACATCATTTTATTCTTAATGACTCTTGTCTTAGGGCAGAAGATATCAGATGTTTACTGGCAAAGTTTTCACCCGTTTCATTTTCATCTCAGCTGGTCTTTTTATGCCGTAGCGGCGGG
>DCXX01000052.1 GCA_002329125.1 Fidelibacterota bacterium UBA2125 | reverse complement strand
GCACTCTCCTGGTTTATTTCAGAACTGAAAAAACGTGTGCCGATCTGGAAGTGGGCCATTTATCCTGACGGTACTAAAGAGGCTACCAGTCATGAATGCTGAAAGTGGATAGACAGTGGGGGACTGCGTAAATTATAACAGGGAGATTTTTCAACTGAACTCAAGGGTGTAAATAATGAGAAATAACAAATTTCCACCTCCTGATTCTTTTGCCTCAAATGCGCATATCAGTTCCATGGACCAGTACCATGAACAGTATAAACAGTCTATCGATGATCCCGGAGACTTTTGGGCGGACAAGGCCGAGAGACTGGACTGGAGCATAAAATGGAGCAAAGTTCGGTCCTTCGATTTTGTGGAGGGTAAAATCAGTTGGTTTGAGAACGGCAAGCTGAATGTTAGCCAGAATTGCCTCGATCGGCATGTGGATGGTGGTCATGGCGACCGACCTGCCATCATCTGGGAAGGGAATGATCCCAATGAAGACCAAACCTTCACCTATTCAGAACTTTTGTATGAAGTAAAGAAGTTTTCCAATGTACTCAAAAATAATGGAATAGAAAAAGGGGATAGGGTTTGCTTATATCTCCAGATGGTGCCTCAGTTGGCCATCGCCATGCTCGCCTGTACCCGGATTGGTGCCGTCCATTCTATTGTGTTTGGTGCTTTTAGTGCAGATTCGCTGAGAGACCGTATCAACGATTCTGCCTGCAAAATGCTTATTACGCAAGACACGGGTGTGCGGGGGATCAAAACGGACATTCCTATGAAAGCTAACGCCGATAAAGCTGTGGCGCAGACGCCGTCCATTGAGACGGTGCTTGTTGTGAAGCGTACCGGCGCCGATGTCAATTTTGAGAATGGGCGTGATCTTTGGTGGCATGAAGAGATGGAAAAAGTCGATGCCGAATGCCCGCCGGAACCCATGGATGCTGAAGATCCTCTCTTTATTCTCTACACTTCCGGCTCAACCGGAAAGCCGAAGGGGGTTCTTCACACGACAGGGGGATACCTCACATACACGTCCTATACGCATGAACTGATCTTTGATTATCATCCGGAAGATATATTCTGGTGTACAGCGGATATCGGTTGGATCACGGGCCACTCCTACATTGTTTACGGTCCTCTAGCTAATTGTGCCACTACCGTTATGTTTGAAGGGGTTCCCAATTACCCGGATTTTGGCCGGTTCTGGGACATTGTTAAGAAACATAAGATAAACCTGTTTTATACCGCCCCCACCGCACTCCGGGCACTCATGAAAGAAGGAGATGACTACGTCACTTCACGGGACCTGTCATCACTACGGCTGCTGGGCACGGTGGGTGAACCAATCAAAGAACCAGAATGGATGTGGTATCACACCGTGGTGGGCAAAGAAAAATGTCCCATTGTGGACACCTGGTGGCAAACGGAGACAGGCGGTATTCTCATAACCCCTCTTCCCGGAGCCACACCAACCAAACCCGGCTCCGCAACGCTGCCTTTTTTTGGTGTTGAACCGGTTCTTTTAGAAGAAGACGGAAAAGAAATTGAAGGAAATGATGTTTCCGGACTACTAGCCATTAAAGCTTCCTGGCCTGGGCAGATGAGAACGGTTTATGGCGATCGAAAAAGATTCATCGATACCTATTTCAAAATGTATCCCGGTTACTATTTTACGGGCGATGGTGCCCGAAGAGATAAGGATGGTTATTACTGGATTACTGGAAGAGTTGATGATGTTATGAATGTATCAGGTCATCGCATCGGTACGGCGGAAGTGGAGGGAGCCATAGGAAAAGCTAACGGAGTTGCCGAAGCTGCTGTGGTGGGATTCCCCCATGATATCAAAGGTCAAGGGATTTATGGTTTTGTTACTCTTATGACAGGTGTGGATGAGAGTGATGAAATCTATGAAGATATCTTGAAGAGTGTGAAAGAGGAAATTGGTCCTCATGCCAAGCCGGATAAGCTCCAGTTTACACCGGCCCTGCCCAAGACCCGCTCCGGGAAGATCATGCGGCGAATCTTGAGGAAAATTGCTGAAGGAGATGTTGACAAAATGGGTGACACATCAACCTTGGCTGATCCTTCTGTGGTGGATGCGCTGGTTGAAGGGCGTAAGTAGCGTCAGTGCCTATTCTAATTCAGTTTCGAGACTTAAAGTAAAATCGATGGCGTCTCGGAAGGTCATGTAAGCCGGGCATTTTACCGGATGGTGGTCATAGGCACGATTCACGGCTTCCATCTGATCATCTGAACATTTTAAATGATAGGCTACGCGGATTTTTGTGATCCGTAAAACGCCGTCTACAGCATCGATATCACCTTCAACATCTGACCAAAGTCTGTCCGGGGAACTTTGAACTCCACGCGCTTCCAGCGCGCTACCAAAGGTGCCCGTTAGTCAACCGGCGGTGCCGGCTATTATATAATCCAAAGTGGCGGGATGTTCCTCCTTTGGCTCCACGCCGTAGAAATCCTTGATGTTGGTATGAACACCAAAGATGGCAGGCTCGTTGAATCCTTCAATGTAAGCCCGGCGAACCAAGTTCTCATCTCGGTAGATTTTTATCTTACTGGTGTGGACATGTTCAGTAGCCATTAGGATGTTTCTTTCTCGGATTCAACCGCGGACACGCTTCTCAAAGGATGGCCTGTGCCACCATTGCGGTGCATCACTATCTCTGAAAGGATGCTGAGGGCGATTTCTTCCGCCGTTTTTGCTTCCAGATCCAGCCCGGCTGGAGAGTGAAACCGCTCCAAATCTTTATCGGTTATACCGTTTTCCCGGAGATAATCAATGATGATGCCTGTTTTTTTCCCACTGGCCACCACCGCTACGAATGGGATGCCCCGCATAAGGGCCTCGCATGAGATTCTGTCGTCGTCCCGATGATGGGTGGCAAGTACAAAGTAATTCACATCGAAATCAATATCGTCCATTTCCAGCGGATCGGTTATAATCTTATCAACATCGGGATACCGTTCCACTTCTTCTTCAGGTGTCTGAACTACCACCTTAAAATTGAGGGTGTGTGCCATTTGGCACAGTACTTCCACTGCCCGTCCCACTCCCCGAACCAGTAAGGTGGGGATCTTCAACTGAGGTTCTACAATTACTGACATATATCCTCCACAGGGGATGCCCATCCCCATTTCATCGCTATCTAAATCTATGTTAACGGTTTTTGGCTCACCTTCCGTGATGGCTTCCTGAGCCGTAGCCGCCACGCGATTTTCAATACAGCCGCCACCGATGTAACCAATGATGCGTCGTCCTTTTGCATCGTACAACGCTTTGTCACCGACTTTACCGGAGGAAGAGCCCTGGACCATGAATACAGTGGCAAGAGCGTAAGGTGTTTCTGAAGCTTCCAGCTTGGAAATGATGTTGAAAAGTTCTTTATATCTGGACATCCAACTCCTCGATTATTGATTTCATATAAAGATAGTCCTCATCAGTATCGCAGTCAAGCATCACTTCATTTGAATCAATAGAGACAGCCACAACGTCATGGGGATATTTATTTAATACTCTTTTGCAGCCCCTGTCTCCGGTGGAAGACATTATCTCATTAAAATATTTTTCAGGGAACAGTACAGGGTTTCCCTGCTGGACGTCATGCTTAGGGTAGATTATGTGCTTTCCCTCGTGAGAAATAAAACTGTTTTTCAATTTTTCCAGTGTTTCAACAGACACAAAGGGCATATCTCCCAGGACAATGAGATTACCGTCGGTGCTATCTGGAAGCGCTGCCATTCCGGAAAAAATAGAGGTCGCCATACCGTCGGACCAGTTACTGTTGTGGGCAAATTGAAGCTCCAGCTTATTCAAAGCTGCTTCAACCTTATCTTTTTCAAAACCGGTCACCACTACAACAGGATCAAAACCGGCGGTTAAGACGGTTTCGCAGACTCTTCTGATCATAGGTATACTTTCAACGGCCAATAGCAGTTTGTTTTTACTACCCATCCGGGAGGACTGTCCTGCTGCCATAACTGTGGCTGAGATCTTCATGCGTAAGCAGGTAGTGTTGAAACAGGTCGCCGGTTGTTGAGTGTAGCCAGAACTTTTCCCAGATCCACAAGGCTGTTCAGATTGTGTATGGGAAGAAAAATATCAGTGTATGGTAGAAGGGTCTGGACACCACGAGTCAGCGGTTGAAAATCGTCATATCCTAAATTGGGATTAAGCCAGATGAGCCGATGACAGCTTCTGTGGAGACGGTCAATTTCATTCTCCAGCTTTTCCACGTTGCCCGTGTCCCAGCCATCACTGATGACCAGAACTACCGCACCGCCACCGAGAACACGGCGTGCCCACAGCAGGTTGAATGTCTCAAGAGTCTCACCAATCCGGGTACCGCCTGACCAATCTTTTATGGATGCGGTCAAAAGATTCATGGTGTCATCTACAT
>DCXX01000114.1:9699-13011 GCA_002329125.1 Fidelibacterota bacterium UBA2125 | reverse complement strand
CAGGTTTCTTGCTGTAGAAATAGAACAGCCCTGCGAATACCACCCAGACACCGTTTTCCACAAAAAATGCGCCGGTTGCGGGAAGCGTGTCAGTCATCACATGAAAGATGTTCAAAGCGACAGGAATCAGAGAAAGGACCATGAAAGTAGAACCGGCCTTGGTGAGATTATCCCCAAGCCAATCGGGTAGCTGCCAAACAACAACGGCAAACATAAGTTGGATCATGGAAACGAACTGAATCATGATACCCACTTCGTCGTTATAGGTCATCCCAAAACTTTCCAACATGGCGTCCGGCGACAGCAGGCCCAATATTACAAACAAAGCGCCGAAGCCGGCATAGATGCGAAATACGAGTTTAAGATTCATAATACCTCCTTGAAGTTTATTACGGCTGTCTAATGACATAACAATTTATTATGGCAGTAGTCTATTATAACTACGGCATTACCACGTAAATTGCGTCAATCAGATGCGGGAGAGTGATTTTTTCAGGAATAAGGGAAATAGTGATAGTCAATCAGGAGATCAAGGAACAACAAAACCCCCGTGAGGAGGCCTGAATAATGAAAAAAAAAGATTTTAATTCATCCAAAGTGACAGAAGTTAAAAAAGGAAGCTGTTTATGTGGTGCCGTAAAATATGAGGTGCATGGGCCTTTATTTGACGTGCTGCATTGTCATTGCAGGAACTGTAGAAAACAAAATGGTCACTTTTCTGCCAGTACAGGTTGCAAAAAAAATGACTTGAAAATTTTGGGTGAAGAAAACCTTGCTTGGTACAACTCTGTTAAGGATGTAACGAAAGGAGTAAAAAGAGGATTTTGTTCAGTTTGTGGCTCTGTGCTAGTATGGAATCCTGAGGATGGGGACGATTTGTGGTTTTCTGCAGGATCTTTAGATGACGTTTCAGGCATAAAGGTTAGGGGGCATATCTGGACTTCTGAGAAGGGGGATTATTATGAAATTAGTGATGGGCTTCCTCAATATGAACGCGATCCAGACGATCCATCCTTGTGATTAGCATTTCAGATTATGGCTGAGTGTGTACGTTATGTGTACGTGCCACGTGCTGAAACGTTCATTTATGTGCATTTTTATGCAAAGAAAAAGGATAGCGGTTAAGCTACCCTATTTCCCTACTAAGTTCCTGCTTTCTCGAGGAGAAACTACTACGTTTTAATCAGTAGCGGAGGAGGGACTTGAACCCCCGACACGCGGATTATGATTCCGCTGCTCTAACCAGCTGAGCTACTCCGCCAAATCGTGGGTAAAATTACCCTCTACCTCAAAATATTCAAAAGTTCCAGGGAGAGTCTCACCGCCACCCCGGATGGACCCGGCGGTATGTACGGCCGATCTTTGTCCCACCATGCCGTACCGGCAATATCCAGATGAGCCCAGGGCGTCTCACCTGCAAATGCTTTCAAGAAGGCGCCACCGGCAATGGTGCCGGCCTGGCCGGAAGCACCGAGATTTTTTACATCGGCAATCTTGCTTTTTACATCATCACAATAGTCATCCCACAATGGAAGTTCCCAGACACGCTCTCCGGACGTTTCACCTGCCTTCAGAATGGATTGAACCAACTTTTTATCAGTCCCCATTACACCGGAAGCAATGTGCCCCAGTGCCACAATAACCGCACCGGTGAGCGTGGCAAAGTTGACCATATACTTCGGATCATGATGCTTGGATACATATGCAAGTGCATCGGCAAGAACCAGGCGACCTTCAGCATCAGTATTGAGGATCTCTATCGTCTTGCCGTTATAAGCCTTAACAATATCGCCCGGTTTGGAAGCACGGCCGCCGGGCATGTTTTCTGTGGCAGCAATGGCTGCAACAATGTTCCGGTTGGGCTTGAGCCCAGCAACAGCTTTCATGATACCGAGAACAGCAGCGGCGCCACACATATCATACTTCATCTCATCCATTTTTGAGGACGGTTTTATCGATATACCACCCGTGTCAAAGGTGATCCCTTTTCCCACAAAGGCAAAAGGTTTGTCACCTTTTTTGCCACCACGGTATTCCAATAGAATGAACTTTGGCGGTTCGTCAGCCCCCTGGGCCACGGAGGCAAATGCACCCATCCCCAGTTTTGTGAATTGATCCCTGTTCATCACCTTGCAGGTCATGCCCCCGGCGCGGGCGATCTTTCTGGCTTCACTGGCTAGCCGACTGGGTGTGGCTACATTGCTGGGATGGGCCGCCAGATCCCTGGCAAGGCAGACCGATTCTCCAACTATTTTTCCCTGATGCAGTCCGCTTCTGCTACCTCCGCCAACAATAGTAAGTGACTTCAGTACAGTATTATTTTCATCATCGGTCTTATAATCGAGGAACTTGTAAGAACCGAGTATAGCCCCTTCCACAAACGCCTTTGTGGTGTCGGCTGCCGAAAAATTCAGTGAATCCATACCGGGAATTTCCGCTGATGCTGAAGTTTTATCTTTTCCTTGGAGCACCTTTGCTGCGGTACCACCCGCCTGCCGCAATTTTTCCAGATCAAATTCTTTCTTCTTACCCAAGCCAACCAACAATATCCGTGACGAACTTCCGCCGGTGTAGAACATAAGTGTCTCATTGGACTTTCCCTTGAAATCACCGTTCTTGATGGCGCTTTTAATGACTCCATTAAAACCGGAGTTAACATCTTTCCCAACAGGTGAAAGGCCACCACCTTTGAAGACACCAACCACAAGTGCCTCACTTTTCACTTTCTTCCAATGCTGATTTGAAATCTGAACTTTCTTTAACTGTGCCATTTGCTTTTCTCCATTCTCAAAATTCTTCGCACGAAATTACCCACTAAGTGTGAATCAGTGAACGGGTAAAGCAATGATTATTCAATTCTTCTTGACAGGTTTGTCGACAATGTGTAAACTCTATACGCCTTTTGTATGCTTACTGTGGAACAATACCAATTAAAAGAGGAAATATGGAATACATTACATTAGAGTCTATAGAGGAGAGCACGCCGTTCTTCAATCTCACTATTCTCAGGTGCCCCAACTGCACAACACCGTGGTCAGCAAACTATACGGACTATTCCTGGATGCGGGAAAATGATCTTATCATTTGCAGCTGTGGGGCCGTTATGTGCGAAGTGAATGATCTGAAGGATAACTGACGCTCCTTACCGATTGCGTCCGCTTGGCGGCAGTTGTACTTTTCCGCCTTAACCAAAGTGTAACTAAGCAGACGCATGCCGGAAAAATCATCTCTCGTAAAAGATCTTGAATCAATCCTGGGCAGAGACCGTGTCATCTCTCACCCCACCGAACTGCTCGTCTACGAATGTGACGG
>DCXX01000114.1:0-9301 GCA_002329125.1 Fidelibacterota bacterium UBA2125 | reverse complement strand
TAAAGTGTTGTGTTCAGCATGAAACGCCGTTCCTCGCCCGGGGTTCGGGAACAGGCTTGAGCGGTGGTGCCGTGGCAGCCGAAGGCGGGGTTATCATCCAAATGTCCAAAATGGACAGTATCCTGGAAGTCAATTATGACAATGAGATTGCTGTAATTCAGCCCGGTGTCATCAACCTTCATCTATCTGATGCAACCAGTTCAAACGGGTATCACTACGCTCCCGACCCTTCCAGCCAGAAAGCTTGCACCATAGGGGGAAACGTTGCGGAAAATGCCGGCGGCCCCCACACCCTGAAATATGGCGTCACCGCCAATCATGTCCTCGGTCTCACTATGGTTATGCCTGACGGGGAGATCACTAAACTGGGAGGTCGGTCTGAGGACTCTACCGGTTACGATCTGGTTGGGCTTTTTGTAGGCTCTGAGGGAACCCTCGGCATTGCCACAGAAATAACGGTGAAACTGATCCGTAACCCGGAAGCAGTGAAAACATTTCTTGCCTCTTACCAATCAGTTCAAGATGCCAGCAATTCAGTTTCAAACCTCATTTCCGCCGGCATCATCCCCGCCGCCCTGGAGCTTGTTGATAATCTGGTTATTCAGGCGGTAGAAAGTCATCTCAAGGTCGGATTTCCCCGAGACGTGGCCGCAATCCTTCTTATTGAAATTGACGGTCTGTCATCTACTTTGACGGACCAAACAGCGAAGATCCATAAGATTTGTTATAACAGCGGCGCCACAAATTTTCAGGAAGCCAAAAGTGAGGAGGAACGACAACGACTCTGGCGCGGACGGAAAGAAGCTATTGGCGCTATCGGAAAAATGACGCCTGGCTTCTACACCAATGATGGCGTGGTGCCTCGGTCCAAACTGCCGGAAATCCTACAGTTCAACGTTGAAGCAGGGGAACGACACGGCCTCCGAATCGGACATCTGTGCCACGCCGGTGACGGCAATATTCACCCCACCATTTTTTATGATCCCGATGATGAAAATCAGGTTAAGGCGGCTGCAGATACATCGCGGGAAATTTTACAGAAATGTATTGACTTAGGCGGCGCCCTATCCGGAGAGCACGGTATTGG
Organism: Fidelibacterota bacterium UBA2125; assembly: GCA_002329125.1. GTDB lineage: Bacteria > Fidelibacterota > Marinisomatia > Marinisomatales > S15-B10 > UBA2125. The sequence goes on along the minus strand of DCXX01000114.1, from coordinate 8,214 downwards.
CACGGAAAAGTTGAACGCCTTCAAATTTATGTTCTCTGATGATGATGAAGCTCAAATGCTCTCTGTACGATCAGCGTTCAACCCGTCTGGACTGCTAAATCCCAGTAAGATCTTTCCTACGGGTGCAAGGTGCGGCGAATCGAAAATCCGGAAAACAGTAGCTGGCGGCGGATGGCTGTAATTCCCGAAACTGAGAGGAACACAGTGTGGGAGCAGATTCCGGCTAATGAAATTGTTGCCCCGGAAAATAAAGAAGAAATCTCCGAAATTATTGCTGGTGCATACCGTGACCGAAAAACAGTCCTCCCTATCGGTGGTGGTAATGATCTTTTCACTGCAAACAAACAATTCGATATTGGGATCGACCTTAAGAATCTGGCTTCCTGTTTCCGCCATACACCTGAAGATCTGACAGCCACCTTTCCCGCCGGAATGCTCTTTTCAGAAGCTCAGGGAAAACTGGAGGAATCAGGTCAATGGATTCCCCTTAATCCTCCAGAGAATGGGACTTCCACCGTTGGCGGCATAATCAGCGCCAACCGATTCGGACCAAGGCGTCACCGGCACGGCACAGCCAGGGACTGGGTCATCGCCACAACGGTGGTAAACGGCGAAGGGAAGATTGTTAAAGCCGGCGCCAATGTGGTAAAGAATGTCAGTGGTTATGACTTGAACAAACTCTATATCGGTGCTCGGGGAACATTGGGGATTCTGCTGGATATCTCATTTAAATTGGCACCCATTCCCGAAAAACGGATAACATTCCGAGCTTGTTTCTCAACACCTGAAGAAGCGCTGGGAATGTCAAATCAGATAAATAATTCGCCGGTTGAAGTTGAGGCGTTAACGGTAGTCAAGGGTCGGTGGGCCGCCGCTAAAGCAAACCATTGGTGGGTTTTAATTGAATTGATGGGAACTGAACAAAGTTTAGCTGACCAGTCAACTATTCTTTCTTCCATCCTTGAAAAGTCATCGGCAAATCGCTGGGGTGAGGCAAGTAAAGAGGATACCCAATATTACTGGAAAACCACCCAGTTAGGTAATAACGAGGCTTCCCCGCCCATCGCCGAAGCTACTATCTCAATCCCAAAGTCAAAAGTTGAACAACTGGTTTACAATTTTTCTGAGGGGAAGCCAGACTGCTCATTGAAGATTCTCCCTGCCTCTGGTTCAGTAATAGTCAAACTCACGGAAGGGTCAGATCGATCAACATTTGTTGATCAGATTTCTGAGATGGATGGTACTGTTGAAATCATCGGGAGCGGTGTGTCATCTGTAAAAGACCGGTGGCCCGTGGCGCCACCATCCCTTTCTCTCATGAAGCATCTGAAAAAACATCTGGACCCTCACGGCCTCTTTGCCCCGGGAACATTTGTGGGGGGCATCTGATGGGTGAAGCTGTCGTTACTCCCTTAGCCTCCGTATTTGATCAAGACGAAAAGCGTCTGCTTCAGGAGTGTATCCATTGCGGATTTTGTTTACCTACCTGTCCCACCTATATGGAAAATGGAAAAGAGATGGATTCTCCCCGCGGCCGACTCTACCTCATGGCGTCCGTCCTCAATGGCAATGCCCCCATAGATGATGCCTTTAGGGAGCATGTGAATCTGTGTCTTGTCTGCAGAGCGTGCGAAACAGCCTGCCCATCTGGTGTTCAGTTTGGGCACCTTATGGAGATCACACGAAGTGCTTTGGCTGAAACAAAACCGCCTTCATTTTTTGAAAAACAACTGCTTAGGAAAGTTCTCACTTCTCACGGCTGGCTGTCTACATTGTTTACCCTGACACGTCTTTATCAAAAGACGGGCCTACAGAAACTGTTTTCAACCCGACCTTTCGATTTTGTGGTTCCATCAAAGCTGAGAACTTTACAGGCATCTTTGCCACCGGTTCCGCCACAACGATTCAGCACCGGCGACAACACACTCTACTCCGCAATAGGTGAAAAGAAAGGAACTGTGTCCCTTTTTACGGGATGCGTCATGGATCATCTTTATCCCCATGTTCATGCAGCAACGGTAAGGCTCCTCACATGGAATGGTTTTGATGTAAACATTCCTGCAAGACAGACCTGCTGTGGCGCCCTCCATGCCCATAGCGGTGACACGCAAACGACCAGTGATCTTGCACAGTCCAATATTGATCTGTTCGATAATACAGTTAGTGAATATATTGTCATTAATTCAGCCGGATGTGGGGCTCACTTAAAGTCATACTCTAAATATATAGAAGCAGAATTGTCCAGTAAAATTGTTGATCTTTCGGAATTTCTGGCCAGGCTGGAAATGAAACAGATGTCAAACGGTAGAGTGTTGAAAGTTACTTATGACGAACCGTGTCATCTCCTCCACGGCCAGAGGGTCTCAGCGGAACCTAAGTCACTCCTATCCCAAATTCCCGGGGTTGAACTGGTGCCACTTAGGGGAGCCGACCACTGCTGCGGCAGTGCCGGAAGGTATACTATTACAGAAACGGAAATGTCACTGGAACTGTTGGAAAGGAAAATGGATGCCGTTGTGGAATCCGGTGCGAATATTCTTGTAACCGCAAATCCCGGCTGTCAGATCCAACTGGCCTGGGGCGTCAGGCGACGTAGGATAGAAATGGAAGTGCTACATCTTGCCCAGTTGCTCGACCGCGTTTACAGCAGTGAGCCGGGATATCCTACAGACCCCACCGCCAAAGAAAACTAATTAAAAGATTTACCGTGGGCTACTTTTACCCACCGGTCGCCGTCACCTTTTTTCACAGCCACCATTGTAAAAATTGCTTCGCAAACATCTCTCGCATTACCGCTGGCGTTTTCGGCCCGGACGCTCACCTTTATCGTTATTGAAGTGTTACCCGCCGAAATAACGGTTGCATCGAAGTTCACCCACTCCCCACCGAAAACCGGTTCGGAAAAAACCACTTCATCAATGGCTTTAGTAACACCGCCGGCAGCTTCCGTTCCTCGGAGAAAACGTTGAATTGCCTTCGCTGCGGCGATGTCCATCCACGACACCATCTTACCGCCAAAGAGAGTTCCTATGTTATTCAGATCGTTCGGCATAACCAGCTGACTGAACCTTGCTGTTACCTGTTCCATGATTTCTCCCTCAAATCAAAATTCTTACCAAATGAAAAGAGTCTCGCTGGTCCTACCCTCGAGAAATGTTAGGTTCCTCTGAAGAGCACGCCGTGCCAACGAGACTCTGACGAAGTTTAATCTCTTAAAAATTTAGTGTCAATAGCAAAATCAAAAAAAAAGGCCGGCAATGCCGACCTTTCTACATCTGGATGATGATATTGCAGTTAAATCGCTTTTTTCTTCGATTTAAGGTTGCATGCGGCACCTTCCGCGGCCGCTTTTGCTTTTTCAGCACTGTATTCACAGGCAGCCTCATTCACCGCAAAACCAGCATCAGAAACAGCTTTTACCAGTTCAGCCTTTGCAACTTTGGCGGGATAATATTCAACAGTGGCAAACTTAGTCTCAAGATTCACTGACACAGTTTTTACGCCAGCCTGCCCAGCTAGCGCCGTCTCTACCTTTGTGAAACAAGCTCCACAACGCATCCCTTCTATAGAGATAGATGCTGTTTCCACTGTTTCGGCTTCATAGGTACCACCGACAAGAATAACCATAGCGATAACTATAACAGCAAAAAATGATGTTTTCTTCATTGTCTCATCTCCTCCAAGTTAAACGAAGCAAACTAATGTAATTCCCAATTATTAAAGTTTCAAGATTAAAAAATTTTCAAGTGGCTGAGCTGGATGCTGATGCCAGCCTCTTTCCTTCTTCCTCATCAACACGAAAAAGAAGCCAAAGACCAAGAACAAAGAAAACAAGTATCACCGATACACCCATCCGCTGTGAATCAAACATGCTCGTAAAGATACCGAGCAACAACGGTCCCAGGAATGAAGTCAGTTTACCAGAGAAGGCAAAGAAACCGAAAAATTCACTGGTTTGTGACTTCGGTATGAAACGAGCCATAAGGGAGCGGCTGGCAGACTGGTTAGGTCCGGAAAAAATACCTACAAGAATTCCAGATGCCCAGAAGAGGGTTTTATTTGTGGCCAACAGAGCACCTAGTGTAGCAACAATGAGACCAAAAAGACTCACAATGATGGTATTTCTTCCGCCGAGTCTGTCATCGAAAAAACCCATGATAAAGGCACCAAGGCCGGCGGTTACATTCAGGACCACGCCAAATATCATGATTTCTTCAAATGTAAAATCAAAAGTCCCAGCTGCATAAATGGCACCGAAAGCGAATATTGTTACCAGTCCATCATTATAGACAAGCCGTGCAATGAGGAGTCTGACGATCTGGCGGTAGTTTGAAATATGCTGATAGGTATCTTTCAACTGGTTGAAAGAATCATTGATGACTTTCCCCAAGCTTCCTTTCCCCTTTCTCGGTGCTTCTCGAACGGAAAGGATAAGGGGTAGACTGAAAACGGCAAACCACGCCGCCACCAAAATGTTCGTGGCCCTTATGTGTTCACCATCCCGAGCCAACCCGAACCACGGTATTTCGGCATTGACAAAACCGACCATGGCGATAAACATGATAATTAATCCACCCACATATCCAAAGCCCCAGCCATAGCCTGAAATCCTACCCACCTTTTCAGGTGGCGCAATTTCTGGCAGATAGGAATTGTAGAATACACTGCCCAGTTCATAGCAGACATTTCCCACGACGAAAAGAATCAGCGCCTCGCGGATCATTCCTTCCGTTGGATAAAAGAGAAGAATTGTTGCCGCAACCGAAATTATTGTGGTGGAGATCAGCATCCGCCGCCTGAGACCGGTCTGGTCAGCCATTGCCCCTAAAATGGGTGATAGTAATGCAATCAGAATTGCACTGATGGATATACCTCTTGACCAAAGCAAGGTGCCGGTGATCTCATCTGGTGCAATGGCCTGGGTAAAATAAGTGGCGTAGATAAAAGTGACGACTAGGGTGGTGAATGCCGAATTACCGAAATCGTAAAAACACCAGCTGATGATCCTGGTTCTTCTTTTCTTCCCCAAGTTTTATCCCTCTACCACAACTGAAAATATGTTACAAAAGACAGCCTCACTTTAATAGCGCTCCAGGTATGTCTCGTCAGCACAGGCACTGTTGCCGAAAGTTCAGCCTCAAACGGCGTAGAACCAAACTGATTCATGGGATCGGTGTTTTGGAAAATCAGTGCAAGATCCTGAAAGATCATCACACTTCGCGTATCGTAGTCCTTTCTCAAATCGGTTCCCCCGGCCATCCATTCATTCCACTCTTTATTCTTTGAATAGTAACTGTTCCGCATTTTTAGGTACCAGGTCTGCCCCACAGAAATTCTCAACTTATGGGGAATCAGCTCTAGCGATCCTGCCAGTGAACTAAACAGTTCATCGCCGCGGCGAAATCTATACACTTCTCCAATTTGTGACAGTATGGAATCGTGCTGGACTGAGTAAGTACCCCTCGGTGTAACCCTTTTCCAGAACTTGCCTTCAGGATTAAACTTGAACTCCGTTGCCCAGTTGATTTTCAATTCTCTCGACTGGATGGTTTTGTATAATTCACCAAACAGCGAAAAATGTAAAGCGGTCACCCCGTCACCCAACTGAAGCTGAGAAAACTGTTTGGGACGGCCGGTGTCATCAACTTTATCCGGATTGAACTTGCTGATAAGCTTCGCTGTTGGGATTGTCATACCGAATCCGCCATAGACAGAGAAAAGAGATTCACCTGCCCAAACTGGTGAACCGAGCAAATGAAAGTTGAGACCCCAACGAATGTCTCCAAGTCCCGACGTGGAACGATTGGGATGGTAGAAAATCATTAGAGAATCAATGTTGGTTGTGTCATTATCAGAGTTTGAGAAAGGGTTGAACTGAGCACCGGTAATTGATGATTTGAATGGATCGATGTCATTTTCAAGCAACCATAGAACCGATTCTGTACCGTCAGCCGTATAAAAAGAATCATAGATATTATTGAGTTTTGATTTGAGACTTGCCGTGATATCATAGGGATCTGAAAGATCTTCTGGAATCCCTAAATCATTGAATTTTTGCATATTCTCAGTATGATACTTAATAAAAGCATATAGACTATCGTCAATAGTACCTTCCCAACCCCATTGATTTTCTTGTGTTGCACTGGCATAGTTGGGAATGCCTAAAGTCAATGTTACACGCTCAGTTATTCCGTATTCAAAACGAATTGTAGTGAGTTGACTTTGAAGGGTCCGCTTTGTATTTGTAATGAAACCACTAACATTAAATGAATCACGATTGAAAAAATTTCTATTAAAATCATTTAATTGTATTTCCCATCCTTCAACTTCCGACATATCATTAAAGGTCTGAATAATTTCATCCACCCTATCATTTGTATTAACTAGATGCTCATTTAACCCTATTAGGGAATCTAGATTCAGTTCATCGTAATACTTCAGTCCGTAACCGTCCAGGGTAAAATATTCGTCCGGTAATCCCTTCTTTCCGCCAGCACTGACCCAATTGGCTGATGTCGCTTCCTTCACCACCGAAATTCGCCAGACATTCTTGGGCAAAGTAAAGTATGCCTGCCCGCTCAACTGCCCGGCCAAAAAAATGCATACTGTTGCCGCCGACTTAACGGTCTTCATTTTTCTAGATCAGTAAAGAAGAAATTTCTGGCGAAACTGGTTAAACCTGATCACTTCTTCAGACCATGTGGCAGGAAGCTTCCTGATGTCTCTCTCCTGAGCAATGAAAAGGCGGAGGTAGTTGTGTCCGTACAGCTTATCCACATAATTATTTCCCACCCATTTAAATCGGCGAGGCTCCAAATTGGCGGTAAGAGAGAGAATAGTGACTGTGGTTCTCAAAGGATCAAACCGGTCCTTGTTTTCGATAATCAGCTTCACGCCGTAACATTCTTGGCCTGCGTATAAGGGATGAGATACATTGTCAGATAGCGAATCAGGCGTGAAAGTTGTTTCCGCAAAACGGACACCGGGAAGACCGGCTTTGTTCAGACCCATTAAAAGCTGATGAGGTACCAGCCACGGCGCACCCACAACAGTGTAAGGTTTGGACGTCCCTTCACCAAATGAGAGGTTGGTCCCTTCCAGTAAACCCATTCCTGCTGCAGCAGTCAGTGTCACAGGATCAACAATTCCTTTCCACAACGGCGTAACGGTGAGTCCCGTTTCGTCCATCCACATATCTCGTCGCCAGTTGGACATGGGAATAACTGTCAGATCACAAATGACGGACTGACGGATCCATCCCGTCTCATTCACCATAAGGGCATACTCACCCACCGTCATACCGTGGCGGATGGGGACAAGATGATATCCCACAAAAGACTGGAACTGGGGTCTCACCACCGGCCCGTCCAGAATATTTCCGTTGAGAGGATTTGGCCGATCCAGCAAGATTACCGGTTTCTCATACTCCGCCGCCGCTTCCATCACCTTGGTGACCGTAGTCATAAACGTATGGAATCGCACCCCTGTATCCTGTAAATCTATGATTACAAGATCAACCTCCCGAAGATCGAGTACGTTGGGCCTGTACTCTCGCCCCCAGAGCCGTTTAATTGGAGCATTAAACCTTTCATCCATACTGTCCGGCGGCGGCTTCAAAGAGTGAACGGGATCAGTGAGGATACCGTACTGCGGTGTAAAGATTATTTGCACATCGAACTTATCTTTCTGTTCAGCCAGAAGGTCCAAGAAATGCTTGCCGTCCCTGTTTAACGCGCTTTGATTTGTAAGGATTGCCAGCCGCTTATCGCGGAGTTGCTCAAACTTCATTTCCTGGAGGATATCAAGGCCGGAAAAAACGCCCGGCAAAAAACCCATATCCGGGACAGTAACTACTTTGGAATGCTCAAATTCCTGGCCGGTAATAGTAACAGACTGAAGCAACAATAGACAAATGGTGATTTCATGGAAGCGGTTCATTTTTGTATGATTCGCAATACGACAGATGTGGCTACCATGACAGATAAACCGATAATTGTGTACCAGGGCCACGCCACGGCAGTAAATCTAACAACAACAACCATGGCCGCAATGGATGCTACAAAACCTGCTATTACTGATGAAGCTGGAAACTCCGCTTTCATTCTTCCTAGTAGAAAAAATCCCAACAAGCCGCCGTAGGTAAAAGAGGCGATTGCAAGACCGATCTCCACCAGAGGCCCTTCCGTTGAAGTAAACAGTGTCGCGCCGCCTGCC
>DCXX01000033.1:4942-9520 GCA_002329125.1 Fidelibacterota bacterium UBA2125 | reverse complement strand
AAATCCCATGAATGATTTCGGTATGACAGCCAGTAATGTTTTTTTCTATTATACCAACCTTGCTCGGGCAACCCAATTTTATACCGAGACACTAGGGTTGAACGTTGCTGCAGATTATGGGTTTGCCAAGATTCTCCAGGTCGCGCCGACCTCGTTCATAACACTGGTTGATGAAACCAAAGGGATGCACAAGTCCAGTGAGCCCAAGAGCGTGGCGATTGCCCTGATTACGGATCAGTTGGATGAGTGGTGGGATTATATCGAGAAACAGGATGCCCAGATCAAGTCTCCTTACAATCCTAAAGAAGGACGGCCTCATCACGGTTTTGTTGTGATTGATCCCGAAGGATATTTCCTTGAATTCGAACGGTTTAACATCCATGAGGAAAATAAAAAGTTGAGCCCAGTGCTGGATAAATCGCCCACTGTTTATCCGCCAAGCGATCAGAATTCAACTGTCCCGCCGGGGCTTGGGTTTAAGGCCACCGTGGTCTGGTTCTATTACAAGGATATGGAAGGTATTCAGCGTTTTTATGAGGACGTGATGGGCTTCGATCTGATCGTGGATCAGGGGTGGGCGAAGATCTATCCCATTTCGCCGTCTGGCTATTTCGGTCTGGTCGACGAACAACGCGGCATGCATAACTTCACGGAGCAGAAAGCCGTAACAATGTCATTCTGGACAGACCGTCTCGACGACTGGTACGCCTACGCCAGCACCCACGAAGCCATTAAGATGCGTTCCCTAAAGATCGAAGATGGGAGTCCGGAATACCGTGCGTTTGTCGGCTACGATCCTGAAGGATATTATATAGAATGGGATGTGTTTAATGATGTCCCGGAGAATGAAGAGCTGTTAAAGATATTGAAAGAACAGTGAATAGTTCCCAGTTGTTTGAATTCTAGATTACACTTGGAACGCGGCACTTTTCATTCGGAACTATTATTACTGATCAGTTCGTCTATCTTCCACTCGGGATAACTCAGCATGGCACCGAATCGGCGGGCAATTTCTTCACGGGCTTCACCGGCATATTGGTTTGATGCGACCAGTTGTCCCTTTCGTATTTTAAGGTCCAGATATTCCTGTCTGGTCTCTCCCTTGTATATCACCAGTACATGTTTACCTTCCGTAATGGATGGGGGGAACAGGTCCGTCACCAGGAAGTCGTTTTCCCGGTAGATTTCGACGTTATTCCGTTTGGCTATACGGGCTGCTTCTTCGACGAGTGCGTCCATTTCTTCAGGCGATAGTGCGGCGCTCAGGGCCAGTTTCTTAACGCCTGCATCCACCATTTCACCGAAGGCGCCGATCCCCCCGAGGTTATAAGAGCGCTGGTCAATACCCGGTTCGGCGTTCCCTTGGCTGTTGCACCCCATCATGGTGATTACAACGAGCGTAGAGAGAGGCACCCAGAAGTGATTAGCATGAAGTAAACGATAAGTCATATTGCCTCCTTACGGGGAGTTTTTATGGACCTTTTCAGTGGCGGTAGCTTATTGGATGGGATTCCCGCTATTGTCCAGCATAATTGGATCGCCGTAACCCAGGGATTTGAGACCTTCGTATTGGGTGGCCCCATCACCTACTATGAGGTAGATCATTTCAGTGGGCCGCACGTACTCCTGTGCCAGTTGATTGTGTCTTTCAACAGTCATATCGCGAACCACTTTCTCTCTGTCCCTGATATAATCAAAGGGGAGGCCATAGGTAGCAATGTTGTCCAGCATACCGCGCAGGGCACCCAGAGTTTCAAAGCGCCGCGCGTTAGACTTTAGCATCATGTTCTTGGTGAACTCCAGGTCTTCCTCAGCGATGAGTTTCCGGTAGTCGGTCATAATATCCTTAAAGATATGTACCGATTCTTCCGTGGTGTTGGAACGCACGCCTGAGGAGGCGATGAAAAGACCCGGAGAGCGGGATCCCATAAAGCGGGAACGGGCGCCGTAGGTGTAGCCCTTTTCTTCCCGCAGGGTCAAATTGATGTCGCTGGAGAAACTCCCGCCCAGTTTCATGTTCATTACTGTAGCGGGGTAGTAGTCCGGGTTGGTGTAGGCCATGGAAAGGTAGCCGATGCGGATTTCCGACTGTTTCGCGCCAGGCACATCCACGAAATAGATTTGAGCCTTTCTGCTCGGTTCCGGCAAGGCGTATTCAGGGAAAAAGACGTCCTTGGTTTCCCAGCGATCCGCTAAACCTTTGAAGGCCTTTACCGCATCACTGCGCCGGATGTCACCCACAATGCTGACGGTTGCCAGATCCGCCGAGAAGTTGGCCTCGTAGTAGTTTTTCAGATCTTCCAGTTCAATTGCTGCCACCGATGCCTCGGTTCCCATGGTGGCGTTGGCCAGGATGTGGGCGCCGTAGTTCAATCGATTGAAAACATTGGAGGCGATGGTAGAGGGAATGGCCGCGCGGCGATTGATTCCTTCAACCGTTTCAGCTTTGATCCGCCTAAACTCATTCTCGTCCCAGCGGGGTTCAAAAAGGATTTCCTCCACCAATGCCAGGGTGGCGTCAAAATTGCGTTTCAGGCACGTAACTTCCATACCGATAGTTTCTTTGGATGTAAACATGGATATGGAGGAAGCCAAGGCATCGATGGCTTCTTCCAGTTCCACCGGCGTCTTGCTGACGGTTCCTTCCATCATCATGTCGGACATCAGATTGGCCACGCCAATTTTGTCTGGGGCATCCAGGAGCATGCCGCCACGGATACGAATGCCAAAATTGATCAATGGTAGTTCATCGTGGTTGGCCCCGAACAGGGACACGTTACCGGGGTAGTCGTGGCGCCAGACCATAGGCAAATTAAGGTTGGGTTGTAGACCCTGTTCCGGTTCTACAGAGCGGTCAAAGACAGAGGAAATTTCGGCCACTTCCAACTCGCCGGCACCGACTGCTTTCTCCACATTTTCCACGATCTGCTCTTCCTCGATAGGAAACAGTTCTGATCCAGCGGCCACGAGATCCGTCTGTCCCTTGGGCACGAAGCTGGTGAGCACGTAATTTTTCTCTTTGATGTATTCGTTGTATACCCGTTTTACGTCATCCATGGTCACATCCAGAACGTTCTGAAGGTCTTCAGTAATGGCATCGGGTGAACCATAATATTCGTTGTAGTATGCCAGCTGAAATCCCTTGCCCAGGGCCGAAGAGATAGATTGGTAAAAACCTGTTTCATACTTGGCTTTCAGGCGCTCCAGATCACTTTCAGTGAAGCCGTCTCTCTCAAATTTTTCCAGTGCAGTAAAAACGGCTGTTTCTACGTCGGTGAGGTTGGTAGTGGAAAAGGCCGTGACAGTGATATTGAAGGTACCGGCAATTTCCTGAGGACGGCTATAAGATGCCACACTGGGGGCCAGCTTGTCTTCTTCCACAATAATCTTGTAAAGCGGCGCTTTTTTACCGTCGCCCAGTAGCTGGCCTAAAAGTTCTAGGGCCGGGGCATCGGTGTGGCGCTGGTGAACGGTGGGGTAGACCATGCTCAAGCGCGGAGATTTGGCAAAATTGTCCTCGTGGAAAACTTTTTTGGTTGATGCCAGAGTTACCGGCTGAGGTTCCGGGTCCAGCACAGTGGGACCGTGCTGGATTTCGCCGAAATATTTTTCTACCATCTTTTTCACCTGGCCTTCATTGATATCGCCGGCAATTACCAGAGTGGCATTGTTGGATCCATACCAGCGTTCGTAAAAATCGCGTACATCTTTCAGCGTGGCATTCTGCAGGTCCTCCAGTTCGCCGATGGTTGTCCAGTTGTAAGGATGGTCGGCGGGGTATAAGTTTTTTATTACGGCATAATTGTTGTGGCCATAGGGGCGGTTGTCCACGCGCTGGCGTTTTTCGTTCTGAACGACTTCTTGCTGGTTTTCAAAAGCTGCCTGGGTGACAGTAGGCAGTAGCCAGCCCATGCGGTCTGACTCCAGCCACAGAACCATCTCCAAGGCGTTTTTTGGGACGACTTCAAAATAAACTGTTCCGTCCTTATTGGTACCGCCGTTCAGTGTACCGCCGGCGCTCTGAATTTTTTTAAAAAACTGGTCCTGACCCACATGTTGAGACTCCTGAAAGAGCATGTGTTCAAACAGGTGGGCAAAGCCCGTGCGACCAGGAACTTCCCGGTTGGAACCCACGTGGTACTGGATGGCCACACCCACGATAGGATCGGAGCGATCTTTATGCAGGATCACCTCTAGACCGTTATCCAAAGTGTATTTTTCGTAGTCGATGGTAAAGGGCGTGGATGGCTTCGAGCTGCAGCCAACGATCAGAATGGCCAAAGGAAGTAGAAGTAGTCTGATTTTTCTTAACATGAAAGTCCCCTTTTCTCTGTTTTCAATTTTAGTTAATAGGAGTTCATTACATCAAATTAATTCACTGAAAATAAACCAAAAGATTGTCAGAAAGAATGGTTTACTAGCCAGTGGAAACAAGACGTATATCAGAAAACAAAATGAATCTCTTACCGTGATGCATTGCTCTTCTCTAATGTTAATGAAAAACATCATCTTCAAACTGTTCATATTAGAATCCTGCTGAGTGAACACCAGATTATCCTCTCGCAAATGGATTTATTT
>DCXX01000033.1:508-4560 GCA_002329125.1 Fidelibacterota bacterium UBA2125 | reverse complement strand
TTGACTCCGGAGAGGTAGTTTAAACCGTTGGGCTTTCACATCAGCTTTCTCAACGGTTATTATTGTTTGTGGGGATAGATTTGGATCTTGACTGCATTCAATCACTATTCAATCATCCATATTGTAATATGGTTTATAATTGCACGATATACCAAGATTGGCTGGCTTTTATTCTTGACTTTGTCTATAGGTTGGGAATTGCTGGAACTGTTTCTCCCTTTTGATTTTGCTGTGGAAGCTATCCAAAATAAAATGGGGGATATTTTTGTGAATATTTTTGGGTATGGATTTGGGAAGAGAACAAAAAAGTGTTGAAGTCTTTGAAAGTGACTGGGGACGGTCGGGATGAAAGAATGAAAGGGATCTGGATCAAGCATTCTTCTCAAGGGGGCTTTTTTTATGGACTTTACTGATTGACTTGACCGCCATCTCTCCTTAGTTTGGCTTCAGAGAAGTAGTTGCCCTCATTATGTTTCCACATCAGCTTTCCCAACCATTTTTTCAATCTCAACCTGTGAAAGAAAATTAATAAATGAAAAAGGATCGAATCTATTTCATTTTGTTCTTCTTGATTTTAGTTGCAGCAGGAATTATAAGTTTCCATACAGCTAGTGGACCTTACACTGTAAAAGGCAATACCTTCATTCAAGCGGAAAAACGCAGAAACGATTCCACATCCTGGGAACTCGTGTGGGAAGACCAGTTTGATCAAGGTAGACTAGATACAAAAAAATGGTCAAAAATTGGTTTATATACCTCCGAACGACTTATTGAAAACTTTCCGAAGGTTAAAACTGATAAGAACGCCTGGAAGGAAATAGTCGATCTTTGGGCCAGTTATGCATCAGCTACCAATCCTGAAGCCGTCCAATTCGAAGAGAATGCTGTTCAGTTAAGAGGAGTTTTAAACCAAGACACGACAGGTTGGGATAATCGTCCCTATCATACCGGGGGTATCTGGACCTATCGGAAGTTCGCATTTCAATATGGAAGGATCGAAGTGAGGGCTAAACTGGATCCGGCGTATGGTGCCTGGCCAGCAATCTGGATGATACCCGAAGAAAAGATTTACGCCGATCAGCATAATGGAGAGATGGACATTATGGAAAGATTGAATCATGATGACTTTGTTTATCAAACGATTCATAGTCACTGGAACCTTAATCTCAAATTGGAATCTCCCCAACGGTATACTACTGCAAAAATCGATACGACCGATTTCAACGTTTACAGCGTGGAGTGGTTTCCTGATAAATTAAGGTTTGCAGTAAACGGAAAAATGTCTTTTGAATATTCAAAAATATCAGGAGGAGGAACTTTCCAGTGGCCTTTTGATCAACCGTTCTACCTGATTGTAGATCAGCAGCTGGAAGGTTGGCCAGGTAAGGTTACTAATCCGGAGGAGTTGCCTATTAATATGGTAGTGGATTGGGTAAGGCTATATCAATAGGTTGTATGAAAGTTATCGGTGCAGGATTTGGTCGTACGGGCACACTGTCGTTAAAAGTTGCCTTAGAGCTCCTCGGTTTCGGAAAATGCTACCATATGAGAAGTGTCATTATGCGGCCAAAACATATCTGGGCGTGGCACAATGCGGGGAGGGGCAAGCCGGTGGATTGGGACTTTATATTCAAAAATTTCAACTCCACTCTGGATTTTCCTTCCAGCCTGTTCTATGATGAACTGAAAAAGAAATACCCGGGCGCAAAAGTTATCCTAACGGTACGTGATACGGATTCGTGGTATCAGAGTACGGACAGGACTATTTTCAGGGCGTCATCAATTATTCCGGGGTGGATGCAGCGTATCATTCCGCCTATGGGAAAGTTTATTGAAATGACCAACATGTTGATCTGGAATGGCCTATTTAAAGGCAAGTTCAGTGACCGTGAATTTGCCGTCCAGGTATATAATGATCATATTCAGAATGTGAGACGCACTGTGCCCAAAGAGGATCTATTGATTTTTGACGTGAAGGACGGTTGGGGACCGCTGTGTGATTTTTTGAAGGTGGGCATACCTGAAAACAGGCCGTTCCCTCACCTGAACAGTGGCAACAGAATGATAATGGCAATGAATGTTGCAAGGTTAATACCGTGTGCAGCGGTTACTTTTGCAGTTATCTTGGCTGGAATACTATTTCTTCTCAGATAAATACTTTCCGCAATGAATAAACCCCTGACAATATTTAGAATTTTACTTATGGGATTTATTTTTATTACTTGTGAGGAGAATGTGCTACCGAAAAACTCTGTTATTTTTAATAATAAGGCCAATATAGAAATAACAGTTAACGATAATTCTGATCGTGGCATGTTTGATGATATTGTAGTTGAGCCTTACGGTAGCAAGAAATTGACTTATGAGTGTCCAAACGTTGGGTCTTGTGCTATTAATTTTGTTCACAATTACAATAAAGAACTGTACGATGTGTGTGTTTGTTTTGAAGATTACAAATACAATGAAACATACACTTTTGGATATTCGCCGTCAGATCCCGATGTTAACGAAAATGAAAAATGTTCATCTTGTCGTAATTAGTGATAAAGATGAGAAAAACATTTGCATGCTGATATAATTTTTTGAACGGGAAAATGAAGGTGTATCCCACAAAAGTTGATTTCTGGTTAGTTCTGTTATTATTGGGGACGATTCTGTTCACCTCAGTAATGGGTATATTGGTTTATCCTATTTCAAGAGTTAGTGGGTTCATTTTTTTGGGGGTTTTGGGGTTCGAAGTTCTGTTATTGACTCTTTTTATACCCTGCAGATACACAATGTTTGATGACCACTTATTCATACAATCGGGAATAGTGAAAAAAAAATTGAATATGTGGATATTGTCAATGCAGAAAAAAGTTCTAATCTGTTGGCTGCCCCGGCATTTTCTTTGAAGAGGGTAAAAATCAGTTTGAAACGAGGATTTGCTCTTGTATCACCCAAAGACAGAGATGACTTCATTTCAGAGCTAGAAAAAAGAACGGGTAAATAACAGCGGACGATTGGGATGAAAAAGCAACTTCACGAGAATTTTTGAAATGTTTAAAGCTATTTTTCTGTATTCTAAGACAACGAGGTTTCTGATTTCAACCATTCGGGCCTTCTTTATTTTCACCATAATAAGTATGGGGAGAATTGGACATGCTGAGAATTTTTTCCGCATCCCAGTTGTTGATCTTGACCAACGTCATGATCTTCAAGTGGTTGTGGATAAAGAGGAAGGTGTTTATCTCGGACATCCCAGTACCGTTTTGCTTGAAGATGGGAAAACAATTCTGATAGTATATCCTAAGGGTCACGGAAAAGGAGAGATCGTTTACAAACGGAGCCGGGATGGAGGAAAAACCTGGTCCGGCCGGTTACCCGTACCGGAGAATTGGTCTACCAGCAAAGAAGTCCCGACAATTCATAGAGTAATTAATTCCGCAGGTGTAAAACGGCTTATCATGTGGTCAGGGTTGTACCCAGCTCGGCTGTCCGTGTCTGATGATGATGGTCTTACTTGGTCACCGCTAAAGAAAGTGGGTAATTGGGGTGGTATTGTTGTTATGGGGAGTGTTGTGGCATTGAAACAGCCTGGCCACTACCTGGCCATGTTCCATGATGATGGTCGGTTCATTATTAAAGATGGTAAAAGCAATGGTGTCTTTACACTCTACCAAACTTTTTCGACTGATGGCGGTTTAACCTGGTCTTTTCCAGAGGGATTATATTCGAATTCAGCTGTTCACCTATGTGAACCGGGTATCATACGTTCTCCTGATGGGAAACAGTTGGCTGCCTTATTAAGGGAAAACAGCCGACAAAAGAATTCGCACATAATTTTTTCAAATGACGAAGGAATATCTTGGTCCGATCCAAAAGAATTACCCATTGAACTCACAGGTGATCGCCATACAGGCAAATATACCCATGACGGAAAACTGTTCATCTCATTCCGGGATATGGCAAAGAATAGTCCAACCCAGGGAGATTGGGTTGCCTGGATCGGTAATTATAAGGATTTGACCAAAGGCGGCCCTGGGGATTATCGAATCCGGATAAAAAATAAT
>DCXX01000033.1:0-186 GCA_002329125.1 Fidelibacterota bacterium UBA2125 | reverse complement strand
AAAATAATTTTAACAGTTGGGATAGTACCTACCCCGGAGTTGAAATACTGCCAAATGGTACAATTGTGACCACCACGTATGGTCATTGGGATGAGGAGGGTAAACCCTATATCATTTCGGTGCGACTCGATTTAAAACATATTAAACCCAACTGATTAGACCACTTTCCCAATCTCAATCTGGTAA
>DCXX01000148.1:3211-5724 GCA_002329125.1 Fidelibacterota bacterium UBA2125 | reverse complement strand
CTGATATATTTTCCGTTTCATTTTTCTGCAGTTATCAGGGGATTGCCAATGCAACCATTTTGACGCGGTCCCCAAATAAATAGTTAAAATAGTTAATAGAATATAATTCAAATACAGACACATCCTTCGGATTATGAGACTCACGCAGCTTTTTCTATTTTAATTAGCAGGAGGGCGAATGGGCGCTGATTTATCTCGCAAACAAAAAACCCCCACGAATGTGGGGATTGATTTGCTGATTACTACAATAAAAATCTAAAGATAATAGTGGGCAGATATTTCTATCTGCCCACTATTTGTTGGCGTTAACATTGTGAGTTATTATCCTTCGCTGTCTCTCTCATTTCGAGAATCATCGGAGTCATCCACCCATGTCGCAGTAGTATTCGCCGTCTCGATCCGTAGCTTCGGTCCAAGTGCCGCCCCGCTCCTCACAGACATCCTGAGTCATGCTGTCACTCTCGCTGCCCTCTCCGCAATCTTCCTTAGCTGCGCTCATTGTATCTTCATTACTAATGGTTTGGGTGGTGCCGTCCCGGTACGAGATATCGACCGGGTACTGCAGATCAGGTTCTTCTTTCGAGTCAGGATTCGTTTCGTACCAGCCCCTTACCTCTGCCCAATCTTCTTTGTCTGCCACAGTAATGGTTGAACCATCTGGCATCACATATGTAACGGGAAGAACCAGTTCAAAACATTCTCTGTCATTATCATCATCTTTACCACCGCAACCCTCATAAGCAACTTTCATCTCCTCAGCGTTATTAATGGTAACAACCCTACCTGCAAAGGAGATTTGAACGGGATATTGTAAAGAAGGCTCCTCTTTTGAATCAGGATTCGCTTCGTACCAGCCCCTTACCTCTGCCCAGT
Source organism: Fidelibacterota bacterium UBA2125 (assembly GCA_002329125.1). Lineage (GTDB taxonomy): Bacteria > Fidelibacterota > Marinisomatia > Marinisomatales > S15-B10 > UBA2125. Next base: position 4,851 of record DCXX01000148.1, on the reverse strand, counting down.
CTTCTTTGTCTGCCACAGTAATAGTTGAACCATCTGGCATCACATATGTAACGGGAAGAACCAGTTCGAAACATTCTCTGTCATTATCACTTTTGCCTCGTCCATCTTTATCACCTGCATCTCGTTTATCTGCATTTCCATTCAACTTCCTGCCATCCATATTGAAGTAGACTTCAGTTAAGCGGCCTTTTCTAGCCAATGTTCCACCCATGCTGACTTCGTAGCCTAACTCAATTGCCATCTTTGCATCAAGTCCTGTATAGTCATTATAATCCTGATCTAGAACACTTATAGATTGATCAGGTAAATCCGCCATACTGATATCTAACTTATCGGCATCTATGATGGCTTGAATCAGTTCTGCATCAGACATCCCGACAGTTTCGTTGGGACCGTTCTGACAGCCGATAATCATCAGTAGAACAGCTGATATGATTGTGCGTGATATTGTTTTCATTTATCTCTCCTTTTTTTGTTAATCGTCATTTAGACGCTCTGAAAGTGAATTTGTTCCACAGATTTAATGTAAAACATAAAATATTATATGTCAATAATAAAAGTTATTATCTTTTATTTAATTAATTCTTCTCATTAAATTTGAGCAAAAGAATCTATAATACAATGATTACACTTAAACAAAATGGAATCAGAATTCTCGGGATAATTTTTATTATTTCTATCCTTTTTCAATTAATTGATAACACAATACCAAGATTATATTATTCTGTTGAGACTCTTGTATATCAGGTAACGGGCAAAGCCGATGAATATTTAAGCAAAAGTTACCCAGTCACAAATAAGATAAGTTATACTGATTATCACCAAGGAGGTGGTGATCCAGAGAAATTTATGGAATGGTGTGTTGATGAGATGGATGGTGAGGTAATTCGAACTGCAGACAACGCATATTGCGTAAGTGTTACTGTAAACATAATAAAGAAAAAGGAAGTCAAATTTTCTGAATTTGAGAGGCGTGGAAAGGATATAAAAGAATTTATGAACTGGTGCGAAGAAGAGGGCGGCACCTTAACCCGTGATGAAACTGGGGAAGCTTTATGTGTCTTAACTTATAAAGACATATATGATGAATACGATCATGAAGAACTAAAAGACTGGCAGCTTGGGAATCAACGCAGACTGAGTATCTGGTTCAAAGAAAATCTAACTCTTTCAATATCCATTACCACCCTGGGGTTACTCATTCTGTTCCTGATCCAGATTAAACTTCTCTACCATTTGTTCATCCTGTTTTCCAGGTTCCATCCCAATAATTATTTAACCTATAAAAATGTAAACGACCTTCAGAACATTGTTTTATGTTTCATACTTATACCAACTATATATCTGATTATTTTCAAAGATTTTCGTTTGGATAGCTTTGTTCTTGCTACACTTGCTTTAATTCTTTACCAGTTCTTGAACTACGGTTTATCTGAACTAGAGAAAGAACGAAAAGAATTAGAGGGCCAGGATAAATCTTTTATCTAACTCATGCCTATTATAACAAACTTGGATGTGATGCTTGCTAAACGGAAGATGACTCTTACTCAGCTTTCGAAAGCTATCGGTATCTCATTAACCAACTTATCCTTACTCAAAACTGGTAATGTAAAAGGTTTACGGTATAACACTCTGGAAAA
>DCXX01000148.1:0-2845 GCA_002329125.1 Fidelibacterota bacterium UBA2125 | reverse complement strand
AATACAGACCGGAAGATGAGGAGGAGGAACATGTGTAACAACCGGCCTGAACTCGGAAACCACTGTTTCATACTGTCCGTTACAATACATTAAATTCTCTATACAGAAGAGTACCCAAAGTTTGAGATAGCTCATTTGGTGGCTTTGGAAGTTTAATCCCCTCGCTATGGGGAAAATCACTGGTGGGGGTAGCTCAGCTGGTTAGAGCTCCAGGTTGTGGTCCTGGCGGTCGCGGGTTCGAATCCCGTTCCTCACCCGCTATCATTAGGCGATCTTCGCCTAAATATATTAATGGCTCAAACCTCATTACCTTTGTATGCGGTTATCTCTTACTGTATTTTTAGTTGAACTAAGCTGGCAGTCATGAAACTCCTCACACGATATATTCTTAAAGAACACCTCCTCCCTTTCCTCTATGCCCTGCTTATTGTCATCTTTTTGCTTTTCACAAATTTCCTCCTCCGAGCAGTAGATCGTTTTCTGGGGAAGGGACTCCCCATAGATATTATCCTGGAATACCTTTTTCTGAACACAGCGTGGATCATTGCGCTGGCGGCACCAGTGGCTGTTCTTGTGGCAACACTTATGGCGTTCGGTCGATTTTCCGAAGACAACGAGATTACAGCACTGCGCTCCTCAGGTGTCAGCTTCACCCGCATCCTGTGGCCTGCCCTCACTTTCTCCATCCTCGTTGCTGTGCCGCTAATGACGTTCAACAATACCGTGCTTCCGCACATGAACCACAACGCAAGAATGCTGGCCAGAGATATTTACCGAAAGCGACCCGACCTCAATGTGGAGGCGGGCTATTTCATTGATGATCTGCCCCAATACAGTTTCATTGTGAAGGGTAAAAGGGGCGACAGGTATCAGGACGTACATATATACGGAAAAGACAGGACTGTGACGCAGACTTCTATCCGGGCAAAAGAAGGATCTTTTCAGCCGCTGGATGACGCCATCATGGTAACGCTCTACGACGGTGAGATCCACGAAGTGGAAGTGAATAATTACCAGAATTACAGGCGAATCATTTTTGATCGTCACCGGATTACCATCCCGGCGGAGGATCTAATGCTGGAAAGAAGAGAGACCGGCTCCCGCACAGACAGGGAAATGACACTCAATATGATGGATGAGAAGATTGCCGGTTACCGCAAAAGAACTGCTGCTATCGAAGAACGGATTATAAAAGAATTCGAGTTCAGTTTCCCAGACACACCTATCCCCGCCACTATGGAAGATCTTATGACGCTGGTCAAAAAGCAGCAGAATATTGAGAAAGAGGAAACAGTCAGTGATCCCAATCGTTCTATCAGTAGAAGTCAGGATTTAATAAATCTCTCCCTGCGGGTCAGGACTGATTACCAGATGATCGCCGGTTACGAAAGAAGCATCAACCGCTATACAGTGGAAATCCACAAGAAATTCTCCCTGCCTTCAGCCTGTATCGTTTTTGTCCTGGTAGGTGCACCGTTGGGCATTATGACCCGGAAGGGGAGTTTTTTCACAGCCATCGTTTTTAGCTTCGGTTTTGTGCTGCTCTACTATCTGTTCCTTATCGGCGGTGAAGAAATGGCGGACCGAAACTATCTCCATGGTGCTGTTGCCATGTGGATGCCGAATATCGTCCTCGGTGCGGTGGGCCTGGTTATGACTTACCAGGCAACACACGAACGAACCATGTTCCAGACTCCTTCTTTCCGCAAGGGAAAGAAAAAGCTCTCCTAATGAATATCGAAAACATCGTCCGTGAAAAGGCGGCGGGCGGTGCTAACACCTCTTCAGAGATTGTTCAGATCATTCATGCCTACAGTGACGGAAAGATCAACGATGAAGATATAACATTATGGCTGAAAGCCGTTTATGACAACGATATGACCGATGAAGAAATGCTGGCTGTGGTCGAGGCTATGGTCACCTCTGGTGAACGGCTGGATTTTTCCCATTTGGAAAAAGTAGTGGTGGATAAGCATTCAACAGGCGGCGTGGGAGACAAAGTGTCACTCATTATTGCACCCATCCTGGCGGCTTGCGGTCTGGCCGTCCCCATGATCTCCGGGAGAAGCCTGGGCCACACTGGCGGTACGCTGGACAAACTTCAATCTATTCCTGGTTACAGGATTGATCTTTCTCTGGAAGAATTCCGCCGGACTGTGGGAATGTTTGGCCTGAGCCTCTCAGGCCAAACGTCTGAAATTTGTCCAGCCGATAAAAAAATGTACACTCTCCGGGACAAAACAGGCACTGTCGCTTCCACTCCGCTCATTTGTGGAAGCATTATGAGCAAGAAAATTGCTGAAGGGATCGAAGTCCTGGCCATGAACATTACGGTAGGAAACGGCGCCTTCATGAAAACTATGGAAAAGGCGAAAAAATTGGGCAAACAACTGAAAATGGCCGGTGAACAATTTGGCGTTTCTACCAATATTGTCTACAGCCGAATGGACCAGCCATTGGGCCGCGAAGCCGGTCTTTGGAATGAGATCCAGGAATCGGTATCGTGCCTGAAAGGTGAAGGTGAACCAGACCTCATGGCTGTGGTCACTGCACTGGCGGAGCCTGTGCTCAAACACGCCGGCGTTAAGAACCCGCTGTCCGCCATTGAAAAAACCATCTCTTCAGGCTCGGCTTTGGTAAAACTTGAAGAAATGATCGAAGCTCACGACGGTGATCCGTCTTCACTCCACAACGGAGACACCGTTCACACACCTCCTTTCGAAAAAACCGTTGAGGCGGAAAAATCCGGTGTTGTCCGGTTCATGGATACAGAAAAAATTGGTTGGGCTGTCAACAGTATCACCGTTTTTGATGAAAAATCAAGTCGGCGTATCGATCCGTCCGG
>DCXX01000008.1 GCA_002329125.1 Fidelibacterota bacterium UBA2125 | reverse complement strand
AATCTGCCGTGAAGATTGAAGACACCCCTTTCAGACCATAGGATGTGATTATTTACCCGGACTGTTCCCGTTCCCTGCGGGGTGAACCCTCTGTATGGATACGACAGGAACGTGTAGGGGCATACTTGGTGATGAAATATTCTTCTTCAACAGGACAATACCGCGTGGGAAAGTCTTTTGAGACAGTACAGATCTTTTCTTTTGAAATTCCGTCAGGCTGGGGGAAATCCTTATGCTTCCACCCCATGCTATCGTGTGCCGCTCTCATGAACCGTGCCCAGGCAGGTAGCGCCGCCCGGGAGCCGTCCTGTTTTGAACCGAGGCTCACCTTGGGATCGTCTACCCCAAACCAAACGCCCGCCGCTAGGTACGGTGAATAACCGACAAACCACGCGTCGGTCCAGTTTTGTGTGGTGCCTGTTTTCCCGCCTGCGGGATGGGTGAACTTGTACATCCACCTGGCCCTTCCACCCGTCCCCTGATCCAGAACCGTGCGCAAAAGATCGGTCATCATGAAAGCAGTCTCTTCACTTAACACCTCTTCCCTGTGAGGTGAATATTCTTTGATAGTCACACCAAATCTGTCCACGATCCTCTGAATGGCCATAGGCTTGCTCCAGACACCGCTGTTGGAAAAAGTGGCATAGGAGGAAGTGACCTCCAGCGGATAGACTTCCGATGTTCCCAGGGCGATTGCGTCAACGGCGCGGATAGGCGTGGTGAGGTGCATTCGACGGGCAGTGTTGGCCACCACTTCCGGCGGTACCAACTCCTGCACCATTCGTACTGAAATAAGGTTCAGAGATCTTCTCAACCCCTCCCGAAGTGTGGTGAGCCCGCCTGTCGTTCCATCGTAATTGCTGGGCATCCACTTTTCCCAATCTCCGGAAGCGCTCTGTATGTTCAGCACCACAGGCTGGTTCAGCAGTTGATGTGTAACAGCGTAGCCGTTGTCGATGGCTGTGGTGTAGATAAATGGCTTAAATATAGATCCCGGCTGACGTTGCGCTTGCGTCGCTCTGTTGAACTGATCGTAATAATCAGGACGCCCCCCAATCATGGCTTTGATGTGTCCTGTCTTTGGTTCCACGGCAACGAAAGCAGTCTGCACAAGAAGCTTGTCACGCAATTCTTCATAAAGAGACGCCTTCCCTTCCAGCATCACCTTTACTGAATCTTCAGGATAGATGCCAAGATAGGCCAGTTCCTCGAACTCCTCCCGATCTTTGAAAAGACGGCTGTTGAGTTTCTCTTGGTTTGCCACCACTGTTTGCATGACGGCATTTTCGGCCGCCGTTTGAAGTCGGCTGTCCAGTGTTGTATAGATGATGAGACCATCCCTGTAAATGTCCAAGTCCAGAGCTTCATCTTCCTGCTCAAGGATCCTGCGAACGTGCTCCGTGAAGTAGGGTGCTTTACCGAGGTCGTCTCTTCCGGGTGTTACTCTCAGTTCAAGGGCCCGTGCTTCGGCATACCTGGATTGTGTAATCAAGTTTTGTTTACGCATAAGTCGTAACACAATATTACGCCTGCGCATGGCTCGCTCCGGATTATTGATGGGACTGTAGGTGGCCGGCCTGGGTAATATACCCACCAGCATGGCGCATTCATCCAGAGTCAGGTCTGAAGCATCCTTTTTGAAATACCTTTTCGCCGCAGCCTGAGCACCGAAAGTACCGTGACCAAAGTGGATCGAGTTGACATACATCTCAAGAATCTCTTCCTTAGTATATGTCCGTTCAATCTGAATCGCGGTAATCATCTCCTTAAGTTTCCGCGCGATGGTCTTTTTGAAACCGATGGTATCGTAGAGATTTCGAGCCAACTGCTGGGTGATTGAACTGAATCCCTGCCTGAACCTGGGCGGCGGAATGGCGTTGATGACCACCGCCCTTATGACATCACGAAGTGATATTCCCCAATGGGAATAAAAACGCCGATCCTCTGACGCCACAGCCGCATTCACCAGATCTGCAGGGATCTCCTCCAAGTCCACGAAAACACGCCTCTGGGTGTAGAGTTCTTTCAGGAGTACACCATCAGCGGAAAAGATGCGCGTCACAAGATCAGGATCATAGTTTTCCAGCTGTTCCAGAGAAGGGAGACCGCGGGAAAGGATCCAAAAATAACCGACGCTCAGAAAAGTAAACCCGAAGAACATGATCAATACACGGAAGATTATCTTCCCGGTTGAAGAGGTCTTTTTCTTTTTCACTGCCACAGGTTCGGAAATTAATGAATTTGGAAACCGTTAAACAGGCTTCCATCATGAAAATAACGAAAAAAAAGAGGAAAAGTTCTCAGCTGCGTTTGGTGGGCGAAACCATCTCCTCCGGTTTCACCTTTTCGTCAAACTCCTCGCCTGACATATAACCTAGCTTCTCGATGGTGTCCCGCAATGTTGAATTGTCAGCATGTGCTTTTTTGGCCACTTCAGCGGCCTTGTCATAACCGATATGCGGCGTCAGGGCTGTTACCAGCATAAGTGAGTTACGGAGATTACCGTCAATTCGCTCAAGATTTGGCTCAATACCCGCTACGCAGTTCACACTGAAGGAGTCAGCTGCATCTCCCAAAAGTTTTACGGACTGAAGCAGGTTGAACGCAATAACGGGACGAAACACATTTAACTCAAAGTTTCCCGACGCACCGGCCACAGTAAGTGTTGTGTCATTTCCCATCACCTGGGC
>DCXX01000063.1:1181-2972 GCA_002329125.1 Fidelibacterota bacterium UBA2125 | reverse complement strand
AGAGCAGAAGGTGATGCATCAAAATTCCTTTCTGTTCTTGCTGAATATCGGAAAGCGAAAAATGTAACGGAAAAAAGGCTTTATCTTGAAACCATGGAGCAAATTCTTCCCGGTATTGAAAAAGTAATACTCGATGAAAAAGCTGGGAATCTGTTAAATATACTGCCTTTGGGAAATCTTGAGGGCGTTAAGAAAACGGGGGTGAACAAATGAAAAGTCTAGGAATTGTACTGATAGTAGCCGCGGTAGGCCTTTTCCTGTCCGCCTATACCATTGATGAGACTGAACAAGCCATTATTCTTGAATTTGGCCGACCGGTTGATGAACCTGTGATTGAAGCAGGATTGCATTTCAAAATGCCATGGCGGCAGCTGGTTAAGTTCGAGAAACGGATTTTGGAATACGATGTGCAGCCGACAGCGATCCTTTCCCTTGACAAAAAAAGACTGGAAGTAGATAACTATGCACGCTGGAGAATATCGGAGCCATTGAAATTCTATCGCGCTGTAAGGACCATTAACGGTGGTCTCGGCAGGATAGATCCCATCGTCTACTCTGAAATTAGAGTTGAGCTCGGTAAGCACAATCTTACAGAGATCGTTGACAAACGGCGAGAAAGGATTATGGGGATCGTTACTGAGGAAACTCGTAATAAACTGGATGAGTACGGTATTGACATTATCGATGTCCGCATAAAACGTGCTGACCTATCTCAAGAGAACGAGAAAGCCGTTTTTGACCGGATGATTGCTGAGCGTGAACGGCAGGCAAAACAGTACAGGTCAGAAGGTGAGGAAGAGGCGTTGAAGATCCGGGCTGAGACTGATAAGGAGAGGACCATCATCCTTGCTGAAGCTTACAAGGAATCTCAGGAAATTAGCGGTGAAGGAGACGCTCGAGCCGTGGAGATATATGCTGGCGCTTTCAAATCAGACCCCGATTTTTATGAGTTCGTAAGGACATTGGACGCCTACCAAAAGGTCATTGACGATAAGACCACACTCATCCTTTCCACTGATTCAGAGCTCCTTGATCTTATGAAAGGGAAGAAGTGACCGTTCGTTCAACCACTATTTTGGGCGTCAGGCTTAAGAACAGCGCTGCCATGGGCGGAGACGGTCAAGTCACATTCGGTGACATGGCTCTGAAACAGAAGGCTGTAAAAGTGAGAAAGTTTGAGGGAGAAAAGAGACTAATTCTCGGTGGTTTTGCGGGTGCTGCTGCCGACGCCCTCACACTCTTCGGTAAATTTGAAGAAAAACTGGAAGAGTACAACTGGCAGCTTCAGAGAGCGGTGGTGGAACTGGCAAAAGAGTGGCGCACAGACAAGTATCTCCGTAACCTGAATGCACTGCTTGCTCTTATGGACAAGGAACACAGTTACCTTGTTTCAGGCGATGGGAACGTCATTGAACCGGACGGCTCTGTTATCTCTATTGGTTCAGGAGCTGGGTATGCACAAGCCGCTGCTGAGGCACTGCTCAGTTGTAAGATCAATTCCCCAAAAGAGATTGTGAAGCGGAGCCTTGAAATAGCTGCTGATATCTGTATCTATACAAATCATCACATTACTGTGATGGAACTGAAGTGAAAGATCTAACGCCAAAAGAAATCGTTTCTGAGCTCGACAAGTATATTGTCGGACAGAAGAATGCTAAAAAATCTGTGGCTATTGCTCTAAGAAACCGTTGGCGTCGACAGCGGCTTTCTGATGAAATGCGAGAGGAAGTTGTTCCGAATAATATTATTCTCATAGGCTCCACAGGCGTAGGAAAAACGGAAATCGCCAGG
>DCXX01000063.1:0-771 GCA_002329125.1 Fidelibacterota bacterium UBA2125 | reverse complement strand
CGTGATGTAGAATCCATTGTGCGAGACCTAATGGATATTGCTGTTTCTATGGTGCAGTCTGAGATGGAAAAAACTGTTTCTGAAGAGGCGCAGAACCTTGCCAATGAGCGATTGCTGGATCTTCTTTTTCCTACCAATGGCACACCTAAAACAGCTTCAGAGAATCCTGAGGTGGCGGAGCGGCAGCAACGAACCAGGGACAAACTGCGAAATAAACTGATGGCGGGAAAATTCGAAGATAAAATGGTGGAAATAGATGTTTCGAATGAAGGAATGCCCATGATGCAGGTTTTCGGCCCTGTTGGATTAGAGGAGATGGGGATGAATCTGCAAGAGATGTTTGGTAGCGCAATCCCGAAAAAGAGAAAGCAAAGAAGGACAACTGTTTCTGAAGCCCGACGGATTCTGGCAATGGAAGAAGTGACAAAACTTATTGATCATGAAGAGGCACTGCGGGAGGCGCGATCCAGGGTGGAAAATTCGGGAATTGTGTTCTTGGATGAAATCGATAAAGTTGTGGGTGGAAATACAGGAGCGGGACCTGATGTTTCCCGAGAGGGTGTTCAGCGTGATATCTTGCCAATTATCGAGGGAAGTAACGTTATCACAAAGTATGGTGTCGTCCGGACTGATCATGTTCTTTTTATCGCAGCGGGAGCCTTTCACGTTTCTAAACCAGCTGATATGATTCCGGAGCTCCAGGGTCGCTTTCCCATCCGTGTCGAAATGGATACTTTGAACTCAGACGATTTTATCAAGATCCTTACTCAC
>DCXX01000151.1:1220-6202 GCA_002329125.1 Fidelibacterota bacterium UBA2125 | reverse complement strand
GGTAACGAGATTAATACAGACTATTTCAGAATGATGCAAATTGTTCTCGACGCCGGATACAGTGGTTATGTAGGGATTGAATATGAAGGAAATAATTTGCCTGAAATGGAAGGCATTAGAGCAACCAAGAAACTTCTGGAGCGGTTACAAAACAATCTCTAGTAATCAGATTATTAATTTGTGTTTTTATGACTGTACTAATTATTTGTTTCAAATCGTTCCTTTAAAAAGTCCTCATACATCCTTTTCCAATTTTGTTGAATGCCAGTCAAATTATCAACCTCGATCAAAATACCGTATCCTACATCGTGGAATTCAACCTTTAATTTGTCACTGTAAATTAAATGCTCCAGATCTTCTCTGTTTATTAAATGACCACATTGAGACTCATATTCTCTTTCGGGTAAAAAATAGACAGCTTTACCATCATCACCGACAAATGCAATATGGGAAAGAGTAGAGAAAGATGTCCAAGAATTATTGTCACGTAAGATTTCCAAGCACATCTCTTTGGTCCGTTTTTTTGTATTTTCAATATAAATGAGATTAAAGAAAAGTATGCCGCCAAGCCCCTCTTTTACCTTAGATGTGAATGTAGTGAATTCCTGAACCCCGTTATTTTCCTGGCGGAAATTAATTAATGGACTAAATCGGCTTTCTGTTTTAAGTAATTTGTAGCGTAAAGTGGACCTTTTTAACTGAGGTTCAGATATGAGTACTGTTACAGGAAAATGAATAAAACCCAAAGGTATTTCAAAATGAGAAGTTGACGAGGAAACCATAGGGAAAGTTTCATTTATATAGCGACGACCAGCCTCAACTGTATTGCTGAAGCGCCACTCACCGATTTTGGATGGGATTGAAAGAGAGATCGATAATCCAACAGAGGTGAAATTATTTCGTTTTGTTCGGAAACGATGCTGATGAAAATCAGATACAGCATCTAGTTTTGTTCCGAAATAACGATTGCCGTTAACTGAAAGGCGAACAAATCTGCCGAGTGGAGCTTCAACCCCAAAACCAACATAATATTGACGCCAATTTGCGGAATGGGAGATATTCACCTCGTCCCAAATAGGGTCTTTGGACATAGTGTATGTCATCCCATCTTCAAAGGTTACAAGACTGAGAATTGGTGTAACATTTCTCCACCTTAGCCGTGGGTCGGCATAGTATTTTATACCAAATATCTTGCCCCCAGCTGAAGGTGTGATGTTACCGTATTCCCATTCGTATTGGGAGAAATTATGGATCCAAAGATCTGAAGTGAGCCCTTCCAGCGGCACAGTTTCATTTAATTCATAACTGTACCGCCCAAGGATTAAAGCAAGCCCACTCTTGATTTGCTGGGATGATGTAGCATCAGGCCTGAGAAAGATGAGGATTATCCAGAGGTGCTTTAATAGCACGCCTTTAAGACTAATCCTCAATCGTTATTCAACATTCTCAATCTTCCGTAATGATTCCTGCGAGATTGTGTTTTTTCATCAGTCTGTCAAAAGCAGACATTTCATTGCGCAGAATGTTATTAAACTGTTTTTCATAAAGGGCGAGACGATCTTTCAATATCTGATGAACTTCACGCTGTTGATCATTGGGAGGAAAGTCAGCAACCTCCACATTGCCTGCAAGATAACTGAGCCTGCCCGCCAACATGGCGGGCCACCGAACGCGATCCTGACCGGTGCCTGTTAGTTTCATCTGATAAAATTTATCTTCTACATTAATCAGTTTTTCATCCAACGATTCAATTGCCGATGCAATCTCATCAGCTGCGTCATGATCTTTTGTAATTGTCCTAAGGTTATAGATCTGACTACGGATTATCTCGACCCTGTTTATTAAAGACGCTACCGAGTTCATGTCAGCCTGAATATCCTGGACCATTTCTGTCTGTTCAACAATATCAGTTATACTACCTTCCGAATGAGGATCTTTAACCACTGTCAGTCTCTGACTAGATTTTTTGCCGGCTGCTTCGAGTTCCACAGTGTATGTACCAGGAGGGGTCAAAGTTGAAATCCTTCCCACAACAGCATCCCGTGTACCATCTTCGTCAAGCTGGACCCAATCAGCATAAAGGGGTTTGGTCCGCAGGACAATTTTGGTGGACGGTTCGCCTTGTAGATTCCACCAGACACGATTTATGCCGGCAACACTTGGTCCCTTCATTGTCTTGATCAGGTTGCCCGAGCTATCTGAGATTCTGATTGTAACACTATCGTCAGCCGCTTGTTTCAACCAATAGTTAATTGATGCGCCATTGGGCGGATTTTCACCAGCTGATGGATCATCAAACATTGTAAACGGGGACGTTATGGAGCGAAAACGGTATGTTTTCCTCGGCTCAAAAAGATGTGCTGCTGAGGATGTTACTTTATTTGTCAACTGTTGCAGGGGTGTTATATCATCCATGATCCAGATGCCGCGGCCATAGGTTCCTACTACAAGATCGTTGAACTCTTCTTGGACAACGATCCAATACATAGGAGAAGCGGGCATATTATTCATAAGAGGCTGCCAATTATCTCCGTCATTCAAGGAGACATAGAGACTGTTCTCGGTACCAAGATAGAGAAGCCCCGGTTTGACGGGGTCCTCTCGGACGTTCCGCGCGTAACTGAGGGTACTGCTGGGAATACCCCTTGTAATCTTTTTCCACCGTCGGCCATAATTCTCAGTCTTGTAGATGTACGGTTCAAAATTGCCCACTTGATGGAAGTCAACAGTGATATATGCTTTGCCTGTCTCCCATTTGGAAGCATCTATGTTTCTCACAGTTCCAAGAGGAGGGAGACCGGGGATATTGTTGGTAACATCCTTCCAGGTCTTTCCATTGTCCCGGCTCACATGGACAAGACCATCATTTGTTCCTGCCCACAAAACACCTTTTTCAACTGGTGATTCATCAAAGGCATAAATGACGCAACAATATTCCACGCCAATATTATCTGGCGTAAGACCACCGGAAATGCCCTGTTTACTCTTATCATTGGTACTCAAATCAGGGCTGATGACGTCCCAACTCTGTCCACCATTCCTTGTCTTGTGGACATGTTGACTTGTCACATAGACCGTATTGCGATCATGAGAGGAAATGTGCAATGGGAAAGTCCACTGAAAGCGGTACTTCAAACCGTCGGCTGGCCATCCACCGGTGGTTTCGGGCCACACTTCAACTTGTCTGTACTGACGGTTTTTTTCATTATATTTAACTACAATGCCGCCTCTGGCACCAGAGCCCGAAGCACTGGACCAAATGAGGTCAGGATCAACTGGATCGGGGGTAGCAAAACCGCTTTCGCCACCACCTACAGAATGCCACATACCCCTCGATATGCCACCCCCAAAAAATCCGCCTGTCCTGCTTCGGCTGGGACCTCTGGTAGAAGGCCCGTCTTGCCGATTGGCATAGACGTAATAAGGAACGTTATTATCCACAGTGACATGATACAGTTGAGCAACGGGTAGCTGTACACGGAACCATGTTTTCCCCCGGTTATTTGAAATTGCAATACCACCGTCTCCAGCCACTGCCATCCGGTCTGCGTTGGTGGGGTCTATCCACATGTCATGATGATCCCAGTTAGGGCGGCCAGCATCTGTGATTATTTCAGAAGTGAGGCCGCCATCTTTAGTCATACTATATGCTGCTGCAAGAAAATATACTTCATCAGGATCGTCGGGAGAAACAGCACATCGCGAGTAATAGGCTGTCCGTCCGGACAAGTCTCGACTGTGATTCACCAGTTTCCAGTTCTTGCCACCGTCATCGGTGCGCCACAATTCACCTGACTCTGTTTCACGTCCGTGCCATGGTACGCCATCCCCTGTTTCAATTAGAGCATAGATACGGTCAGAATTGGCTGGGGTATTGCAAACCGCCACTTTCCCAATGGGGAGCTTCGGAAGTTCACTGCCCTTAAGCCGTTCCCATGTGTCACCACCGTTTTTAGTCATAAAAAGTCCACTACCCGGACCGCCACTCTCCCGTCCCCATGTCTTGATGTCTAACTGCCACATGCCGGCAAAAAGTATTCTCGGATTGTTAGGGTCCATCACCAGGTCAGACGCACCGGTACTGTCATTCACTGCCAAGACTAGGTCCCAGGTTTTTCCACCATCTTTTGTTCTATAAATACCGCGTTCTTTCTGGGGGAGATAGGCATGACCCAGTGAGGCTGCGTAGACTACATCAGGATTGGTGGGATGGATGACCATACGGCTGATTCTACCAGTTTTGTCAAGCCCCATATGAGTCCAGTTATTGCCGGCGTCGGTAGATTTCCAGACCCCATCTCCTATGGAAACATTAGACCGTATAAAAGGTTCTCCGGTTCCTGCCCAGACAATATTTGGATCAGATGATGCCACTGCCAGTGCTCCGATGGCATGAACTGGCTTCCCATCGAAAATCGGATCCCAGTTTAAACCGCCGTCCACAGTTTTCCAGATCCCGCCGGAAGCGGCGCCGGTGTAGTAGGTGAGAGGATCACCTTCAATACCAGCCACAGAAACCACTCGGTTACCCACGGGTCCAATGTGCCTGTATTTCAGCTGATTATAGTGATCTGTAGCAACATCCTGAGCTTTTAAAGGAACAAGGGAGATCATAAGAATAAAAAGAAAGAATCTTTTCAATAACTGTCTTTCAGGTTTTTCGGGATTGGTATTCATCACTACCTCCTAATCTCTAATCAAGTGCTAGTTACGTTTTCTGATAAAACACAAAGAATTTCATAGACCATTGTAGCAGCCACTAACGCCGTATTCCCTGATTGGTCAAAGGGGGGGCTCACTTCCACTAGGTCGGCTCCTACTAAATTATTACTCCTCAATCCGCGAATAATCTGTTGCCCTTCAAAAGGTGTAAGACCACCGATTTCGGGTGTTCCGGTCCCAGGTGCATAGACGGGGTCGATAGAATCGATATCAAATGAAAGATAACTTTTCTCATCTCCAATAACAGATTTGATCTCATG
>DCXX01000151.1:0-837 GCA_002329125.1 Fidelibacterota bacterium UBA2125 | reverse complement strand
CCTGATTCCTGGGAGAATTTCCACCCTTCGTCTGAGTTCTGAGCTCCCCGGATACCAACCTGAATAGTCCTTTTCGGGTCTAACAGTCCATCTTCCACAGCGCGGCGGAACGGTGCACCGTGATTGAGGTTGGATCCCATCCATTGGTCCCAGGTGTCGGTGTGGGCATCGATGTGAACCATGCCGATGGGTCCGTCCTGAGCCACGGCCTGAAAGATGGGGTAAGTAATAGAATGATCCCCGCCGATAGAAAGTGGGATAAGATTATTTTGTATCAACTCTTTATAGAATGAGGCGATCTGTCTGTTAACTTCAGGCAGATCATAAATATTTGTGAGAGGAACGTCTCCCACGTCACCGATCCTGCAAAGTTCGTAGGGGTTTACCTTGGTGACGTGGTGAGTGGTACGCATCATGCTGGACATGTCCCGCACCTGCCTTGGACCGTGTCTGGCGCCGGGTCGGTTAGTTACAGCGCCGTCGAAGGGGACACCAACAAGTGCGATATCGATGGAAGAAAAATCTTCAACATACGGTACCCGCATAAAGGTAGCTACATCGCGAAAACGCGGCGTCATCATTGATGATTGATCAGTATTGCCTGTCACACCCAGTTTCGGATTTTGTAAAGAATTAAAGCAAAATACTCATAGATCACCTGAGTAGAAAGAGAAAGGTTTTCCACATTGGGGACCAGGGTGAAGGGGTCAAAGCGTTCTCTTTTTTTGGGGATCCGAAAGAGCCTTGCTCCTACAGGGATCACATCATAACCTAGTTTTGAAAATGTGCCTACTGAACGCCGCATGTGCAGTGATGAAGTGACTAGTGCGATGCTGT
>DCXX01000090.1:10334-12472 GCA_002329125.1 Fidelibacterota bacterium UBA2125 | reverse complement strand
ATAAGAAGTTTGATCTTTCGCAGACGCTGTTCAACAGTTTTACTCATATCAAGAAGAAACTGCCTCCCTGATTCGAACCAGAGAGGAGATCAATTCTTCCGTTCTTTCAAGAGGCCACTGAGTTGCTGCATCGCTTCTTGCACCGTCAACATTATCATGGACTTCCATGAAAAGAGCGTCACAACCTGCGGCTACGGCTGCACGAGCCAGAAGGGGGATCATCTCCCGGTCTCCCCCCGAATGATCCCCTTGTGCACTGGGACGCTGGGCACTGTGAGTTGCATCAAAAACAACCGGATAACCGGTCTCTTTAATTATTGCCATTGACCGCATGTCGGAGACAAGATTGTTGTAACCAAAGGATGCACCTCGCTCCGTCACCAATATCTGTCTATTTCCGGCATTTTCTATTTTTTCAGTTATAGCGGTCACATCTCCTGGCGCCACAAACTGCCCTTTTTTTACATTGATGCATTTACCAGTTTCGGCGGCAGCCACCAGCAAATCCGTCTGTCGGCAAAGAAATGCCGGGATCTGGAGAACATCCGCCACTTCACTCGCAGGTTTCGCTTGGTCAGGAGTATGAATATCTGTCAGGATGGGAACATCTATCTCATTCTTGACTTCAGCAAGAATCTGTAATCCCTCATCTATACCGGGTCCGCGGAAAGAATCGCCGGCGGTACGGTTTGCCTTGTCGAAAGATGACTTGAAAATAAACGGTACGGCGAGTCTTGAAAAAATCTCATTTAATGCAGCAGCCATTTTCAGGCTGTGGTCGCGCGATTCTATGACACAGGGACCAGCGATAACAGGCATGACATCGGCACCGAAAACGACACTTTCAACAGTTATGGTCATTGTGAGTTGCTGTGGGTCACAGCTGCTTTTACAAAATCACGAAATAGAGGGTGGGCACGGTTTACACGGCTTTTTAATTCGGGATGGAATTGACTCGCCACAAACCAGGGATGATCGGGTAATTCAATGATTTCTACAAGATTCAGGTCCGGGTTTATACCACTTAAGATCATGCCATGCTTCTCCAGCACTTTCCTGAATTTGTTATTTACTTCGTAGCGATGGCGATGCCGCTCTGAAACCATTTTCTTCCGATAAGCTTTATAGGTTTTTGTTCCTGATTTAACTTCACAAGCGTAAGCACCAAGACGCATGGTAGCACCTTTACGTTTTACTTTTTTCTGCCCGTCCATGAGATCTATAACCGGTTCACTGGTTCGCTTTTTGAATTCGGTACTGGTAGCTTTTTTCAATCCACAGACATGGCGGGCGAATTCGATGACGGCTGTTTGTAATCCGAGACAGATCCCTAGATAAGGAACCTTTTTTTCTCTGGCATACTTTCCTGCAAGAATCTTTCCTTCAGTACCGCGATCACCGAAACCCGGAAGTACCAGTATACCATCAACGTCACCGAGCTGTTTTTCACACTTTTCATCTGAAACAAGTTCTTCTGAGTTAATCCATTTAATGGAAACACGGGCGTTATTTTCCACACCGGCATGGATGAATGCCTCTAGCACGCTTTTGTACGCATCGGGTAGTTCAGTGTATTTCCCACAGAGAGCAATGATGACCTCGTGGCCAGGATTCTTGAACCGATCCACGAACGCTTCCAATTTGGTAATGTTCGGATTGGCACCATCAAGGCCCAGTTGTTGGGCAACAAGTTGACCAACTTTCTGCTCATGAAAAACAAGGGGGATCTCATAAATGCTTTTCACATCTCTCGCTTCAACAACGTGTGAGGTCGGCACACTGCAAAAGAGTGAAATCTTCTCTTTCACAGATTTAGGGAGTGGAAAAGATGACCGGCACAGTATTAGGTCGGGCTCAAGACCAATTTCCCTCAATTTCATTACACTGTGCTGTGTCGGTTTTGTCTTTAACTCTTCACTGGCTTCCACGAAAGGCAAAAGAGTCACATGGGCAATAAATACATTCTCCCGTCCCTTTTCCAAGCGGATTTGCCGAATTGTTTCCAGGAATGGCAAACTTTCAATGTCACCGACTGTACCCCCAACTTCGGATATAACTGCATCAAACCGTCTTGGTCTATTCATCTCATACACGCGTCGTTTAATCTCATCCGTGATATGTGGGATAACCTGAATCGT
>DCXX01000090.1:5015-9935 GCA_002329125.1 Fidelibacterota bacterium UBA2125 | reverse complement strand
TTCTTGCTCATATCCACATCAATGAACCGCTCGTAGTGTCCCAGATCAAGGTCTGTTTCAGAACCATCATCCAGAACAAATACTTCACCGTGTTGATAGGGATTCATGGTACCGGGGTCTACGTTGAGATAAGGATCCAATTTCATAATGGTGACAGATAGACCTCTGCTCTTCAACAGATAGCCGATAGATGCGGAGGTAATTCCTTTGCCAAGCCCGGAAATGACACCTCCCAGCACAAAAATGTATTTCGTTGGTTTCCTAGGCAATAATCTCTCTCTCCTTCAATTTTTCAAGGTCTTCCGGTCTGTTTATTCCTGCAGAGTCAAGATCGGTAATGGCCACTTCAATGGGTATCCCGTTATCCAAAGCTCTCATCTGCTCAAGATCAAGAGCTTTCTCGTTGGCAGATCGCGCCATTCCGGCAAACTCGATCAGAAAATCTCTCTTGAATCCGTAAATGCCCAGATGTTTATAGCAATTATCCTTGGGTGTCTGGCTGATTGGCATCCTAAAAAAATCGATCGCTTTTCCGTTTTCTCCAACCAGAACTTTAACAATATCAGGATTGTTCCAGTCTTTATCAGACAGATTTGTAGAAGCAACTGTGGCCATGGGTGTTATCGGCTCTGCCTGAAATTGTTCCATGAGAAGATTAATAATCCCAGGCTCTATGTAAGGCTCGTCTCCCTGAATGTTAATAAAGATATCTCCACTAACAGATTCTGCAACCTCTGCTACTCTTTCGGTGCCTGAGTGGTGGCTTTTGGATGTCATCATGACATGTATATTTAATTCCTCCATGGCCTTTTGAACAGTTACATGATCAGTCGCTATAATAACCTTATCAAGCTGTGAGGCCGTTGCCCTTTTATAAACATGAGCCACCATAGGTAAGCCGTCAATGGATTCGAGAACTTTACCGGGGAAACGGATAGAGCGATACCTCGCCGGGATCACTCCGACACATTCAATAGCTCTGGCATTTGACATTATGATTTTTCGATTACATTTGGCACGATAAAATACTCACCATCGGTCTCAGGGGCATTTCGGAGCGCCTCATCACGGCTGAGAGAAGCTTTTTCCTCATCTGGGCGAGTCATATTGATCTGATCAAGAACATGGCTGAGAGGCTCCACATCTTCAGTGTCTAGCTCATCCAATTGCTTCATGTATTCGAGGATCTCATTCATTTGATCTGTATACAATGATACCTCCTCCTCAGAAAGATGGAGTTTTGCCAAAGCCGCGATTTTGAGAACCTCATCACGGTCAACCGTCTGTTTTTTTTTCACTTCTTGTTCTTTAGTGCAATTATCGTGCCAGTAAAAATTTAGCTGTCCCCTTTTCCTCAATCAAGGGAAAGGCGACTGTTGATTTAAGGCATTACTAATCGTAGCGGAGGGATTCGATAGGGTCAAGATTGGCTGCCCGCCAAGCAGGGTAAATACCGAAACTGATGCCCACCAATGAACAGATAGCCATGCCGTAGAAAGCCCAGTCGAAGGGAATTACCGATGAAACGTTGAGTAAAACAGCCACCAGGTTACCTCCCAGAATACCCAAGATGACACCAACAACACCGCCGAACTGACTCAAGAAGATAGCTTCCATTAGAAATTGAGTTAGAATGTCATTTCGATTTGCACCTATAGCTTTGCGGATACCGATCTCTTTGATCCTTTCAGAGACCGATACGAGCATAATATTCATAATTCCGATACCTGCTACCAGAAGAGCAATAACACTCACCGCACCAGCAAATATTTTTATTCCTCCCGTAAAACCTGCCAAAGTATCAGCTAATTCTTCATTGGAGGTAATCTCAAAATCATTCTCATCTTCAGGGGGAACTTTTCGAATTGTTCTCATTAATCCGATCACTTCGTCTACTGTTTCATCATACATAGCAGCCGATACAGCTTCTACAGTGATACCCAACGACGTCCATCTATTTGAAAACCGTTGCAGATAAACACTTATAGGGATCAGGACATAATTATCCTGACTTTGTCCAAATGCCTGCCCCTTCCTCTCTGTAATACCGACTACAGTGTAGTCAAGACCTTTGATTTGAATTTTCTTTCCAATAGGATCTTCGAACGGAAATAAAATATCAACCACATCCTGACCTAAAATAGTGACATTCCTAAAAAAGCGAACATCATCTTCCATGAAGTTGCGACCACTAAGTATGAATGTACTGCGACTACGCAATCCCCATTCATCAGAACCTTGAAGTTCCGCTGTTCGTTTTAACTGTTTATCCTTGTAACGAATATTTCGTTCATCAGTACCATCAATCACACTTACTCTTAGAGGAAGCGTTGCACGACGTTTTAATTCTTCAAACTGAAAAAAATCTATGTTTTGTCGTTCCCTGTATTTATTTCTACCGCCATGGCCACCCGAAACCATAATTGCTGGGTATTTTCTAACCATAAAGGTATTCGTACCAAAAATATCCAGTTGCGAATCAATGGAAACTTCCAATGTCCGGATAGCGGTCATAACTCCGATGACTGAAAATACACCTATACTGATTCCTAGAAGTGTAAGGATGGAACGAAGCTTGTTCTGCCGAATGGCTTCTACAGCCATGCGAAAGCTTTCCTTAAGTGTATTTTTTAGATGGGACCGTTTGGTTCTCATTCGTAACGCAACGCCTCAATAGGGTCTAGTCGTGCAGCTCGGGAAGAGGGTATAAGTCCAGAAACGATACCTATAATGACACTAAGAAAAATTGCTCCCATTGCAAGTCCATAAGGCATGACCGAGGGGAAAAATTGGTTAATTACCTTGCTAAATCCAAAAGCAATCCCCAAACCAAGCAGACCGCCCAAAAAACAAATCATAATTGCTTCCATAAGAAACTGGCTTAAAATCATCCGTTGAGTCGCCCCTAGTGCTTTTCGGACACCTATCTCCCGGGTCCGTTCCTTGACAGAAACAAACATAATATTCATGATACCAATCCCACCTACAATCAGCGAAAGAGCGGTGATAAATATACCTGTTCCGCCGATAGCAAGTTTGATTGCTTGGTATTGAGATTCAAAGGTGGATGAGTGTGGCATAGCAAAATTGTCCTCTTCGGTCGGTTTTAGCCCCCGGATTACCCGCATATGTCCCCGAATCTCCTCCTTGGCTTCATCAATATTTGATGTATTCAGTTTTACCCGAATACTCATCCATCCACGACGGGAGAAAAGCCTCTGAAAAGTACCTAAGGGAATTATGGCCTGATTATCGAGACTGAAAAGACCCATAAATGTTCCCATTTCCCCAGTGACACCGATAACACGAAACTTGTGATTACCTAACTTCACATGCTGACCTAAAGGATTTTCATCTTCAAAAAGGGCTTCAGCTATACCGGCACCAATTATAACCACACGTGTTCCTGAGCGGTTTTCACCTTCTGTAAAAAACCGGCCACTGGCAATCTCAGTATTATCATTAGTGGCCAGGTATTCAGGTGTCGTTCCAAAAAACCGGGTATCAATTTGTTTATCTTTTCTAATAATACTGCCACCTCGATCTGATGTAGGCGCAACTGCTTCAACAAACTGGGATCGTATCCTCAGTTTTTCACCATATTCCTGTTTAATTCGGGGCCGGTTGCGAAGCTCCCACCAGTCAAAGTCACCACCAAACCAATCCATTCTGCTTATAAAAAGAACATTACTGCGAAAACTGGCCATACTTTTTTCGAATGTGGCATCCAGGCCTGAGATCATGGTACCCATAAGTGTAACTGACAGAACACCGATAACAATGCCTAGCACTGAAAGTATAGAACGAGATTTATTAGCAAATATAGAAGAAAGGGAAATACGATAATTTTCCCAGATGAGACCAAACAAAACTAAAAAACTGCCTCCGGTTCAGCTTTTTTTCCATTTCTAACGTCTTCCTTTACCTTACCATCAAACAGATGGATAGTTCTATCGGCGTGATCAGCAATATATTCTTCATGTGTTACCAGAATAATGGTATTCCCTTTTTCATGCAGTTCATCAAAAATTTTCATTATTTCAACACCACTTTTTGAATCGAGATTACCTGTCGGTTCATCTGCTAGGAGGATAGAAGGGCTATTCACCAATGCTCGAGCAATGGCCACCCGCTGACGCTGACCTCCTGAAAGTTCACTGGGTTTGTGGTGCATGCGATCTCCCAACCCTACAGCAGTTAACGATTCCTTCGCTAGCTCAAGTCTTTCCATTCTGGAAATATTAGCATAAATAAGAGGCACCTCTACGTTTCGCAGGGCCGTTGCTTTGGGAAGAAGGTTAAATGTCTGAAAGACAAAACCAATTTTTCGGTTCCTAATTGATGCCAGCTGATTGTCATCCATTTCATGAACCAATTCACCCTCAAATTCGTAAGTTCCATTTGTAGGTGTATCAAGGCAGCCAATCATATTCATGAGGGTAGACTTGCCTGAACCCGAAGGACCCATAATGGAAATATATTCATTTGGACGAATGACTAGATCTACTCCGTCAAGCGCCCGAACGACTTCGCCGCCTACGTCATAGTAACGCTTGATGCTATTCAGGGAAATCAGGTCAGGGATGGTTAATTCTCCGATTTGGAAGACCCGCCAATTTGAATCCTGAACCCTTTTTGATTCTCCCCGCTATCCTTACTTGTGATGACGGTTCTATTATGACTTAGATCCTTACTAATAGCACGGTAACTGCCGACAACAACCTCTTCACCCTCTTCCAATCCGCTAATAACCTCATAATGAGTTTCAGAGGATATACCTACTGTTACCGGTCTTATATGTACATACTTGGTGTCGCCTTTAGATTGTATTTTATCCAAACCTTCCGGTTTAGATAATTCACCATTGCGAAGAACGCCTCCAGGCTCATCTGCTAGAATAAAAATTAATTCCTCAAATTC
>DCXX01000090.1:4851-5000 GCA_002329125.1 Fidelibacterota bacterium UBA2125 | reverse complement strand
AGGGATGGTTAATTCTCCGATTTGAAAGACCCGTCTGTTATTCCTTGAACGACCCAATTTGAATCCTGAACCCTTTTTTATTCTCTCTTCCATCTTCACCTGTGGTCACAGCTTTATTATGACTGAGATCCTTACTAATAGCACGGTAA
>DCXX01000090.1:0-4628 GCA_002329125.1 Fidelibacterota bacterium UBA2125 | reverse complement strand
AGACATCTGTTTTTCAGAACCGACCGGCCTTACAGTAAGACTCTGTATAGGAATTGCCAAGGCATTTACACGTTTATCGGTAACAATGTTTGCAGTAGCGCTCATACCCGGGCGGATACCTTCAGGCACCTCCATCATACGAACTTTCACTTTAAAGTTGGTCACTTGCTCTTGAGTACCCAGACCAGAGGTCTGAGCAACGTGGGCTATTTCTGTCACTACGCCATAGAATAACGTATCCTGGAAAGCATCAATCTCGATTTCTGAGGTATCACCTATCTCAATGGAAACCACATCATTTTCATTCACATCAACATTCACTTCCATTTTGCTAAGATCAGCAATGCTCATTATAACGTCAGCTTGAAACATGGAGCCGAGAGCCATCTCGCCCTCATCCTTTCTAACTTCAGTTACGATACCATAGCTGGGTGCCAACAGTGATGTTTTCGAGAGATCATCCATGGCGGATTTTAAAGATGCCTTCGTCATTTCGACATCACTTTCCGCAAGTTGAAAACTGGCAGTAGAAGATTCAATCTCCTGGCTGGAAATCAGTTGCTCAGAAAAGAGTTTTTCTGCCCGATCTCTCATGGCCGTATTTTTTACCAGATTCGCCTCAGCTGATTTTAGCCGTGAAAGAGCCTGCTCACTAGCCGCCTCGGAACGAGTACGATCAAGGGATATAAGGTGCTGGCCCATCATGACGGAATCACCTTCTTCAACTGAAATTTCCATGATGAGGGCACTGATATTCGCGCTGATTTCTACCTGCTTCTCCGGCTGGATTTTGCCTGATGCTGTAACTTTGTGAACAATTTCACGTTTTGCTACCGGTTCCACCGTTATCTCCACCGGTTTAACACCAGATGAAAAAACGAATTTGAGAAAAATACCAGCTACAACTAAGACCAAAACAGAAATAATAATAATATTTCTTTTTTTGTTACTTTTTTTCTTTTTCTTTTTTTCCATGTTACCTCATCATTAGTTACAATCTACTGGCCATAGCATCCAACTCCGACCTGAGGATCCGTTCATCATAGCTCGCGCGAACCAGTGAACTGTTGGCCCGTGCCAGCGAAAGTTGCGCATTTAAAACATCAAGAATGGTCGAGGCTCCCAGATTGTACATTTCCTGAACCAGCCGAAGGTCTTCCTCTGCCGATGCTTTTGTTTCCGTATATATTGGAATCGACCTACTGATATTTTCCCACTGTCTGTAATAACTGTTGAACTGAACACGCAGGTCCCTAGTCAGCCTATCAAATTCTTCCCTAGCGATCTCAGCGTCTATCTTTGCCCGCTGCAACTGGCTCGATCGTTGAAGCCCTGTAAAAAGTGGGTAGGATATGGAAAGACTCAAAGACTGACGCCAGTGTTTATCCACATCTGAATAAAGCTGATCTATTTTGTCTGATGAACCGCTGTACCCCAGCGAAGCTGAGATTGAAGGAAAGTATCCTGCTCTGGCAATCTTCACCCGAATGTCCGATGCGGTTATCTGCGTCCGTCGGGACAAGATGGCCTGGTTGCGTTCCGCCACTATTTCCCACAGTTCATTTTGAGATTCCAGAGTTGATCTTTTTTTGTCAGTCTGTGACAGGTCAAATTTAGAATTAACATTTATACCCATGGTGTTTGCCAGCACCCGGGTCGAATTCTCCAGAATCGCTTCCTGATTAAGCAACTGGACCTGAACTTCTCCTAGTAGTACCTGCTGTTTTAACAGATCCGTCTTGGCCACCGCTTCAACCTCATACTGCTGCCTGACCCTTGCCACCTGCTGTTCAGACAGTTCAACCTGCTGACGGGCAACTTCCAGCAGTTCAATGTTCTTCAGGAGCTCATAATAGGCCCGCTTCACAGCAAGAACTGTGCTAATCTTTGTGGCCAGTTCATTTTCTACACTCAGCTGATAAATATTTTTGCTGAGGGCTATCTGATTCCACCAGTTTCCGCCATCAAAGATATTTTGATTGAGAGAAATAGAACCGGAGTGGTACTCTGATTCTGGCACAGGAATTCCGAACTGAAGATTGGTATAAGATCCCTGTTGAAACGACCCGGTAGAAGTACTTATCCTCGGCAGAATAACAGCCAGCGACCCTTTCCTATCAGCTTCGGCTGATGAAACCTGAAGTTGGGCTACCCTCAGATTCCGGTTGTTTTCCAGCGCAATGCGGATGCAGTCATCAAGAGTGTAAACCTCCTGACAAAAACAGAATGATGAAAAAGCAAGAAGAAGGGTTAATTGTTTAAACATATTCTATCGATTAAAAAAGTCGTTCTGTTTTTTTGACACTCTCTAGAGGAAAATAGTTGTCCTTAACCTCTCTAGCACCAAAGTAAGTAACGAGTCCACACATCACAAGTTCCTTCATTAATTTTTCGTCCAACCGTACATCTTTATTAAGGAAATTACAACCTCGCAAAGAAAATAAATTAACCATTCTCCTATTATATATATTCCTCTTTTATTTTGAGAAAATATTCATAGGCGGCATCGTAATTATTCTCGATTTCCCCGTCTAGAATTGCATTTTCGATGGCTTCCTTAATCTTACCCACCGTCTTGCCCGGAGGTAGGTCACACTCTTTCATGATTTGGTCGCCCCGAACAGGCGACTGGAATGCACGATAAGCGTCCCGCTCCGTAACATCCTGCATAAAGGTTTCAACTCGCTGGAAATTTCCCATGTACTTTTTCACGAGCTTAGGATTTTTTGAGGTGATATCCGCACGGCACAAAGTCATTAAATCATCTACCTCTTCTCCCGCCGTCACCATGAGCCGCCGCACAGCACTGTCAGTAACATCCTCCTTAGCCAGAGAGATGGGGCGAAGATGTAAGAGTGTAAGCTTCTTGAGAAGTTCCCGAGTTTGGTTGGACAGTTTCATCCGCTTCGCCATTTTGTCCACCATATTGGCCCCAACTGCATCGTGGCCATGGAATGTCCACCCTCTCTCTTTATCCAGGCGACGGGTTTTCGGTTTACCAATATCATGAATAAGAGCAGCAAAGCGGAGGTCCGTCTTTTCCGTTTTCTCAGCAATGTTATCCACCACCTGAAGCGTGTGATAAAAAATATCCTTGTGATGCCACTCGGACGGCTGTTCCAAACCGTAGAGGGCCGAAACCTCCGGAAGGACAATTGCCATGAGTCCCACTTGCTGTAAAAGATCAAGCCCGACGGAAGGTTGTGGAGAGGCGAGAATCTTGTATATCTCGGCTGTAACCCGCTCTTCTGAGACAATTTCGATCCGATCCACCTGCCGCTGGATGCTGTCCGTGACGGAAGGATCCACTTTAAATCCGAGCTGTGAAGCAAAACGGACTGCCCTTAGCATTCTGAGCGGATCATCGGAAAAAGTGGTGTCTGGATCCAATGGTGTCCGGATGAGACCTGAATTGAGGTCCTTAACACCGTTGTAGGGATCATGAAGTTCACCAAAATCTGTTTTGTTCAGCGAAACAGCCATGGCATTGATAGTAAAATCTCTCCGTGAAAGGTCTGTTTCAAGGTCTGCATCCTCAACTTGTGGCTTTCGCGAATCTGATGAGTAAGCCTCGCTCCTGGCTGAGGCAACCTCAACAATACTGCTATTTAAAGGGATCTGGGCTGTTCCAAACTGCTCAAACGGCACAATCTTCCCCCCCTTGAGAGCCGGTGCCAACTCTTTGGCAAAGGCGATGCCGTCCCCAACAATCATGAGATCAATGTCAGTGAGAGACCTCTGCATGAGGGCATCCCGGACATAGCCACCAACAACGTACACTTCCTTTTCCGTAGCTGAAGCCAAATCCATGGCCGCCGTGAGAATTTTGTAGCCGTCATTATGCTGTTCCAGTAGTGATGTTACATTTGTCATATCATTGTAATTTACGGTTACCGAGAAGAAATCCCCGGACGACTGAAGATTCCTCTTGAAGCTGCTTCCGTCCCGCAATAACTTCCACCTGTAAGTATGCGATCCCTTGTCTTAACCCTGATTTTCGTTTCTCTATCAAACGCACAGTTCGGCAATGTTCAAGTTACATTGGACGCTCAGCGATTGAAGGAGAACGATCGCCGAACTACCTCGACGCTGGCAAATGAAGTTACCAGCTTCTTTAAAGTTACCCCTTGGGATGAAGAATTCAGTGATCTGAAAGTCCCACTGAATATTCAGATCATTTTCGAGGGTGTGGCCGATAAAGGAAGTGAACGGCTCTATTCCGCTCAATGCCTCTTTTCAACAGGTATTGACCAACGTTACTTTGCCAAACTTATTCAGTTCCCATATGCCATGGGACAGAGTGTAGTGTTTTCACCCGTTATTTTTGAGCCGTTAGCCAGTGCCCTGGAGTTTTACGGCTACATCGTAATGGCAGGCGAAGCCGACACTTATGAACAGTTCGGCGGAACACGTTTTTATGAGCGGGCAAGAGAGGTCGCGTTGCGTGGCCTCTCATCTCAGTATCGCCGGGGATGGAGTGAGCGTCTGGAACTGATAAATCTCCTGACAAAATACCGCGAAACGCGACTGGCTAAATTCCATTTCTACGACGCCATGGCTTATATCGACGAAAAAGATCTGAAAGGTGCGGACAAAGCATTCAAAGAGATGATGAAAAACCTAGAGGG
>DCXX01000035.1 GCA_002329125.1 Fidelibacterota bacterium UBA2125 | reverse complement strand
TATGCCCTCAGGGTCTCTACTCACATTTTCAACGATGTAGCGGAGATTGATAAAATGTTAAAGACAGTGGAGACGGTTGCTAATCAGATCTAAGTCACAGCGCGGAAAAATGATGTAATAGGATAAAACGGGCCTTCAGGATCGGCTTGTTGGAGCCCTTAATATCTTCAGTTATTCGGGCTTAATTCATACTTTTACCGATGTTCAATGTAGCTTTTTGTATCTGAATATGGAGACTTCTCAAAATGAAATGTGGAATCTTATTCACCACCTCATCAGTCGTTATTGTGATGATGATTCTTTCCGGCTGTGCTACCAGCGGCGAAAATGCTTTTTCTCCTAAACCCGGGCAGTTAAGCAAAATGGAAGCAACTGGAACAAACCCGTTTTATCAGGAAAGTACACTTTACTTCAAGTATCCTCCTTTTGATAAGATTAAGAACTCCCACTATGCTCCCGCTTTTGAAAAGGGCATGGCGGAACAGTTAGCAGAAATCGAGGCCATTGCCGGTCAGAACGATGCGCCCACATTTGAGAACACCATTGAGGCAATGGAAAAATCAGGCCAAATGTTGAATAGGGTTGCCACGGTGTTTTACAGCCTGGCTTCCGCCCACACCAATGACAGCCTAGAGGCGGTCCGAAGCGAAATGGCTCCAAAACTTTCTGCTCACAGCGACCAGATACTGTTGAACAGCAAACTGTATGAGCGCATCAGAACGCTTTATGATCAAAAAACTAGCCTCGGTCTCGATGCGGAAGCTGTCCGCTTGGTGGAAGAGACCTACAAAGATTTTATTCGTGCTGGCGCCAACCTGTCGGCCGATGATAAAGAACGCCTTAAGGCCATCAACGCCGAGCTTGCGACTCAGCAAACCACTTTCAGTCAGAATGTACTGAAAGAGGTGAACAACCTAGCTGTGGTGGTGGATTCCCGTGAAGAGCTTACAGGTCTTTCGGAGGTCACGATAGAAGCGGCAGCAAAGGAAGCGGAATCCCGTGACTTGGCGGGCAAATATGTCATTACGCTTCAGAACACCAGTGGTCAGCCGCCGCTTTCTTCCCTCGAGAACCGTGCCCTTCGAGAGCGAATCCACAAAGTATCTCTATCCCGTGGCAGCCGTGGGGGTGAATTTGATAATCGGGAAACGTTCACGAAAGTTGTACAGCTCAGGGCAAAGCGGGCACGACTCCTAGGGTACGAAAACCATGCCACCTACATTTTAGAGAACCAAACCGCCCAAACCACTGACGCCGTAAACAAACGGTTGGCTGACTTGGCACCAGCATCGGTTCGTAATGCCAACCGGGAAGCGGCTGACCTTCAGAAAATGATCGACGCCGAAGGTGGAAGTTTTATGCTCGCATCCTGGGATTGGGACTTCTATACAGAAAAAGTGCGGCAGGAGCGGTACGAATTTGATGAATCCGAATTGAAACCCTACTTTGAACTGGACAATGTCCTGAAGAACGGTGTGTTCTACGCCGCCACCCGCCTCTACGGCATCACGTTCAAAGAACGTACTGATCTGCCGGTGTATCAAACTGACGTACGAGTGTTTGAAGTCTTTGATACGGACGGAGTTACTCTAACCCTGTTTATTTTTGATCCATACGCCCGCACTTCCAAGCGGGGCGGCGCTTGGATGAATGCCTACGTGTCTCAGTCAAAACTTATGAAGACCAAACCGGTGGTTGCCAACCACCTTAACATTGTGAAACCACCGGAAGGGGAACCGACCTTACTCACTTTTGATGAAGTGACCACCGCTTTCCATGAGTTTGGACATGCCCTTCACGGCATGTTCTCTGACGTGACTTACCCCTCCTTTGCAGGGACTTCAGTACCAAGGGATTTTGTGGAATATCCATCCCAAGTGAATGAAATGTGGGCCGACTGGCCGGAGATTTTGGAGAATTATGCCGTTCACCATGAAACTGGTGAACCGATGCCAAAGGAACTTCTGGACAAAGTGCTAGCTACACAGAAATTTAACCAGGGCTTTGTCACAACTGAGTACCTAGCGGCCTCCTTGTTGGATCAGGCGTGGCATCAGTTGACGCCGGAGCAAGTTCCTGATGGAAATGGACTCCTGGCCTTTGAAGCGGATGCTCTCAAAACCGCTGGCGTGGCTTTAGAAGCTATCCCGCCCCGCTATCGGTCGACCTATTTTTCACACGTCATGGGTGGCTATTCTGCCGGATACTATTCCTATATTTGGAGCGAAGTGCTGGATGCAGATACAGTAGAATGGTTCAAGGAGAACGGCGGCCTTAAGCGTGAAAACGGTGACCATTTCCGAAAAACACTATTATCCCGTGGTGGCAGCGAAAAGGCCATGAAACTCTTTAAAAATTTCCGGGGAGCTGAGCCCAATATCCAACCTCTCCTTGAGCGGCGAGGTCTGAATTAGGTCAGAAATCTGTGGTAAAGGTCTAATATGAAGAGGTCAAAATATGTCAGTCTCGCGCCTTGAGCACATAACCAAGATCGGTGTTGAAGTCATGGGAGACCTAGCCGATAAACTGTCGGATCCCGAGGTGTTGAGGCTGGAAAATCTGGATACTGACCTGCGTCCTCCTCTATCCGCCATCGATTTCACAAAGCGCGCTGTAGATGACGATGAAGCCAACAGTTATCTTCCTTTCTTTGGCCTAAACCCACTCCGGAAGGCGGCCACAGCTCTGGTAGAACGTCAGTCGGGTCAAACCTACAACTGGGAAACAGAGTGCGTTATCGGGGCAGGCGGTATGTCTGGTATTCTTAATGTACTGTTTGCAACACTGGAGCCAGGTGACGAAGTACTCTTGACTGATCCCATCTACGTGGGTCTGATCAATCGTGTCCGACTTGCAGGTGGCGTTCCGAAGTTTGTTCCTCTTATCCCTTCACCAGAGGGGTGGCGATTGGATATGGAAGCGCTGGAAAAGATCGCTCCCGAGCCCGTGAAAGTAGCCCTGCTTATGAGTCCTGCCATGCCGACGGGATGTGTTTTTTCGAAAGATGAATGGGATGCGTTAACCAATTTTTGTACACTGGCCAACTGCTGGCTCATTGATGACACTGCCATGGAACGAATCCTTTACAATGACCAGCCGTCTATTCACCCCGCATCCTTTTCCGGAATGCGTGATAAAGTGATCACCTGCGGTGCTGTCACCAAGGAATACCGCATGATCGGTTGGCGTGTAGGCTGGGCAGTCGGCCCCGCCGAGATCATGGCCGATGTTATGCGCGTCAGTATCAGCAATGTGGTGTGCCAGACTGGTATCGCCATGGGAGCGGCGGCAACTGCCATTAAAGATCCAAATGACGGAATAGAGACATCTGTGAGGGAATGGAAGCGGCGACGAGATGTGGCTGTAGAGGAGTTGAAAGATTTTGATGTTATACCACCAGACGGCGGGTGGTCTTTTCTAGTGGATGTATCACCATTGGACATGGACGCTCCTACCGCCTCTAAACGGCTGCTGGACAAAGGAAAAATCGCTACCACCCCCATGGTTAACTGGGGAAGCAATAATAGCACCAGGTATGTCCGGATCGTTTTCTCCAACGAGCCAGTAGAGAGGCTGAAAGGTCTCGGAAAACGATTTAAGGATTCTTTATTTATTTGAGGGTGACTTTTGAGCGATCTATTTGCTGCCCATAGGCGGTTATTTCCTGACTGACCAACCCTCCTTCTCTTTCCGCCTCGTGTCGTAAATTGCCGGCTGTTTATGAAATACCGTGTCGATAGGATCTGATAATCATGCACCGCCTTGTCTTCATTCTATTGATGTCAGTTCCACTGGTTGCGCAAACTTACTCCATATCCGGTTTGGTCACTGATCCCGATGGCAAACCTGTCTCTGAAGTCCATGTAACACTCACACCGGGATTTTTCACACTCTACACTTCTCTGGACGGTTCGTTCCGTTTTGACGGACTCTTCCCCGGCAGCTACACTCTTGTTTTTCAGCACATCGGTTTCCTGACATCAAGAGTAAAAGATGTAACAGTTCAGGACAGCGACATCATTATGCAACCTTTTACTCTGGAATTCGATGTTCTAGATCTTGGAAACGTCGTTGTTACTGCAAGTCGAGCCGAGCGTGATGTTGTAGAGATACCCGAGTCTGTCAATCTTGTCTCCTCCCGAGAGATAAGAGAGCGCAATTCCAAGACATCCGCCGAGGCGCTCAGAGAAGAGGTGGGCGTGTTCGTTCAAAAAACAAATCACGGTGGTGGATCGGCCATTATTCGGGGGCTCAGCTCAAACCAGATCCTGCTCCTAGTAGACGGCATACGTCTCAATAATTCCATCTACCGTCTGGGTAATCATCAATACCTCACCACTATTGATCACCAGATGGTGGAAAAGATTGAAGTTGTTCGAGGGCCCACGTCTGTCCTCTACGGCAGTGACGCCTTGGGCGGCACAGTCAATCTTATTACAAGGAAGCCGCCAGTTGATGATAATGAAAAATCTCTAGGTGTCAGGTCACTTCTTCGTTACGCCACCGCCGACCAGGAAAAAACAGTTCGGGGAGAGGTGATATCGAGCAGTAGCCGCTACGCTTTCAGTACAGCATTCAGTCTGAAGCAGTTCGGTGATCTCCGAAGAGGCGCCAACGGAAATGATCACGAGATTTCCGGCAATGAACTGGTCCAATCTCCCACTGGCTTCGGCGGCTATGACATCGATACAAAACTGATCACCAATTTGACAGACGATCAAACCATCACACTGGCTCATCAGTTTTCCAAACAGGAAGAGGTCCCTCGATACGATAAATATCAGTACAATGGTTATCACCGCTGGTTCTTCCACCCCCAGGATCGAATGCTTACTTATGCCGTGTATGAAAACAAGGACATTAATATCATCTTTGATGCGGTCCGTGCCACCGCATCTCTTCATCTTCAAAAGGAAGGTCGCAAGACTCAGAAAAATAAGTCATCTTCAATACAGAATGAGCTGGATGAGGTAGCCACAAAAGGATTTAGTTTCAGCGGTACCCGGGAGAGAGATCGGCACCGGATTGTTGCCGGCGCTGAGCTTTACCATGATGACGTGGCCAGTGAACGCTCATATTCTGATCCGCTAACAGGGACCGACACGGATGATAACAGAGGCCGATATCCTGACGATGCCACATACATGAGCATTGGCCTTTATCTTCAGGACGAAATGAAGATGACGGATCGCTGGATGTTAAAGCTTGGTGTTCGCCAAAGCCAATACAGAGCGGAATTCGACATGAATTCTGCAGCCCTCTACAGTCAAACGTTTTCATCTTTCACAGGAGCGGTGGGATCTGTCTTCAGACTGTCCAATTATGTTTCAGCAAACCTGAATCTAGCTCAGGCGTTCCGAGCACCAAACCTGAGTGACATGGCAAAGCTGGGAGAGTCAAAAGGCGATATTTACGAAGTGCCTAATCCAGATCTTCAGCCGGAAAAGCTAATGAACATCGATATGGGACTAAAAATTTCAACAGAGTTTATGAGGGTTGACTTTACCGTTTACAGGTCATTCATCACTGATCTACTGGCTAGTGTGGATACCACCTATGCCGGCGCCGACACCATTGTCATCGACAGCCAGATGTTTAATGTGAAGACCAAGAAGAACCTTGGTGAGGCCATAATACAGGGTACCGAGATAGCTGTTGATTACTCTCTTTCCGGTTCGCTCAGTTTCAGAGGAAATCTCACCACAACGTACGGGGAGAACATAACCTACAATGAGCCTGTGGGTGGTATTCCGCCAATATTTGGACTGGCCGGTGTCAAGTGGAGTCGCGGTCGTTTTTTTCTCGATGGATATAGCCGCTTTGCTGCGAGGCAGGACAGGCTTTCAGCTGATGACCTGGATGACCCGCGCATCCCGCCAGAAGGGACACCGGGATGGTTCACTTTTAACCTTCGCGGCGGCGTCACTCTCCGTCAATCTCTAATTGTTCAAATCGCCTGTGAAAATATTCTGGATCGGAACTACCGAGAACACGGTTCCGGAGTGAACGGTCCGGGACGAAATTGGGTCATTTCCTTTCAAATGACCCGATAACAGTTGTTGATTCTCATGGGAAGATCCAAAAAGCGGTTGTGGTGACAAAGACCTCAAGGTAAATTCGCCCCGCTTTTCCGGCTCTATTCCCCGGAAGCATTAATTAAATATGTTCGGAAAAAATACACCAAGATTGATTGTTATCGGCGTTGTCTTGCTCTGGGCACTCTACGCTCTCTTCCCTACAATCAAATACAACACTCTCTCTGGAAATGAAAAGACTTCTATGGAAGAAGAAGGGATATTGGAGCAGCTGGAGAAAAAGACTATCCGGCGGGGATTAGACCTTCAGGGTGGAATGCATATTGTCCTTGAAGTCGATATCCCAACACTTGTAGAGAATCTCGCTTCAAACAAAAATAACCGCTTCTACGAGGTTTTCGACAAAGTTAAGACCGGAGATGAGATGTCTGCGGAAGATTTCATCAACCGATTTGCAACAGAAGCCAAAAATCAGGATCTGAGGCTGAACCGCTACTATATGGATTACGGCAGCGATCCGGTTTCCATACAGGCCGCCCTTGAGGATGAAGCAACGGATGCTATTAACAGGGCGCTGGAAATTTTACAAAACAGGGTAGACGAGTTCGGCGTTTCAGAGCCCACCATACAGAAACAGGGCAATCGAAGGGTCATTGTGGAGCTAGCAGGCATTCAGGATCCTGACCGGGCAAGATCACTCTTGCAAAGCACTGCTCTCCTGGAGTTTGCTCTTCTAAAGGACGGTGCAGTTACACAGAATCTCCTCACCAGAGTAGACCGGATCCTGAAAGGCAGTGACGATCTGGAAGATCTGCTAGAAACCAAAGAAGATTCCACCGATGAAGAGCAGGCCCCAATTGAGACAGAAACACGGGTGGCTGATGAAGAGGAGGTTTCCCTCACAGAACTTTTTGGGACTACCAAAGAAGATACAACAGCAAAAGACACCACTGAAGTTCTCGTGGACAAAGACCTTTTTGAAGAACGGCCTTTTTCCTCCTTGCTGAGGCAGATCGGAAATGATCTTGGTGTCCCTGAACAAAATATGCGCGCCGTAAACAAAATCATGGAAATGTCGGATATCCAAGATATTCTCAAGGGTGGAGAGGGGCGTCTCTCCATGAGCAAAGAAAAAGATACATGGACTTTGCCTGAGGGTGGCAGTGAATCTTTCTACCGCATGTATCACCTTGAAGCTGAAGCGGGCCTCACTGGGGGCGTAATCGAGGAAGCGCTGGCCACACTCTACAACGGTCAGCCAATTGTCACACTAAGTATGAATTCGGAAGGAGCCAAAACATGGTCCAGGATGACCGGGGCAAATGTAGGCAGGCGCCTCGCCATTCTTCTGGATGGAAACGTCCACATGGCTCCGGTTATTCGGACAAAAATATCGGATGGACAAACGCAGGTTGAAGGCTTTGCCAATATGAATGAAGCAAAAGATATTGCCATAGTTTTGAGGGCAGGAGCTCTGCCGGCACCCGTTGATATTATTGAAGAACGTACCGTTGGACCCTCACTGGGTCAGGATTCCATCGATCAGGGCACCCAGTCTATTATCATCGGGCTGGTGCTCGTCCTGGCATTCATGGTCTTCTATTATAGAGGGGCTGGGCTAATCGCCTCTTTTGCAGTGCTGTGGAATCTCATCCTGGTCCTATCCATCCTTGCCATGCTGAAAGCTACGTTGACGCTCCCTGGCATCGCAGGTCTTATTCTCACAGTGGGAATGGCTGTAGACGCCAACGTTATCATATTTGAAAGAATCAGGGAAGAACTGGGTAAAGGCAAAACACCCCGTTCGGCCATTGACAGCGGTTACTCCCGGGCTATCACAACCATTGTTGACGCCAATGTGACAACGATTCTGGCAGCTCTTGTTCTTATGCAGTTCGGTACTGGCCCCATCCGCGGTTTCGCTGTGGTCCTTTTCTGGGGAATTGCCACCAGTATGTTTACCGCCATTTTTACTACACGGACCATCTTTAATCTTATTTCCGCTAAGCGGGATCTCAAGACACTAAGTATATGAGATTTCTCAAAGAAACGAACATCGATTTCCTCAGCATGCGCCGGTTCGGTTTTGTTATTTCGGGTTCATTTATTTTGGCTGGAATAGTTTCTCTTCTGCTCCAGGGTGGCCCGCTACTGAGTATCGATTTCACCGGGGGTACACTGGCGCAGATCCGATTTGAGGAGGCACCCGATATTGCAAAAGTGCGTTCAGCTCTCGAGGCGTTAGATGTGGGCATCGGCGAAGTGCAGACTTTTGGCACACCTAATGAGATTCTGATCCGGCTTCAGTTGAGTCAGAATGCTGAAAACCTTACTACCGAATTAAAGGCAGCACTTCAAGCTCAGTTTCCGAGGCAGATCATCGATTTCCGCCGTGTTGAAACTGTGGGACCAAAAATTGGTTCTGAACTCAAAGGGAAAGCTTTTTTCGCCGTCTTTTCCGCAATTATCGGCATCCTGATCTATATCTCTATCAGGTTTGAATTGAAATTTGCCATTGGGGCAATTGCGGCACTGATCCATGACGTTCTCATTACGCTGGGCGTTTTTTCTATACTGAATTATGAAATATCGCTTGCCATCATCGCAGCCTTTTTGACGATTGTCGGTTACTCGCTGAATGATACAATCGTTGTTTTCGACAGGGTTCGGGAGAATATGAAGTTGCTGAAAAATATTGATCA
>DCXX01000120.1:17468-41563 GCA_002329125.1 Fidelibacterota bacterium UBA2125 | reverse complement strand
GCAGCCGGTACTTGTAGGTACTATTACTGTTGAAGTGTCAGAGACTCTTTCCAGGATGCTAAAAAGGAAGGCAATCCCTCACAATGTTCTTAATGCCAAGCAGCATCAGAGTGAAGCTGAAATTGTTGCACTAGCCGGCAACAGGGGAGCGGTGACAATCGCCACCAACATGGCAGGTCGTGGGACGGACATTAAGCTTGGTGAAGGTGTGAAAGAATTGGGTGGCCTCCATATCGTCGGAACAGAACGACATGAATCCCGCAGAATTGATCTACAACTTCGGGGACGATCAGGACGTCAGGGAGATCCCGGTTCGACTGTTTTTTACCTTAGTCTTGAAGATGACCTCATGCGCCTATTCAACAGTGAGCGGATTGCTTCAATTATGGATAAGCTTGGTGTTGAAGAGGGTGAAGTCATTACCGCCGGTATGGTGACGCGATCCATAGAACGTGCACAGAAAAAAGTGGAGGCTCGGAATTTTTCTATCCGGAAGCGTTTGCTTGAATATGATGATGTGATGAATCAGCAGCGCGAAGTGGTTTATGCCAGAAGAAATGAGGCCCTTCACGGTGATGATATTCGCCATGAGATTACTGCTATTCAGAGTGAGTTTGTAGATGAGTTGGTGGAAGATTTCACAGAATTCGGAGATGAAAATCACGACTGGAATTGGGATTTGCTTGATAGTGATCTTTCTTCCGTATTTACCATCGAAACAGATGATGAAATCAAGTCCCTAGAATCAGCAGATGAGGTGAAAGATAAGATTCTTGAGAAAGCTGACACCATCTATGCAGTTCGGGAAAGTTTCGTGCCGGCGGAAGTCATGCGCGGATTTGAGAGGTATGTTGTTCTCCGAACCATCGATGAAATGTGGAAGGATCACCTTTACAGCATGGATCAACTTCGGGAAGGTATCAACCTTCGTGCTTATGGTCAAAAAGACCCTCTTCTGGAGTACAAGTCAGAAGGCTTTGACATGTTCATGGAGTTCCTCCGCGATGTAAACAAGAATACAACTCAGCGCTTGTATAGAACCCGGTTGCACGGCATGGATGCCGCGCCCACTCTTGCGGGGAAAAAATCTGTTGGGCCTGTGAAAGCACAGCATGATGAAGCAGCAGGGATGGGTTTTTCTGCCCCGCCCAAAAACGGTCAGGATGGTCAACCAAATGTTACCCAAAAACCTGGTAAAATGGAACCTGTTCAAGTGGGGAAGAAGGTCGGGCGGAATAAACCTTGTCCCTGCGGCAGCGGGAAAAAATATAAGAAGTGTCACGGAAAATAATAGAGACTGTTTTCAGCCGCGGTGGTGGAACTGGTAGACACGCTAGCCTTAGGAGCTAGTCTTCTCACGGAGGTGCGAGTTCGAGTCTCGCCCGCGGCACTTATTTCCTGAAATCTTAGCATAATTTGTGAATTCTCTTTGGCACCAAGAATGGCAGAGTTGTAATTTCCCCGCTAATAATTCAACGAGATACAAACGATTCATTTTTCATAATGACGGAAGCAACTGAAAGCAAATCATCAGTAAGGGTAATTGTTCACTCATTTTTTGTGATACCCTTTCTTGTTGCTGCATTTTCTGTACTTGTTTTTTTCATTTGGAGTCTTCTTACTTATGAGCCTCGCGGAGCTGAAGACTACATAACAGATATAAAAATTGGTGGAGCTACTAAACGTTGGCAGTCGGCCTTTGAGCTGTCCAAGATTCTTGCTTCGCCTGGCTGGGCACCTCAGGGTGATCGCTTTTCGGCGGAGATGCTGTCTGCGTATGAATATGCTCTAAGAGATCCTGACACTCGCGTTAGGCAGTATCTTATCCGGGCCATGGGAAATTCAGGCCTCCCCGAATTCTCCGAAATCATTCAGAGCGCACTCCTAGAGCCCGATGCAGCTGTCGTGGCGGATGCTGTCTATGCTTTGGGACTTATTGGTGGAGATCAAAACCTTGCGCCAATTATTGAGATGGTGCAACATCAATCTTCCCTGGTGAGGAACAGATCGGCTATTGCTCTCGGTAATCTTGGACTTCAGGATTGTATCTTTCCTCTTCAAAAACTACTCCATGATGTTGAACCAAATGTCCGTTGGAATGCGGCTGTTTCGCTGGCAAAACTGGGCAGTGACAGAGGCCGTGATGTTCTCCTGAGTTTGCTTCAGAGAGGATATCTGGATCAGTTTGATGATGTGGATCCGTACGAGCAGACTGAGGCGATGCTGACGGCTATTAATGCGGCTACAATCTTGGAGGATCCGTCACTCAATGCTGCTATTCTGAAGCTGAGCCAGGAAGATATGAATATGAAAGTACGCGATGCAGCCATTAAGGCACTCAATCTTTAAGGAATATTCTAGCAATGGTTGACGAAGAAAAACAGATACAGCAAGAGTCAGAAACTAAAGAACCTTTGAAAGAAAAAAAGGTGCATCCTCAGCCGAAGGCTTCTATTGGGGAAGATTCTTTTAATGAAAAAGTGAAACGGCGCTCGTTCATCTCCTGGTTATCTGTTGCCTGGGTCGCCTTTGCGGCAGCGACTGGTGGTTTTCTTACAATGATGCTGCGCTTCATGTTCCCCAACGTACTTTTCGAGCCACCCCAATCGTTCAAAATCGGTTTTCCTGATGATTACAAGATGGGTGAAGTAGATCTGAGATGGAAGAACAAACATGGTATCTGGGTGGTAAGAAATCTGGAGCAGATCTATGCTCTCTCCACTGTATGCACTCACCTTGGATGTATGCCTAACTGGCTGGTGAATGAGAAAAAGTTTAAATGTCCCTGTCACGGGAGCGGTTTTCGTATGACGGGCATTAATTTCGAAGGTCCCGCACCCAGGCCGCTGGAACGATTCAAGATTGTATTGGCTGATGATGGTCAAATGTTGATTGATAAGACCAAAAAATATCAATATGAGAAGGGTCAATGGAGCAACCCAGAATCTTTTCTGGTTGTATAGTTTAGTTAGAATTTCGACTCGGGGAGAAAGATGAGCGAGAAGACAAAGAAGAATATTTTCGAACGATTTGGGGAGTCGGCTGTTTGGAGATCAATTTTCAGATCCGGCATTCCCAGAACGCGCAGGCAGAGAATGATGACTGTTCTCAACAGTGTTTTTCTTCATCTTCATCCTGTTCGGTTGCCGAGACATGCGGTGAAACTTAAGTTTACCTGGTGCATGGGCGGGCTGTCGTTTTTTCTTTTTCTGGTACTCACAATTACTGGAATTCTTCTCATGTTCTACTACAGGCCCACAGTGGAATATGCTTATGTAGATATGATTGATCTTGGCGAGCAGGTGCCTCTTGGCATAATGCGGGAAATCCACCGTTGGGGAGCGCATGCAATGGTTATTACTGTTTGGCTGCACATGTTCAGGGTATTCATGACCGGATCGTACAAACCGCCGCGGGAGTTCAACTGGGCGGTGGGTGTTATCCTTCTCACCCTGACGCTGCTACTCAGTTTTACAGGCTACCTTCTGCCGTGGGATCAGCTTGCCATCTGGGCGATCACAGTGGGTACCAACATGGCCCGAGCAACACCCTTTCTTGGCAGTGAGGGGCCCGGGGCAGCTCTGCTCAGCCTGGGTGACATCAACTTCGTACATGCTGCCAGCGATGTTCGCTTTGCATTGCTGGGTGGTCGCTTTGTCGGCGAAGCAGCACTGTTAAGATTTTATGTGCTGCATTGCATCGGATTTCCGTTCATCATCATGATTCTGATGGCGGTTCACTTTTGGAGAATAAGAAAAGACGGCGGTATTTCGGGACCGACCTAACCGAGATTTCTGAGAAATAACACTATGGAAGCCTTCAAGCATTTTATTAACGGTATTACCCATCCCACCATTATGCTGACAGCTATTCTTGTTGTTTTTCCGTTTATTTTTCCACCCAATGATTTCTTTCAGAAGTGGAACCGCCGATTGCGATTAGACTTTTTCTGGACAAAAAAAGGTCTGATGGCTGTTCTGGCACTTTTCTTCGCATTCTTCGTCATTGGCGTAACCGATATCAACTCGCGGCTAATCTTTCTTAAACCGGATAATGTTCCAATTGTTGGTCTTCTGATACTGGTACACACATTTCTTTGGATAAGTATGAACCAAGCCGTTGGAAATGATCGGTTGCTGGAAGCGGGTGAGAAGCCGGAAGAATATCACGATCCGGCGGACAAAGTTCTGGTCTGGCCGGATCTCGTCTATATTGAATTTATTTCTCTGATTCTTCTGATGTCGCTTTTGCTAATCTGGTCCATCGGTTTGGAGGCACCGCTGGAAGAACCGGCAAACCCCACCAACTCACCGAATCCTGCTAAAGCACCGTGGTACTTTCTTGGCTTGCAAGAAATGCTGGTCTACTTTGACCCATGGCTGGCTGGCGTTGTATTCCCCACCATTATGATCATCGGTCTCATGGCAATACCGTATATAGATATTAATAAGGAAGGGACAGGATACTACAGTTTCAAGCAGCGGCGGATGGCAATTTCCATCTTCATGTTTGGATGGCTTTGGTTGTGGGTTAACCTGATTCTGGTGGGAACATTTCTTCGGGGTCCAAACTGGAACTTTTTCGGCCCGTTTGAATTCTGGGATACTCACAAGCTTGAGGCACTCGTAAATATCAATCTGTCAGAATTAATCTATATCAAGTTGTTCGGGATGGGATTACCTGGGAATATTCTGTTAAGAGAAATATTCGGATTCATCTTGGTCTTCGGCTATTTTCTTGTTTTACCACCGATTCTGGCCAAGACAGTATTCAAACAGTTGTATCAAGCCTTGGGTAATTTCAAGTACAGTGTCTTTATCTTTCTTGTGCTCAGTATGATATCATTACCGCTGAAGATGTACCTGAGGTGGATCTTCAATCTTAAGTATCTGATAGCCATTCCTGAGTTTTTCTTCAACATTTAGCGAGAGAGTCGTGGAAAAACAGGAACGTTTTTACAATATTCTAAAACTGAACAAAATGTTCGGCATTTCGAGTATCGTTTTCTTGCTCCTTCTTGTTTGGACCTTTGCCGAAGACTACGATAGAGACTGGAAGGACTACCAGAGAGAATTTCGTCAGTTGGAAGCTGCCAATACCAAAGGACAGCTTGACGGTGAATTAGAGAAACTGAATGCTCTCGAAGAATATAAGGAAGCTAAAAGTACCCTGGATGCAGCCGAAAACTCACTGCAGGAAAAAGAAGACGATCTGAAAATTCTGGAGAAGCAGCTCGGGAAACTGGAAGCTGAACACTATCAAGTTGAACAGGCATATAATTTCATAAAGGCTGAATACGATGTGGTAAAATATGAGCACGAAGAGGCTGTAGGAAGAGGTCACGGTAATCCAGAGAAAACTGGCGCAAAGTATGACCGCTATGAAGTTGATCTGAACCAGAAACGACTCATTTTAGAAGAAACTGAGCGTCGCTTATCCGAGAAACGGAATACAATTCGTTCTCACCGTAAAGAAGTGAGGGAGGCGGACACCCGGCTCTCACAGCTTCGGCGTCAGGCCACTATATTGGATCGAAAACTTCGTGTAGTCGATCCGGCGGCCATGAGTTTCGCCAACAAAATCGGCGATAAGGTGCGCGATCTCCCTGTCTTGGACTTCCTCTCTCCTTATTATAAGGTAGACCAGGTGGTCTTGAAGGATATTACAGAAGATATCAACTTCATGGAGATACCGAAGGTGGACCGGTGCACCACATGTCACCAAGGGATCACCGAGCCTGGCTATGAAGATGCTCCTCAGCCGTTTACAACACATCCGGATCTTGAGCTATATCTTAACAGTGATTCGCCTCACCCGTTGGAATCTTTTGGCTGTACCAGTTGTCATGCCGGCCGGGGACGAGGCACTGATTTTTCTACAGCGACTCACACGCCGGGTTCACATGAACAGGAGGAAGAGTGGATTGAGAAGTACGGCTGGTACGAGATGCACCATTGGGAACAGCCGATGTTTCCCGTCAAGTACACTGAAGCTGGCTGTTTCAAATGCCATTCAAATGAAATTTACATTCGAGGTGCAGACAAACTGAACCTGGGGACGAACCTCGTTGAACGAGCTGGATGTTTCGGGTGCCATACCATCGAGCGTTACAAGAACAAACAGCGGATAGGCCCTGATCTGAATATGATTTCCTCGAAAGTGAACAAAGATTGGACTTACCTCTGGATAAAAGATCCAAAATCGTTTCGTCACAATTCATGGATGCCGAAGTTCTTCGGCCTATTTAACAACAGTGATCCTGAATCTGTTGCCAGAACAGATCAGGAAATAAATGCCATTGTGCACTACCTATTCAAAAATAGTAGAGACTTTCCGCTTGACAGGATTCCGAGACGTGGGAATTCCGAGCGAGGGGAAGATCTGGTCAACTCTCTTGGATGTCTCGGCTGTCACAGGGTTGAATCCGAGGAGACTGAAGAAGCGACTACCCTCCAGACATTGCGGCTGGATCATGGTCCCAATCTTATTGGACTAGCTTCTAAAACGGAAACTGAATGGATCTACAACTGGCTTAGGGAGCCGGAGCGTTACTTCCCACGGACGAAAATGCCGAATCTGAGACTCTCGGTGACTGAGGCCGCTGACATCACGGCGTATCTCATGACTATGGGCAATGAAGATTTCCTTGAACAGACTGTCCCAGCTGTTGATGAAGACCAGATCGATGAAATCACCATGGCATTTCTCACTACAATGTTCTCGGATTATGACTCCAGGCAGAAACTAACGGAGATGACGCTGGAAGATAAACTCGACTATACGGGTGAAAAACTAATCCGATCATATGGTTGTTTTGGTTGTCATAATATCCCTGGCTTTGAAAACGATAAGCCTATCGGGACGGAATTGACTGAGGAGGGGAGCAAGGAAGTCGCAAGACTGGACTTTGGCCTGTTGAATATTGAACATAGTCGAAAGGCATGGTTCACGCAAAAACTGATGCATCCACGAAGTTTCGATGAGAACAAAGTAAAAGGTCCTTATGAGCGTCTTAAGATGCCGGATTTTGAGTTTTCTGAGCAAGAAGTAGAAGCGATTGTCACGGCCCTTCTCGGTTTCGTCAAAGCGTCCTACGGTGTGAAGCCGGCAAAATCCATCAATCCTGATGTTCATATGGGTCAGTGGCTGGTTCGGGAGTACAACTGCCAGGGGTGCCATCTCATTGAACATGATGGAGGAGCGATCCGCCCCTCTATCACACAATGGCTAATGGATATAAATGGTATTGATCAGGAGGCAGCTTTTGAGGTGACGGAAGATCTTAGTCCGCCTGACCTCAATACGCAAGGTGTCAAGACACAGCCGGACTGGCTTTTCAATTTTTTAAAAAAACCCACAACAATAATCAGGCCGAATCTCAGAGCCCGCATGCCCACATTCAATTTTGGAGATGATGAATGGAATTCAGTAATCAGATATTTTCAATATTTAGATAAACAGGTTGACGCCTATGAGTCTCCGCTTACAGTGAATAGGCAATCTACTCGATACAAGGCAGGCGAGAAGCTTCATGAAATGGGTGCATGTAAAAACTGCCATTTCTACGGGACAACTCAGCCCTTACAAACGCCTCAAACATGGGCCGCAAATCTGGCACTTACCAAAGAACGTTTAAGACCAGAGTGGGTAATGGAGTGGTTACGTGATCCGCAAAAAATAATACCTGGTACAAAGATGCCTAAACCCTATATCCCCGCTCCTGATGAACTGACTTCTTCTGATGCTTCAGAAATTTATGGAAAAGATCTGATTCTTCTTGCCGGGAATGAAGATGTCATGTTAAAAGGACTTAACGATTATGTTTATGCAATTCCGGGAAAGATTGATATTTCTACTGAAATAAAAGCATTTTTTGATCAGAATGGATATAATTTCCTTGAGGGGGAAGAGGAAACCGATGAATGGGATGAAGAATGGGAAGAAGAGGAGTGGCAAAACTAGGCCACATATATATTATTCATTAACTACGGAGGATGCATTCATGAATCTGTCTAGAATAACCACAGCTCTTGTAACTGTAATAATTTTTTCTACCAGTCTTACCGCTGGTGGAATAAAAGGTACAGTAAAGTATGATGGAAAAGTTCCGAGAATGAAGCCCATCAAGATGGCGGCTGATCCCATATGTGATGGGAAACATACAGAAAGTCCACCTCGGTTAGAATGGCTTCTTGCCGGTCCAAATGGCGAGTTGAAAAATGTTTTCGTCTATGTGGAAAAAGGTCTTGAAGGAAAGAATTTTCCTGTTCCTGAAAAATCTGTCACTATGGATCAGAAAGGATGTCTATATATACCTCACGTTATGGGTGTTCAAGTTGGGCAAAAGATTGATTTCCTGAATAGTGATGGAACTTTGCACAATGTGCATGCAATGCCAAAACAGAAACAGAACGATGCTTTCAACGAAGCCATGCCCGGCGCCAGGAAAAAGATCACCAAGCAGTTCGGTGAACCGGAAGTTATGTTGAAAATGAAATGCGATGTGCACCCCTGGATGAGCGCATATATTGGTGTTTTGAATCATCCGTTCTATGCTGTTACTGATGAGAAAGGTAACTTCGAAATCAAAGATCTTCCACCTGGAACCTATACTATAAAAGTATGGCACGAGCGTTTACCGGCTAAGACAGCAACAGTTACGGTCAAAGCCGAGGGTGATGCTACAGCTGATTTTGTGTTGAAACGACCGCCTAA
The DNA here is from genome assembly GCA_002329125.1 of Fidelibacterota bacterium UBA2125. Lineage (GTDB taxonomy): Bacteria > Fidelibacterota > Marinisomatia > Marinisomatales > S15-B10 > UBA2125. Next base: position 32,848 of record DCXX01000120.1, on the reverse strand, counting down.
AAAGTAGTATTATTAATCATGCCATAGGGGCACAGTTCTCGCAATAACGAGAGGATAACAATGGCAGATCACCATCAAGAAGAACCGTTCTGGCGGAGATATATATTCTCAGTTGATCATAAGGTAATTGGTTTGCAGTACGCCATAACGGCCATGCTGTTTCTTTTCTTCGGGTTTTGCCTGATACTTGTTATGAGATGGAACTTGGCCTATCCAGGTGAGGTGGTTCCCATCGTGGGTAAACTTCTTTCCGAAGAAGGGATGCTAACACCGGACGGTTATAACTCATTTGGTGTTATGCATGGCACCATCATGATCTTTCTTGGGGTTGTTCCATTGGCCGTTGGTGGTTTCGGAAATTATGTTCTGCCTCTTCAGCTAGGTGCCCCTGATATGGCTTTTCCAAAGATCAATATGTTCAGCTATTGGTCATTCTTTGTAGGTGGTATTTTCATGTTGGCGAGCTTTTTTCTTCCCCAAGGGCCTGCCAGTTCTGGGTGGACGATGTATGCACCACTATCTGTGATTGCCACTACCGGAGAAACAGTCTGGCTCTTAGGTATGGTATTTCTGATTACGTCTTCACTTCTTGGGTCAATTAATTTTATTGCGACTGTAATTCAGCTCAGAACAAAGGGCCTCACATGGATGCGTCTTCCGTTCTTTGTCTGGGGACAGTTCGTGACTGCTTTCCTACTTTTACTGGCTTTTCCTCCACTGGAAGCGGCTGCTGTCTTGCAACTTATGGATCGTGTTGCTGGCTCAAGTTTTTTTATGACTTCCGGTCTTTATGTGGGTGGTGAAGTTCTGGATGTGGCGGGAGGCGGCAGTCCGCTCCTCTGGCAGCATCTATTCTGGTTTTTGGCACACCCTGAAGTCTATGTCTTGATTTTGCCTGGAATGGGGATTGTAGCAGAAGTCATTACAAATAATACCCGAAAGCCGCTGTGGGGTTATCGTTCCATTGTGTATTCCGCTATTTTCTTGGGATTTATGTCTTTTGTGGTGTGGGCTCACCACATGTTTCTTACTGGGATGGGGACTAAAATGGCCGCGTTCTTCCAGACCACAACTATGATCATTTCGATCCCGTCAGTCATTATTCTTTCAGCACTATTTATCTCACTCTGGGGTGGTTCCATCAGATTCAATACGCCCATGCTTTTTGCTCTTGGTTTTTTGCCTATGTTTGGAATCGGTGGGCTCACAGGTCTTCCACTTGGATTGGCCTCTTCAGATATCCATCTTCATGATACTTATTACGTTATTGGTCACTTTCACTATGTGGTTGCACCCGGCACCATTTTCGCTCTATTTGCCGGGATATATTACTGGTTCCCTAAAGTGACAGGAAAACGGATGAACGAAGGACTTGGGAAGATCCATTTCTTTGGTTCTTTCATTTGTATGAATGGAGTTTTTAGCCCCATGTTTATTCAGGGATTGGCCGGTATTTCTCGCCGCCTATACGATGGCGGTGCTTCATATCTCCATGCTGAACCGGTTTTACAATGGAATGAATTTATGACAATGGCCGCCTTAGGACTGGGTTTCTTCCAGTTCTTCTTTATTGCAAATCTCTTCATTTCATTGGCCAAAGGAGAGAAGGTTTCAAGTAATCCCTGGGAAGCAACTACCCTAGACTGGGCCGCTACGCCGACCCCGCCATTGCCTCATGTCAACTTTGAGAATATACCTGAGGTGTACCACGGTCCCTACGAATACAGTATGAAAGGTGGCGGAAATGGTCAGAAGGATTTTACTCCTCAACATGAATCGGTGAAGGATTAAAAAAGATGCAGATACCATACACAGTTACAGTTCGACCCGATACGGGGCTCTATAATGCGAAATTAGGAATATGGCTTTTTCTAGCGTCGGAAGTGATGCTTTTTGGAGGCCTTTTTTCCGCCTATATTTTGCTTCGTAGCGGGGCAACTTCATGGTTTGTGGGGTCGGAAGAACTGAGTGTCCCAATTGGCACTTTTAATACATTTGTTCTTATTCTTTCAAGTGTCACCGTAGTGATGTCTTGGGCTTCTCTTAGGATGAACGATCTGAAAAAGTACAAAATGTATATGGGGCTAACGATCTTGCTTGGGCTCGTTTTTCTTGTGGTGAAGGTACTTTTTGAGTATATGCCGAAAATCGAGCATCATCACATTCCAAGCTCTCACAATTTTTTTGCAATCTATTTTGTGCTGACTGGATTGCATGCACTGCACGTCGTTGGAGGACTGATCGTAAACGGTTATCTTTGGGGACCAGGATCCAAGATGTGGGATACCGATCCAGAGCAATTCTTGAATCGAATTGAAGTTGCGGGACTATACTGGCACTTTGTTGATATTATTTGGATCTTTCTTTTTCCAGCACTTTATCTATTGTGAGGTGATGTATGGATGTGACACAAGATTTAAAGAAAGAAATTAATCTTTACCTCAAGGTTTTCGGTGCTTTGGCTATATTGACTGCTGTAACAGTGGCAGTGGCCTCTCTGAAAGTGGGTATCGGTTTTGCTATTATAATTGCCATGGTCATTGCGGCCACCAAAGGCTCCTTGGTAGCGAGCTTCTTCATGCATCTGGCCCATGAGAAAAGATTAATATATCTATTGCTGGTTATAACACTAGTTTTGCTTCTGGCGCTCTTTTTTATTACTTATGGAACTATTGGTGATCAGGTTGGAGTAGAAATTGTCTCTTAAGGCGTTTCATCTGGCATTCATCAGTGTCTCCACCATTATGGCCTTTGGCTTTGGAGCGTGGACTCTCATGGAGGATAACGGAAATTATATTTTATATGGTTTTCTATCCTTTTTTGCGGGTGTTGGTTTGATCGTTTACGGTATTAGGTTCCTAAAGAAGTTTAGAGAGGTGAGTTACTTATGAAAAGATTGACTATAATTACAGTGGTTATGCTCTTTTTTTTCATTACGCCTAAAATTCTTTCGGCCTGCGCTGTCTGCTACGGTGCTCCAGCAGATCATCCCATGACGGAAAGCCTTAATTTGGCCATCATTGCCCTTATTGGTGTGACGGGTACCGTTCTCAGTGGAATTGCCACATTTTTTATCTTTTTGGTACGTCGTGAGAAAAAAGTTGATGATGTGACTAATATGTATGATTCAGAAAACGGAAACGGGAAATTTAATTAATGCTGGAATTACTTCATAAATTTGGATTGCCCGCGGCTTATTCTGCTCAAGCACCTGCTATAGATAGTGTTATTTCATGGATTCATATTCTGATGATGATTCTCTATGTTGGCTGGGGTGCCTTTTTTATTTATACCCTCATACGGTTTCGAAGAAAAAGGAATCCAAATGCTAATCCTAAGGGGATCACCAGTCACTTTTCAACATACTCTGAGGCCGGTGTGGCTATTTTTGAAATTATTATCCTTGTCGCTTTATCTTTTCCTGTATGGGCGAGCAGAGTGGAAGAGATTCCTGAAAGGGAAAATGCTGAAGTAATCCGTGTTGTTGCTCAGCAGTTCAAGTGGAACATACTGTATCCAGGTGAGGATGGTATTTTCGGTCGCACCTCTCCGGATCTGATCGATGATGAGGCTCTTAATTTCATCGGCATCGATCGAAAGGATGAAGCTGCTAAAGATGACATCATTCCCACACAAGGACATCTTCATTTACCTGTGGATAAAAATATTATTGTAGAGCTGACAACTCGGGATGTTATACACAGTTTCTCCATTCCAGTCATGCGCATTAAACAGGACGCTATTCCTGGTATAAGGATTCCTACATGGTTCACACCGACTCAGACAGGGTCTTGGGAGATTGCCTGTGCACAGCTGTGCGGTAATAGCCATTATCAAATGAAAGGATTTGTCCACGTCCACACTCAGCGGGGATATGAAGCCTATATGAATACATTGACTATCGTTCAGGAAGTGGATGACTACGACTATACTCTTGATGCGGAATACACACTAAGTCAGGTGATCGATGCTTTGAAAAAAGGTAATGCCCGCGACGCTGAAGAACTGGCATTCCAGGCTCTGTCACAGGCTGAAGTGGCTAAAGCTGAAAAAGAGAAAGCTGATGATGAGGACGATGACTGGGGAGAAGAGTGGTAATTATTTTCTGACGCATCCACCTCAATTCAGCGGTGGCTAAGAACAGTAACAGTTCAGAAACCTGGCTAAGGCGGTATTCTAAGTTTACCGCCTTTTCTACGTTAGGGCTCATCTTTGCTGGTGGATTGGTCACCAGTACTGGTTCAGGGCTCTCCGTACCTGACTGGCCTAACACTTACGGAGAATTGATGTTTACTTTCCCTTATTCAAAATGGGTGGGAGGAATTTTCTACGAACACCTTCACAGACTTTTTGCCTCTTTTGTCGGTTTTCTGACACTTGTTCTTTCAATCTGGCTCTGGAAAGTGGAACCGCGATTGTGGATGAAGAAACTCGGCTGGTTCTCCCTGGGGACGGTCATAGCTCAGGGAATCTTAGGTGGATTAACGGTATTGTTTTTGCTTCCCACTATTATATCAATGACGCATGGTATTCTGGCACAAACTTTTTTCTGTATCATCATTGCCATCACCTATTCTCTTTCAAAAGAATGGAACTCCTCAAGAACCATCTTGGCCAAATCTGAAAATGAATCCTTTGTCCGGTGGAGCATAGTTCTGACCGGGTTGATTTATGTTCAGCTGATTTTAGGTGCCCTCATGCGCCACACAGGGTCGGGTCTGGCAATACTGGATTTTCCTCTCGCCGACGGGAAAGTAATCCCTGTTCTCAACAATATGATGCTTTCGAGCATCAACTATGGCCGTTTCAATCTGGGGTTGGAACCGGTCACCATGACTCAAGTGGTCATTCATCTTCTCCACCGGTTTGGGGCGATTCTTGTTTTAAGCGCCGCAACAGGACTGACGGTTCGGGCATTCAGACATCAGCGCAAGGAAGATAGACTCTTTCTACCTGTCCTGTTCCTCGACCTTTTGTTGCTGACTCAAATTGTGTTGGCGGATTTAGTTATTTGGAGTGTCAAGGCACCTTTCATCACCACTTTTCATGTTTGGACAGGAGCTCTGATGCTGGGAACTTCATTCTTTCTGACTCTCCGCTCTCTGCGGATGTATGTTCCTGAAGGTCAGTTCCAAACCTTCTTTCAACATCCGCTTGATACTGATACAAAAGTTCCCGGGCTGAAGAGTCAATTATCAGCCTTTTGGGAATTAACAAAACCGAGGATTATCTGGTTGGTCCTCGTATCAACCATTATAGGTTTTTATCTCGGTGCTGTGGAATCGGAAAGGTCAATTTTGACTGATCCGTGGCTTCTGATTAATACCATAGTGGGCACAACCTTTGTTGCAGCTGGCGTCGGAGCATTAAACCAATATATTGAACGAACTTTGGACGGTCAGATGAAAAGAACCCTAAGGCGCCCTATTCCATCGGGTAGAATCAAGGCATCAAAGGCCCGATGGTTTGGTATCTTTCTTTCAGCTGCTGGTTTAATCTATCTTTTGTCAACTGTGAGCGTTCCAGTTGCCTTTGTTGCTTTTCTGACACTTTTTCTCTATCTCATCGTCTATACGCCACTGAAAATGAAGACAACATGGAATACGCTCATCGGCGCTATTCCGGGGGCGTTACCTCCCCTTGGCGGTTGGCTCGCAGCAAGCGGGAATCTTGAAACAGGTGGCTGGATTCTTTTCGGAATTTTGTTTCTGTGGCAGATTCCCCATTTTTACGCCATTGCCTGGCTCCACAGGAATGATTATGGGCGGATTGGTTTCAAAATGCTTCCTGTGGTAGAGCCGTCAATGACGAAAACATCTGTATATTCCGTTGTGTTCTGCGCCCTTCTCATTCTTTGTACAACATCGCTACATTTGAGCGGAATTGCCGGCCAGGTCTTTTTGTGGGGATCACTATTGTCTGGCGTCACTTTTCTTGCACTAGCCATCGATGCCTCAAGAGGGTGGACGGAAGTGAGAGCGCGCCGCCTCCTAGCGGGATCTATTATCTATCTTCCGTTGTTGCTCGTTATCTTGGTTATTGATCGAAGTTTACTGTAATGACAGATCCAGTTCACATTTATTTCGTTGAGGAGGAATAAAATGTCTTTTCTGAAGGACAAACATCTTTGGTTTTTCGTCACTTTTGGTGTCATAATTCTTGTAGTGAGCCTAAGACGTCCAGAGAATAAAAAGGACGAGTTACCAGTCTTGGGAGAACTGATTGATTTCCGGCTCACTGATCAGAACGGAGACGAATTTGGTAAGGAAGATCTCTATGGGAAAGTGTGGGTTGCTGACTTCATTTTCACCACTTGTGCCGGACCGTGCCCGGTGATGACAAGCCAGTTCGCTGAACTCCAGTCTCGGTTTGCAAATGCATCGGACCTTAATCTTCTCTCAGTTTCTGTGAATCCCGAGTACGATACGCCTGAAATCCTTCGTGAATACGGCCAACGATACGGAGCAGACTATGACAAATGGCATTTCCTCACAGGAGATAAAGAAGCGATCCACAAACTCGCCGTTGATGGGTTCAAAGTCGGTTCTGTTGAAGATCCTATTTTTCACAGTACCCGCTTCATCCTTCTTGATGGCAAGGCGAGAATCAGAGGGTATTACATCAGTTCAGAGCTTGAGGAAATGCAACAACTGTGGCGTGACGCTGAACTACTGGCAGAGGTGACACTATAATAGTATCACTAGCGGCTCGCGGAGATCAGTTTTGGCTCAGGATTATCTATATCCTTTCAGCCGTTCTTGCCCTTGCGGTCATTTTTCTTACTCTCGGACCCCGGATGGAGGGGATGGAGGGAGCAGTTGATGTTTCCGGTCTTCCTACCGTTAACGCCATTTTGAACTTGATCACAATCGTTCTCTTGGTGGCGGCTTACATTTTTATTCGCCAAAACAATATTACTCTTCATAAAAAGACAATGCTTACAGCTTTTGGAACGTCAGCTCTTTTTCTGGTTACTTATGTCATTTATCACTGGTTCAAAAGTGGTCCTGCCCACTATTCTGGTGAATGGCAGGCACTCTATTTCTTTATCCTGTTTACGCACATCATTCTTGCATCTGTGATACTGCCCCTTGCAATGGTTACCCTTTATCGTGGATGGACCATGAATGTCACCAGACACCGCAAGATTGCAAAAGTCACTCTGCCGATATGGCTTTATGTCAGTGTTACAGGTGCTCTGGTTTACGTGATGCTTTATTTTTAGGTTTTTCTCTAGGCCTCGAGTTTGTGTCAATTCCATTAAGAGGCTCCATTTGATATCAATGGTGAGTTGATTAATTTTACTCGAGATGAAGATTATTGTCTCTTTCGCCACACTTCTGTTTTGTATGCAGATTGTTTTTGCCGAGGATGTATATGAGCTGGTGAGGGTATATTATACTGTACCTCAACAGTTGACGACAATCGCTGAGTCCGGTATTCCCATGGATCACATCCGACACAAGCGTGGTGTTTACGTAGAATTGACAGCCAGTGAGGTGGAAGTGGCCAGGCTGGAATCGCAAGGTTTTGAGGTGGAGGTATTGGAGCCAAATCTTCTCGAATTCTATCAATCCCGTTTTGACCGAAGATTCCGGACCTATGAAGATTTTAAACTGGGCTCTATGGGTGGGAACTACACCCTGGCGGAAATGGAGGCAGAACTTGACACGCTTCATTTTCTTTACCCCAATCTTGTCTCTGAGAAAATGAGTATCGGAAAATCAGTAGAAGGTAGGGATATCTGGACCGTGAAAGTTTCTGATAACGTTGATCTTGATGAAAACAGCAATGAGGAGTTGGAATCGCGCATCCTTTATACGGGTCTTACCCATGCCCGGGAACCAGTTGGCATGATGAATCTTATCTATTTTATTCATCATCTTTGCAAAAACTATGGTATAAAAAAATTACCTACTGACATTCTCAATAACCGCGAGTTGTGGTTCGTACCTTGTGTTAATCCCGATGGTTACGTCTATAACCAGACTATAGCGCCAGAAGGGGGTGGCATGCACAGAAAGAACAGAAAAGATACGAACTGCGGAGAAGGGACAACTCGCGGAATTGACCTAAATCGGAACTTCAGCTATATGTGGGGTGCCAACGACGAAGGATCGAGTCCTGATCCATGCTCTGGAGTATATAGGGGCAGTGAGGCCTTTTCTGAAGCTGAATCGTCAGTTCTCCGGGATTTTATGGAGGGTAAAAGATTTAGGAATGTACTGCACTATCATACATACTATAATCTACTGATCCATCCCTACGGTGATGGCTCCTATCCTCCTGAGCCGGACATCTCAATGTTCAGGCAATTTGGCAGAGAGATGACCAGATTGAATCAATACCATGTGGGGACAGGTATTGAAACAGTTGGCTACGCAGTTAACGGTGATGCCGTTGACTATTCCTATGAAAAAGAGGGGATGATTGCATTTACCCCTGAGGTGGGAGATTTTCTAGATGGTTTTTGGCCATCCACCGATAGAATTGGACCGTTGTGTCAAGAAAATCTTTGGCCAAACAGCTACTTTGCAAAAGTGGCTGGGACGGTTATGCAGGCTGATCTTATTGGATTAGATAGCCTCTATTTCCAACCTGGCGAGACAGGGTCAAGGAAAGTGGCTTTCCGGAATAAAGGCCTGAGGGAAAGTCTGGGAAATGTTACGGCCGCCGTTAGTTCCTTGAACAGCGCCGTGGAAACAGATTCCATATTCATGAATCTTGGTACTGTTGAAAGGCGCGAATTTTTGACTGACACGGTGACTGTACCGGTCGCTTTTTCAACCAAAGTTCCCCGCGGTTGTTCTAGCGGCTTGGTTTTTCATTTCACCGATGACAACAGGGCGGTTTATATCGACACTGTAGAATTTATTATTGGTACGCCTGACATCAGTTTCAGCGAAGATGGCGAGTCGGATATGAACCAATGGCGTCAATCATCCTGGGGTTTCTCGAACGAGGCTTATAGTGGTTCAGCATCTATAACGGACAGCCCCAGTGGTAACTACAGTTCCAACAGTGCCATGAGTCTGGTGATTGATTCTCCCGTCGATCTTACTAATGCTTCCAACAGCCGACTGGTCTTCTGGGCAAAATGGGATATTGAAGATGACTACGATGGTGTTTCCATTGAAGCGAAGGCTAATGGCGGTCCCTGGATTTCCTTACCGGGTAAATACACTAAGAAATCCACAGGATCAGGTAGTGGACAGCCCAAAGGAATGTTTGTATATGACGGAAAGCAGACAGATTGGGTCAAAGAAACCATTGATTTTGGTGCTTTCGAGGGGTTCGGTGAAGTTTTTATCCGTTTCGTACTAAGGTCTGATGATTACAGTGAAGAGGACGGTTTCTATATTGATGATCTTCAACTTTTGACCTATCCAGTTCTTGATGTCTCTTCTGGAGATCTCACGGGTGATTGTCTCATCGATGTTGCTGATCTGTTGAAACTGGCTGATTTATTGATGTGGCCCGATTCTGCATCTGATGATGAAAGAGCCAAAGCTGATATGAATCACGATTCAAAATTAAATGTTCTCGACATGGTTAAGCTGGTAGACAAAGTTCTGGGATTATGACCTATGACCGCTCCTACTTGGGAATCATATGGTCTGGATGTAGATTTGAAATCAATGAATTACTGTAATTATAAAGGAGGTAATAGTGAGCGAGTTTTTTGATGATGAACATCAGTTGATGGATGAACAGGAATTCGAAGAAAGTAAGGAGATGACAGAAGGTATCTCCATTAATGATCCCATCGATACGCTTACTCTACACAAAATGGTCTTGGTGGAACGTGGGACCACCATTCAAACTGTTATTGAGAAATTCCGGGCTGAAGGAGTTGCATGCGTTCTGGTGGTAGATGAGAAACTTCACGGTATTTTTACTGAGAGAGACGTTATTATGAAGCTGGCGGGTAAAGGGTTTGACTACAATGAGGAGATTGTTGACGATTATATGACACATTCTCCGGAAAGTTTGCGAGGACGTGACTCCATAGCCTTTGCTTTGAACAGGATGACAGAGGGTGGTTTTCGACATGTCCCAGTAATGGATGATGAAGGTAAACCTGTTGCTATTGTTGGAGTTTTAGATATTGTGCGTCATCTTGCTGAATTTTTCTCAGCTGATGTACTTAATCTGCCACCAACACCATTGAGAGAGCAGAAAAGCGCAGAGGGCGGATAAACTTCCGTAAATTAAAATTGCGCCGTCTCACCCCAATTCTTTCGCTCGCTCTTGTCTCATTATATTTGGGATGCGCTGCTCATCCTACGGTTGCAGACCATACATTGAAAAAAGGTGAAAAATATTATGGCTATACACTATCGACAGAAAATATTTTTCCTGTAATGTTTTATCGTTTTGGCCTTTCCGATGTGAGTGATCTTGGTCTTCGCGTCGGTGTGCCCATCTATGGTTCAGGTATCGATTACTCGAGGACACTGTTTGAAAAAGGTAAGAAACGGGATGTTCTGAACTTGGGATGGAGTCTTACACCCAATACGAACTATGATTTCACCTATTACAAATTTCGTGACGGGAAGAAAAAAGGAGATACTATCTACTGGGCTTTCCGGGGGATGGTTATTCCTGACGGCTCCTATAAGGAAAGTGGTCAGAGTACACGAGTCGGTTTTCTCATGGGTCTCTTCCGGAAGAGTAAATTTGGATTAGAGGCTGGATATTTTCATGATTTCGCCAGCATGCCTCTCACAAAAATTTATATACCTTCGTGGGATGATTATGTTAAACAGAATGAAGAGTATAGCAGGTTTGATGTTCCCCACAGGTCTCCTGGTGGTTGGCCAACTCAACATTCACGTCTGGTCGGATTCTCTTTAAGGATTACTTTTCCGCTCGGTCCCAAAGTGGAGAAAGAGACGGAGGAAAAAGAGCAGTAAGTTTAAGCGTCCGGTCTCCGGCCAGATTTACTTTAGATTATAACAGTTTGGATGAATACCACATCTGAAACACTACTCCTCAGTTCACTCTTGCTCGAGAATGATCTGAATGGCCTGAAGAATGTAATAAACGAAGCTGTCTCCAGCGATACTGTCCTCAGATTATTTTTCAAGGATCTGTTTCGATTTTCCGCATCCAATCACTGTACTTACGCGGCATCCGATGATAACAGTGCACACCCTCTCATAGCACTCAATTCTCTCAAGAACCTGGCAGCTCTTAGATTGGATTCTCCCTCCAGACCCATCGTTGAGAAGGCCATAGAAATTTGTCACTATTCCCAGGCAAGCGATGACAGTCTGGCAAAAAGCGAACTGAAACAGGAGGAGTTAAATCAGCCGTTGTTCACCCAGGATTTTCTCTGGGCAGTGGTAGAAGGTGACTCTGTAAAAGCGAGATGTGAGGCAGCCAAGATCGCGGTCGTTTCAGACAATCGTGTTGCAGTTATAGAAATGATCATGGAGGTGGCCACTCACCATATGGATGAATTGGGTACTTTTGTATACGGTGTCTACCGCTCAGCGGTATTCGGCGGTGAAAAAGAGCCGGAACCGTTTATGAATCTACTTCTGACTGAAGTGACGAAACAGCCTCGCCCCATAGAAATGGCAGATTTATCCAGAGACGACAGTTTGTACCCGTTTTTAGAAGATGTATTGAAAAACAGTGATGACAGGGACCTTTCTCTTTTCTCTACGGCTTTGCGGCTGTGGGAAACGGACAGCCCTCGGCAAAGCGGTTACCGAAAAGGGCTTAAACTATGGGCCGAACGACAGTTCAAGTCCAAACCCTTGACAGAAAAGAATGGTGCCTTTCGGAAAGAATCATCCGCTAATTCTATCATCAAAGCTATCAAAGACAATAATCCACCTCAGTTGACTCACTTCCTTTCCCGGGTCCGTGCCGCAGATGATTGGTCTTGGACCACAGAATTGGCTGAGAGTTGGATCAAATCATTTAAGACAGAAGAATCAGATTTTCTATTGCTCGATTCACTTCAATCTCTTACCAGAGCTGTTCCTGAACAATATATACCTTTGCTGGCTGGGAGACTTCTTCAAGTGAATTCATCAATCAGTGACAGATGAAGATAGGAAACTATAAAGTTACTTCACTCGTAACCAGCCGTTTCAGCCTGGATGGCGGCTCCATATTCGGGGTTATCCCAAAAAGTATGTGGGAAAAGGAGATTACGCCGGATGATAAAAATAGAATTCCGGCGGTAACGCGCTCTCTTCTCATTCGGGGAAATGGAAAAACTATTCTGGTAGATACAGGAAACGGTAATAAGTGGGATTCAAAAATGAAGGCTATCCTGAACACGGATCCTTCCGTAGTGAATATTGAGGCATCTTTGGGTGAATTATCTGTTAAACCCGATGAAATTACTGACGTCATCTGCAGCCATCTTCATTTTGACCATGCCGGTGGAAATACAAGTCTTGATGGTGGGAAGGTGGTTCCTACTTTCCTAAATGCCAAATACTGGCTACAGAAGTCCAATTGGGATTGGGCCAACGCACCAACGGAAAAAGATAAGGGTAGCTACCGCCTGGAAAACTGGAAAGTGTTGGCTGAGAATGAAATGTTCACTTTTCTGGATGGTGAAGAAGAATTCATCGCCGGTATTCAGATTAGAATAACTCATGGTCATACTCCTGGGCAGATGCACCCTCTCCTTTCAGACGGCAATACCACTCTTTTCTTTGGCAGCGATCTTTTCCCAACACGACTTCATTTCCGAATTCCATGTATCATGGCTTTCGATAATAAACCTCTCAAGACGCTGGAAGAGAAAAAATCAGTACTCAATCAGGCGGCGGATGAAAATTGGATCATCGTTTTGCCACATGACGGAACAACTGAGGCTGTCCGGCTCAAACGGGATGGGGATAAGTATGCTATTGAACAAATAGCATTGGATAGGGGGAAACAGTGACCAAAGTAGCTTTATTTATCCGGGACTTCGAACTGGGAACACGAATTGCCGACTCCCTAACGGCACGGGGCGACGAATGCGTATTTCCCGACACGGAATCTGAAGATTCACAAGATGCCAAGGTGGTTATTGTTGATCTTGATGAAGTTGATCAGAAACCGATGGATCTGATACGCAAACTAGTAAGCGAATCGTCTGAAATGTCTGTGGTGGGGTGTGCCGGTCGTGTGTCGAAAAGGCTCATGGATGAAGCGAAAGAAGCTGGGTGTCGCTGGGTGTTTCCAAAATCTTCCCTAGCAATAAATCTGCCGGCTGTAGTGGAAAGCGGCGGCTGATGCCAAAAGAATCGAAAATGTTAAAGCGGAAGCGAATGGCTCAGGTCATAGCCCGATTGAGAAACGAGTATCCCACAGCCCGAACCAGCCTCGATTACAGGGATGCTCACCAGCTATTGGTGTCGACTATCCTTTCGGCGCAGTGTACAGACAAGCGGGTAAATATGGTTACTCCCGGTCTGTTCAAAAAGTATAAGACAGTAGCGGCTTTTGCTTACTGCAACGTCAATGAACTGTCTGAAGATATTCGCTCTACAGGCTATCACAATCAAAAGGCGAAATCTATTCAAGGTTCCAGCCTCATGATTCAGGAGGAGTACGCAGGTGAAGTACCCGGCACCATGGAAGATTTGCTGGCGTTGCCTGGAGTGGGGCGAAAAACAGCCAACTGTGTCCTTGGGGCAGTGTTTAATGTGCCGTCCATGGTCATTGATACACATATGGTCAGAATCATGAATCTACTGGCATTTACCCAAAAGAAAGACCCTGTTAAGATTGAGTTCGAGATTATGGATTTAGTCGAAAAAAAAGAGTGGGTTATTTTGACACATTTGATAATAGCGCATGGCCGCCATGTCTGCATCGCCAGACGGCCCCAGTGCACCGATTGCTGTTTAAGTGATATTTGTCCCTCATCACTGGTATAGTCTGGCATCTGTTTAATGTGGAATTCTTTCCCCATACTGGTCAGGGGCTGTAAATTTATAGAAGCACATTTGAAGGATTAAATTATAGATACCGGGTCATCAATGCCCTACCTGACAAAAAAATTCAAATTTTGCGCTGCTCACCAATACGGACATTCCGATTGGAGCAGTAAGAAAAACAGAGAAGTTTTTGGGAAAGATTCTCGATTGCACGGTCACAATTATGAACTTGAGGTGACCGTTACAGGTGAAATAAATGAAGAGACGGGTTTTTTAGTTGACCTTAATGCACTAAAGAAAATTGTTAACAAGAAAGTGATCAATGTTATTGATCACTCAACCATTGAAAAAGAAATTCCGTGGTTTCGGGGTAAACAACCTTCCACTGAACACATGGTTATCTGGATGTGGGAGCAGATAGAGTCGGAACTTGAGGATACGAAACTTCATCGGATACGGGTCCGGGAAACACCTACCATATACACTGATTACTACGGCCCCGCCTCTGAATGAGTTTTAAAGACAGACTATTTTTATTTCTGAGCGGGGTTTTTCTTACTGCTCTAGTTTTAGGTAATGTTATTGGTACAACAAAATTTGTAAACGTTTTTGGGCTTACTGTTCCTGCTGGGGTACTGGCCTATCCGTTTACATTCCTTGCCACCGATCTCATATGTGAACTTTATGGTAAGAAAAGGGCGCAGACCATTGTCTGGACAGGGTTTGCCATGAACTTATTCATGCTGGGTATCATGACTTTAGGACATCTTCTTCCAGATGCCAGAGGCATCTCCGGTGCTACATCTACTTTTGAATCGGTTTATCAGTTTATGGTGGGAAATGTGATCGCTTCCATGATTGCTTATCTTGTGGCTCAGACGGTGGACGTGCATATGTTTCATTTTTGGAAAAAATTGACCAAGGGAAAGCATCTCTGGCTGAGAAACAATCTTTCCACGACAGCCAGTCAACTGGTTGATACTACCGCAATACTAACAATCTTGTATTATGCAAATAATTTAGGAAACAATGTAAATACCTTTGGTGATCTCCTTCCACTCATCTATTATTCCTACTTGTTCAAGTTCTTTTTTGCTCTTTTTGATACACCGCTGTTTTACCTCGGGGTCTGGGTCTTGAAGCCGAAAGTCCATGAAGATCCGGAAGAGGTGTGGGGTTACAAACGTTTTGCTGAGGAAGCCATATGAACGGTGATAATATGGAAAAAATTGAATCGATCATTTCAGATTTACTGAAAGAGATTGGCGAAGATTCCGAACGTGAAGGGCTCATAAAGACGCCGCACAGGGTTGCAAAATCGTGGACGACTTTCGCCAAGGGATATGAGCAGACGCCTGAAGAAGTTGTTGGCGATGCGGTGTTCAATGAGAAATGTGATGAGATCGTCGTAGTTAAAGACATAGATTTTTTTTCACTTTGTGAACATCATCTTCTGCCGTTTAAAGGTGTTGCCCATGTAGG